>CAZPHF010000208.1:0-1508 GCA_964586115.1 uncultured Flavobacteriaceae bacterium | reverse complement strand
AAGCAGTAAATTTATGTACTGAGATATTCAATTTAGCTTTCAATTCTCCTCTTCCAAGAATCTTTACTAAGTCATTTTTACCTACCAAACCATTTTGCATCAGTATCTCTAATGAAACAGTGTCTTTGATTTTACCATCATCAACCAGTTGTTGCAAAGTATCAAGATTTACACCCTGGTATTCTTTACGGTTGATATTTTTAAAACCAAATTTAGGTACACGTCTTTGAAGCGGCATCTGACCACCTTCAAATCCAATCTTCCTGGAATATCCAGAACGAGATTTTTGTCCTTTATGACCTCTTGTAGCGGTTCCACCTTTACCAGATCCTTCACCTCTACCAATACGTTTACCCGTTTTTACGGATCCTTTCGCAGGTCTTAAGTTATTTAATTCCATAACCTTTCTATCTT
Organism: uncultured Flavobacteriaceae bacterium; assembly: GCA_964586115.1. GTDB lineage: Bacteria > Bacteroidota > Bacteroidia > Flavobacteriales > Flavobacteriaceae > Lutimonas. The sequence continues at coordinate 1,094 of CAZPHF010000208.1, read as the reverse complement.
AATTGATTTCCTCTACAGAAATTAAATGATTAACTGTTTTTACCATTCCGAGAATCGATGGTGTCGCATCGTGCTCCACTACCTGATTCATTTTTCTCAATCCTAAAGCTTCCAATGTTAACTTTTGGTTTTTAGGACGTCTGATTTGACTGCGTACTTGTTTTACTCTAATTCTTTTCATCGCTAAAAATTAACCGTTAAACACTTTATGAACTGATATACCTCTTTGCCTAGCAATAGTATGTGCATCTCTAAGGTTCAATAAAGCATCAAAAGTTGCCTTTACCACATTGTGTGGGTTTGAAGACCCTTGAGACTTGGAAAGTACATCGTGTACACCAACTGATTCCAATACCGCTCTCACAGCACCACCGGCAATAACCCCGGTACCATGTGAAGCTGGTTTTAAGAATACTTTCGCTCCACCATATTTTCCTTTTTGCTCATGTGGCATTGTTTGATTGATAATCGGAATTCTAACCAAATTCTTCTTAGCATCATCAATTGCCTTTGCAATAGCAGAAGCTACATCCTGAGATTTACCTAATCCATGACCAACTACTCCATCACCATTTCCGACAACCACAATGGCTGAGAAACTAAAAGTTCTCCCCCCTTTGGTTACCTTAGTAACTCTTTGTACTCCTACCAAGTGATCTTTAAGATCAAGTCCGCTTGGTTTTACTCTTTCTACGTTCTTATATTTTTTGTACATGGAATAATCTTAAAATTTTAAACCTGCTTCTCTAGCACCGTCTGCTAGGGATTTTACTCTACCATGGTATAAATAACCATTTCTATCAAAAGCAGCGTTTTCTATCCCTGCTTTAGCTGCATTTTCAGCCAATGCTTTTCCTACTGACGCTGCAACCTCTATCTTAGTTCCCTTAGCATCTTTCAATGCCACAGAGGAAGCTGATACTAAAGTAACTGCAGCAACGTCATCAATCAACTGCGCTGAAATTCCTTTATTACTTCTGAAAACTGATAATCTAGGTTTTGCTGAAGTTCCTGAAACAACCTTCCTGATTCTATTCTTGATTCGGTTTCTTCTTTGAAGTTTTGTTAATGCCATAACCTTTATATATTATGCA
>CAZPHF010000207.1:0-1546 GCA_964586115.1 uncultured Flavobacteriaceae bacterium | reverse complement strand
GATAATCTGCGATTGGATCTGTATACATATATAAATATTTACGGTTTTGGTTTTCGACCCATTATCGGGTCAAACCTGAAACCAATTAATGATTTTACCAACTAGCTTTTTTTACACCAGGGATCAATCCTTGATTAGCCATTTCGCGAAAAGTAACACGTGAAATTCCAAATTGACGCATATATCCTTTTGGACGCCCAGTCAATTTACATCTGTTGTGCATACGGATAGGCGAAGCGTTCTTTGGTAATTTTTGCAAGGCTGCATAATCACCAGCCTCTTTCAGAGCCTTTCTTTTTTCAGCGTATTTTGCAACAGTTTTTGCTCTTTTCACTTCACGAGCTTTCATTGATTCTTTTGCCATCTTATTAATTCTTTTTAAATGGTACCCCTAATTCGTGTAATAATGATTTTGCCTCTTTATCAGTATTGGCAGATGTAACAAAAGCGATATCCATACCACCTATTTTGTTCACCTTATCAATATTGATCTCTGGAAAAATAATTTGTTCAGTAATTCCTAAATTATAATTTCCTCTTCCGTCAAAACCATTTGACTTTACTCCTTTAAAATCTCTAACACGAGGTAAAGAAGCTGTAACCAGCCTGTCTAAAAATTCGTACATTCTGTTTTTACGTAAAGTTACTTTTACCCCAATTGGCATCCCTTTACGTAATTTAAATGTTGCGATATCCTTCTTTGAAATTGTCGAAACAGCTCTTTGACCAGTGATCTGAGTCAATTCGTCAACAGCATATTCAATTAATTTCTTGTCTGCAATAGCAGCTCCAACGCCCTTACTGATTACTATTTTCTCCAATTTAGGAACTTGCATTACATTTTTGTAACCAAATTCTTCCTTCAATGCAGAAACAATTCTGTCGTTGTAGTCCTTTTTAAGTCTTGGCATATTTTCCATAACTATAATACTTCTTTAGATTTTTTTGAAAACCTAACTTTTTTATCTCCTTCCATACGGTATCCTACTTTAGTAGTAACTCCATTTTCAACCAACATTAGGTTAGAAATGTGTAGAGAAGCTTCTTTTTTTACAATACCTCCTTGTGGGTTCTCAGCACTAGGTTTGGCGTGTTTTGAAATCATATTTACAGCTTCAACAATCGCACGGTTCTTTTCTATAATTACCTTGATCACTTTACCTTCTTCGCCTTTATGGTCACCGGCTATTACCTTTACAGTATCTCCTGTTTTAATTTTTAGCTTTGTCATCTTTCTATAAATTAAAGCACTTCAGGTGCCAATGATACAATTTTCATGAATTGTTTTTCACGAAGCTCTCTTGCTACAGGGCCAAAAACACGGGTTCCTCTCATTTCTCCTGAAGTAGAATCTATTAATACACAAGCATTATCATCAAAACGAATATAAGATCCGTCCTTACGTCTAACTTCTTTCTTAGTTCTGATCACTACCGCTTTAGATACCTGACCTTTTTTAGCTGTTCCGTTAGGCGTAGAATGCTTAATTGCAACTACAATTTTATCTCCTACTGAAGCGTAACGTTTTTTCGTTCCACCTAGCACA
>CAZPHF010000206.1:0-1570 GCA_964586115.1 uncultured Flavobacteriaceae bacterium | reverse complement strand
AAAGGTCGTTTTAAGCGTCATTGGGTAGGTGAATTACCTGGTCTTAGTGGAGCCTCATTTTATGATTTGTATAATGACCCACGAGAAAGAATGCCTAAAATGCTTCCTGGTTTTACGACAAAATCTATGTTTGAAATCATGAGGTCAAGACATGAGTTATGGATTAGAAAATATCCACACGGAAAACATGTAAGGGCCATGCCTTTGACTGGTTTGGAAAACCCACGTGAAGCAATAATAAATGTTGGGAAATTCCGAATCAATGATAAAGATTTACCGTTTGATGCCAAAGAATTTCTTAATTATGAACTGCCTTATGATCCTTCAATGGAAAATTGGGGTTCTGGTAATAATTAATTTTAAAAATTAGAGTTTTTATAAAAACAGCTACCAAACGTTATGTGGTAGCTGTTTTTTTTATAAATATGAATCAATAAAAAAATATGGCTAAGCTTCATTTTATAATCATTTGCGGAGTTTTGCTCCTTTGGGGAAATTCAGCATTTTCTCAAACAGATAATGAGGAAGAATCGGAGCTTGCAAAAATTAATCGCGAGCTCGATAATCCATTAGCCAAAAGATGGTCGCTAGTATTTCAAGAAAACTTATCGATAAATCAAGGTTATTTAGTTGATGGCAATGTTGTTGGTAATACGTTTTTCTTTCAGCCAGGGTTACCTATTCCGTTTGGTAAAAACATGGTGTTTACGGCACGACCTGTTTTTCCTTTAATCACATCACCCGATTTCGAAAATGATCCTACGGGCTCTACAAACGTAACCGGTTTTGGAGATATTCAATTAGTTACATTATTAGGCCCAGGAAACGCGAGTGGCTGGGTTTGGGGAGCAGGAGCAAGTTTTGTGTTTCCTACAGCATCAAATAACAATCTTGGGAGCGGTAAGTATCAAGCAGGTCCGGCTGTTATGGTTTTTCATTTATCAAAAACCTGGACGAAAGGGCTTTTTCTTCAACATTGGTGGTCATACGCTGGCAGTAGCACTAGGAATGATATTTCAAGAACGGATTTACAGTATATATTTAGAAGAAATTTTGGTACGTGGTCTCTTGGCATGGGGCCTTCAATAACTGTTGACTGGAATGCCGAACCAGAAAACCGTTTGACATTTCCAATTGGACTTGGCTATACTAGAACGGTTAAAATTGGCAATACGCCAGTAAAAATGAGAATTGAACCGCAATACTCTATAGTTAGGCCAGATGATTACGGAAACGCATGGAATATACGATTTCAGTTTGCGCCAATTATTAAAAGCCCTTTTATTGATAAAAAATAATTTATATGACAAAAATTAAATCATTTAAAGTTTTAATTATAACATTGATATTCTTTACTCAAATAACAAGAGGACAAGAACATGATAATGATGCGTCACATGAATTCAAGCATTTTAGGATTGCAGCCTTAATGGGTCACGCCTTTATTCCTGAAGCAAAAACAGAAACATCTAGCTTTTTACTTATCCCAACCTTTGGGTTTGATCTCCAGTATTGGTTTAATCATAAATGGGGTGTAGCACTTAAAAACGATATAGAATTTGCCAGTTAT
>CAZPHF010000205.1:0-1624 GCA_964586115.1 uncultured Flavobacteriaceae bacterium | reverse complement strand
ACTGCTTCTGATTTCAGTCCTGGCGTTTGGGGAGTAACCGATGTGTATTTATGGGCCTGGTCAACAGCAAGCGGGGTGCAAATAGATGCTCCCAACAATGGAGATTGGACCAATTCAGATGAAGCGCAGAAAATGACCGACAATGGTGATGGAACCTATTCCATTTCATTTATTCCTAAAGATTTTTATAACAGGACAGGGCTCGAAAGCATCGGCTTTTTGGTAAAGGCCAAAAACGGTGACGGAGATAAAAAATCACAAGACAAGGTCGTACCGATTGGAACTGTAGAAATACCTCCTGTAACTGAAGCACCCGTGCCAAACGGGATGCTTGATGGGATCAATTTGAATCCCAATGACAATACCAAAGCCACACTTGTGCTATATGCGCCTTTAAAGAGTTTTGTTTATCTACTTGGGGATTTTAATAATTGGCAAAAAGAAGCGAATTATTTATTGAAAAAGGATAGCGCCAAGAACAGATTTTGGATCGAATTGACAGGTTTGACGCCTAAGTTCAATCATATGTTCCAATACCTGGTTGATGGAACCATTCGAATTGCCGATCCTTATTCTACGACGATTCTGGATGATTTCAATGATCAGTTTATCAATGAGATTACTTTTCCAAACCTTCCTGATTACCCTTCCGCGAGCACCAGTCATGCAGTGACTTTACTTAGAACAGGTGATGATGATTTTAACTGGCAAACAAATAGCTATGAGCTTCCAAAAAAAACTGATCTGGTCATCTATGAACTCTTGTTAAGAGATTTTGATGAATTACATAGTTTTGATGCTTTGAAAGCCAGACTTGATTATCTGGAGGATTTAGGGATTAATGCTATTGAACTGATGCCGGTGAGTGAATTTGACGGAAATGAATCCTGGGGATATAATCCTTCTTTTCATATGGCCTTAGACAAGTATTACGGAACTCCGACAGCCTTTAAACAACTGATAGATGAATGTCATAAAAGAAATATGGCAGTGATCTTAGATGTTGTATATAACCACGCTACCGGTCAGAACCCTTTTTATAGGATGTGGAACGACAGCAATGGTGGATATGGTGGTCAGGCAAGCTCAGACAGTCCTTTCTTTAACCAGGTTGCTACACACTCCTATAGTGTTTTTAATGACTTTAACCATAGTAAACAGGCTACAAAGGATTATGTGAAAAGAACAACGCAATATTGGATAGATGAATATAGAATTGATGGATTCAGATGGGATCTGACAAAAGGCTTTACCCAAAACTGTACCGCAAGTAATGAAAGTTGCACCAACGCCACACAAGCAGACCGTATTGCAGTTTTAAAGGAATATGCAGATTACCAATGGGCCATAGAACCGGATTTCTATGTGATTTTTGAGCATTTGGGAACCAACACCGAGGAAACTCAGTGGGTGAATTACAGACTTGATGAAGGCAAAGGGATCATGATGTGGAGCAAGTTAACTGATCCATATAATGAAAGCACCTTAGGTTTTCACGAAAACAAAAAATCAGACTTTTCTTGGATTGACTATAAGAACAGAAACTGGACGGTACCCGCCAATGTTGCTTATATGGAAAGTCATGATGAGGAAAGACTTATGTATAAGAACCTGGAATTTGGTA
>CAZPHF010000204.1:0-1626 GCA_964586115.1 uncultured Flavobacteriaceae bacterium | reverse complement strand
ATGTATTCTCAATTACTGGTCGTGGAACTGTTGCAACTGGTCGTATTGAAACTGGTATAGCTAAGACAGGTGATCCTGTAGAAATTATTGGAATGGGTGCTGAGAAGTTAACGTCTACTGTTACTGGTATCGAGATGTTCCGCCAAATCCTTGATAGAGGTGAAGCTGGTGATAATGCTGGTATCTTATTAAGAGGTATTGAGAAAGCTCAAATTTCTCGTGGTATGGTAATCTGTAAGCCAGGTTCTGTTACACCACACGCTAAATTTAAGGCTGAGGTTTATGTCCTTAAAAAAGAAGAAGGTGGTCGTCACACACCATTTCATAACAACTATCGTCCACAGTTCTACGTGCGTACAACTGATGTAACAGGAAACATTATGCTTCCTGATGGAGTTGAAATGGTAATGCCAGGTGATAACTTAACAATTACAGTTGATTTAATTCAACCAATTGCAATGAACGTAGGTTTACGTTTCGCTATCCGTGAAGGTGGTAGAACAGTTGGTGCGGGTCAGGTAACTGAAATTTTAGACTAAACAATATTGTAAAATAGTTAATTAAGGTGTCCCGATTTTTCGGGATGCCTTGATTAATATTTACGGGTTTAGCTCAGTTGGTAGAGCACTGGTCTCCAAAACCAGGTGTCGGGAGTTCGAGTCTCTCAACCCGTGCAAAAGTATAAAAGGATTGAATTTTAAGTCCACAATAAAATAAATCAAATGGCAGGATTAATAACATATATAAAAGAATCGTTTGAAGAGTTAAAGAACAATGTGTCATGGACACCATTGCCAGAAGCTCAGAGATTAACGGTTATTGTAGCTGTGTTTTCAATAATTTTTTCACTGGCTATTTGGGGAGTAGATACTGTTTTTAGTAGAGCAGTAAAAGCTTATTTTGCATTTATTAACTAACAACAAAAGAAGATTATGTCAGAGAAAAAATGGTATGTTGTTAGAGTCGTTAGCGGTCAAGAAAACAAAATCAAGTCTTATATTGAAAATGAGATTTCTAGATTAAGTTTAAATGATTTTGTAGATCAGATTTTAGTGCCGACTGAGAAAGTTATTCAAATCCGTAAAGGAAAAAAAGTACAGAAAGAAAAGGTTTATTTTCCTGGTTATATAATGGTACAAGCCAATTTAAGTGGTGAGATACCTCATATTATTAAATCCATTACTAATGTAATTGGTTTTTTAGGTGAGACAAAAGGTGGTGATCCTGTTCCATTAAGACAGTCTGAAGTAAACAGAATGTTAGGTAAGGTAGATGAATTAGCAATTGATGCAGATTCTAATGTTGCTATTCCATTTACAAAAGGAGAAACTGTAAAAGTTATCGACGGTCCATTCAATGGCTTCGATGGCACTATTGAAAAGATAAATGAAGAAAAGCGTAAGCTTGAAGTAATGGTTAAGATTTTCGGAAGAAAAACACCATTAGAGTTAAGTTATATGCAAGTAGAAAAAGTTTAATAATTGTTACAATAAAGATAGCGTTTTGTCTTAGCTTCCAATATAGACAATCGCACTAAACATTAAAAAATGGCAAAAGAAATAGACAAAGTAGTTAAGCTACAAGTTCGGGGAGGTGCAGCGAATCCATCGCCACCGGTAGGACCCG
>CAZPHF010000203.1:0-1627 GCA_964586115.1 uncultured Flavobacteriaceae bacterium | reverse complement strand
TTCAAAAACACATATTTCTCTACTGTTTAATTCCCCTGTTTACAATCATTTCCTTGAATAGTTGCAGTGATGATGATGAACCAAATAATGAATATCCTGTAAGTAAAGAAACTTATGTACCCGATGACAATTTTGAAAAAGAACTGATAAAGTTGGGTTATGATGATGTTTTGGATGATTATGTGTTGACCAATAATATTAAAGATGTGGTTGAATTAAATGTTAGTGGATATGATATTTTAGATCTTACTGGAATCGAAGACTTTATAGAGTTAGAATCACTTGAAGCTCAATGTAACATTGATCAAATAGATTTAAGTCAGAATACGAAACTAAAAGAATTGGACTTAGGATTCAATCCAATACAAGATTTAGACCTTAGTAAGAACCTTTTCCTGAAGAAGTTAAGATTAATGGATAATACTGAACTGAAAGAATTGGATGTTAGTCATAACACTAAATTAGAAGAGTTGATATTTATTGGTAGAGATTATCGTCAGAATGGATTAGCTCAATTAGATTTGAGTTCAAATAGGTTAATCAAGTCGTTAACCTTAGTTAATAATGAACTATCGGAGATAGATCTTAGTAAGAACTCAGCTTTGGTTATTCTGAAATGTATAGGTAACAATCTTTCATTTCTTGACATTAGTTTTAATAAAGCTTTAACTGATCTAGAGCTTACCGGAAATGATCTATTGAATATTGATTTAAGTCAAAATATAAATTTAGTGACTATTGACGTTCAAAATAATCAGTTGAAGAATTTAGATGTCAGTAATAATGTAAATCTGCAAAGTTTAAGTTGTAGAAATAATAAGCTTAAAACACTTGATTTAAGTCTTAACAATGCACTTAACTGGATTAGTTGTGGAGAGAATCAACTTGTGAGATTAAACCTAAGTGGCGCTTCGAAACTTGAAGATTTAAGTTGCTACAATAACCCATTAACTGAATTAAATCTGACAGATTGTAAGAATTTGAACAGATTGGATTGTAACTCAAACAACCTTGGCTCTTTAGATTTAAAACAAAATATGCTTTTAAAAAAATTGGATGCTGCTGGTAATAACTTAGAAACAATTAATCTAGGTAATAATTCCTATTTGGAATACATGAATGTAGCAGGCAATAAATTAGGTTCTATAGACTTATCAGGATCGTTATCAATTTCTGAATTATGGTGTCAATATAATCAACTTAAGGAATTGGACTTAAGTAAGCATATTATTCTTGGGCGTTTAGTTTGCTCTGAAAATGAATTAGTTGAATTAAATATTCAAAATGGAAACAATAGGATCGTAAATCCACTTTTAGTTGAAGGAATAGCTATTTGGGCAGTGAACAATCCAAATCTAAAATGTGTTCAAGTGGATGATTCTATATACTCTAAGGAGAGATGGATTACTCAATTTGATCCGGGAGTAGTTTTTTCGGAGGATTGTGAGCAACCGTCAGAATAGTCAATCACTTGGGTTTTCTTTCCCAATAGCTCAGCCTGATATTTTTCCGTTTCCATTTCTTACTTAATGAGATGAAACACTGACCACCGTCAATATCTGGCATGATTTATATCATTGGATATTAGCTTTTTGAGAGGTTTCTTTATAGTATGGTTAAAAATATA
>CAZPHF010000202.1:0-1701 GCA_964586115.1 uncultured Flavobacteriaceae bacterium | reverse complement strand
CACAAAATAATGAAGAAGAAAAGGAGAATTTTAAACGGCAATCTGTCATTTCTCCTGCAAGTGCTTTTTATGAATCCTCTACAGGGTCTATTAGTTGGACTCTAGGGAATACAATTTCTAGTTTGGAGACTTTCGATAATGATTCTTTATTACCTGACATAGAAGATATTGATTTCAATATTACTGCGTATCCAAACCCTACTATTGAAAAACTAAATATCTCTCACAATTCTGAAGAACTAGAAAACTTGACTGTTTCTATCTATGATCTCTATGGAAGAGAATTGATTCGCAAACAATTAGATAATGAGGAAATTGAAATCCATCTGAAAAACCTACCATCAGCCTTGTATGTAGTCTCAATTAGAAATTCAAGAGGTCAGATGGTCAAAACATTCAAAATTATTAAACACTAAATTTTTATCTCATGAGGAAAATATTACTTTTTTTACTGGCCATATCGTATTTGAGCAGTTCATGGGCCCAAATATCACCCCCTGAAATGTTTAAATTTCAAGCATACATTAGCAAACCAAATGGCAACCCTGTTATGGATAAAATGGTTGGAGTTGAGATTGCTATTTATCAATCCTCCTTAAATGGAACACTAGTCTATTCAGAGGTATTTTCACCAATGACCAATAAAAACGGAATGATCAACCTGGAAATTGGAAACGGAAATTCAACATTTGGAGCTTTCATTGAAATTCCTTGGGAAGCTGGAGAGTTTTTTTTAGAAGTAAGTGCCGATATAAAAGGAGGCACTAACTATGTAAGCATGGGAGCTAGTCAACTGTTAAGTGTTCCCTATGCATTACTTGCCAAGAAAGCTATGTTTGTAGAAGGAGATAATGATACAGATCCAACCAACGAAATTGAACTACCTGAAGAAGATGGTGTATTGGGACAAGTGTTGACAACGAATGGTGAAGGAATTGTATCATGGGAAACTCCAGATGAAGCAGCGCAAAATTTATAAACTATTTTATCGGAAGGAAATGATGCTACTGCCAATCAAATAAAAAATCTTGCTGACCCAACAGATGCGCAAGATGCAACTACTAAAGCTTATGTTGATGCTTTAATTGCTGCCTTGAATGCAAGAATTACGTTTTTAGAACCACCGAAAATTGGTGATTTCCATTATGGAGGTATAATCTTTTACATTTTTCAATCTGGCGACCCTGGATTTGTGGCAAATGAAACTCATGGGTTGATTTGTGCTATCGAGGACCAGCAAGGGATTCCATGGTATAATGGAAATTATTATCAGGTCGCGACTACTCTCACTTCAATAGGAACTGGATCGTCTAACACTGATGACATTATAGCAAATATAGGAGGAACAAATAATGCAGCTGGTTCGGCAAGAGCTTATACCGGAGGAGGGTTTACTGATTGGTTTCTACCAAGCAAGGATGAGCTGAATGAAATGTACCTTAATAAGATACAGATAAATACAGCATCTACAGCTAATGGAGGTGAAAATTTAAGTGAACTTTACTATTGGAGTTCTACGGAATTCAGTTTAAATCTTGCATGGGCACAGCGTATATCCAATGGTAGCCAAGAAAGAGGTGATAAGAGACATAGCATTCTAGTGCGCCCTGTTAGAACTTTTTAACAATTTAAACTCCTCATTTATCGGGGAGTTTTTTTTACAATAGATCTTCTTTCCCTTAATGTTACTTTCATGAGTTA
>CAZPHF010000201.1:0-1722 GCA_964586115.1 uncultured Flavobacteriaceae bacterium | reverse complement strand
CCTTTAACAAATTATGCAGGCTTATTTCAGCGAATTATTGAAGGAATATTTATTACCTGGATTATTACTTGTTCTATTTACATTAAAAGAGGGGCTCAATCAGACAACATTACTTACTCAAATTAATAGAAAGCCAGCAAGTAACAACGGGTATGATCATTAGCTATAATCATTCTCAGTAATGAAAATCAAATTTAAAAACAAACCTATTAGTTATTACCATAAGCACCGCAAATAGCTTCGGATATAATAGAGGAACAAATCTACTCGAAACAACAGAACCTAACTCTTTTACCATAGAAACCGTTGGACAATTAAAAAAAATTGACAGATTAATAATTATGATGGTTTTGGAAAACCAAGATTATGATAGTATATCAGAAGTTTTTGGAATTAATCCGATAAACGTGAGGGTAAAAATCCACAGAATAAAAAAACGTCTTGAAACAATTCTAAAACATAATAAAAATGAGTAGTGATTTTAAAAACCTGCAAAGTAAATGGGACAGCAGTAAAAAGAGTATTGAACTTCCTACTACAAACTTTGATAATTTATATAAAAAAATAAAAAATAAAGAAAAAGAGAATTATTTTTTCTACTATGGAACAATTACAATCTTGTTAGTTACGCTTATAGTCATTTCTCTATTCTTTTATTATGTTGCACCAGTTAGAGAAACATTAAGTAGAATTGGTGCAGGATTAATGATTTCAGGCTTGGTATTTAGAATTTTCATTGAAATAATTAGTATTTATAAGGCAAAACAAATAAACATCCTTGATAACACATTAAAAACAGCGGAGAACTCTATAAATTTTCATCGATTAAGAAAAACAATTCATCAAGTTATTGCTCCAATAATTATTGGTTTATACACTATAGGTTTTTTTATGATTACGCCTGAATTCAGCTTATATATGGAATTTTGGAATATTGTGTTAATTGATACTTCGTATATAGTTATTGGAATAATCCTTTTTATTGTAATTAGGAAAGGAGTCATAAAGGAGATGCAAAAACTGACAGATATTGTGCAATTAAAAAACGAAATAACCGAATAAAAATTAATAACTAAATGCTAACACCGTATAATATTAATGAAACAACGAATAGCACATATTGCCTTAGTCGTTAAAGATTATGATGAAGCAATCGAATTTTATACTAAAAAATTAGATTTCACACTTCTTGAAGACACAAAAATTGACGAAAAAAAAAGGTGGGTAATGGTTGCTCCTCCTGGTGCGAAAGAATGTTGTTTGTTACTTGCAAAAGCAGCTAATGAAAGACAATCAGAAAGCATTGGAAACCAGACGGGAGGAAGGGTCGGCTTTTTCCTTTTTACTGATGACTTTTGGAGAGATTTTAATAAAATGACTGACAGAAATATAAATTTTGTGAGAACTCCTACTGAATTTGAATACGGAACTGTCGCTGTATTTGAAGACTTATACGGAAATATGTGGGACTTGATTGAGCCCAACGAGAACAATAAAGGACTAATAAAAGAATAAAAAGCAGGTAACTATGTATATGAAATCGTATCACCCTTCGGGATGCAACGCTTCATACACAAGACCGTTACCGGCAATAAGAGCAAGGACACCGAAATAAAAAAACTTTTGCATAAATGACAATTGAGATAAAGAAAATAGCAACACTTACAGGACATAGCGGCTCAGTATACGCTTTAGATAAAGGAACAGTTGAACATCTTATTT
>CAZPHF010000200.1:0-1733 GCA_964586115.1 uncultured Flavobacteriaceae bacterium | reverse complement strand
ACACTTAACACTTAACACTTAACACTTAACACTTAACACTTAACACTTAACACTTCCAGCTCACTGAGGTTTTTACTCGGCATCACTTTTACTATTTAAAAATGCTTTACTCTTTTTACTAAGCAGATCAAGAAATTCTATTTCATGACCATAGTTTAACAAGTCAAAATCAAACGTATCGTCTTCAACATATCTAATAAATTCTTCTACACGATGCTCAGGAATGTCAAAATTCTCGACTAAAAAGGTAGAGCCAAGATAGTATTTAATCGATTTTACTGGTACTTCCGGAACCCCGGCGGCTTTCTTATCTTTCACTTCAGATCTAAAAAGCGGGATTAATAATTGATCTACGACGTTGACAACATTTAAACCATTGACCATAGTTTGACCTTGTGCGTTCATCTCTAGGTTCTTAATCTGGCTTCTGTTATCATCACTTAATTCATAAGCATCCGCGCTTTTTATTCCAAAATAAATAGCATCAAGTTTAGGGCTAAATGTTTCTAGATTATTTACATCTGTTATAAGGTTACCGCTAAGTAATTTGGTTTGGACTACAACTTCATCTAAGATGTTCATTTCTTCAATTAAAAAAATGCTTATTTCTTTTGATTCTATAATGGCTTTATTAATCCTAACATCAATGTTTTGATATTCCAAGGCCCTAATTTCTAAAAGATCATTCAAGGCTGCCGCAATTGTAAACTCACCATTTTTATCAGTGACCGTGCCTATATTTGATGAGGTGTTATAAATGGTTATGCCTTCAATTTCATTGCCTTCGACAATAATTTTTCCGATAACATTTTCACGATTAATACCTTGAGAAAAAGTATAAAAACTGAAACAAAAAAGAAATAATGATAGTAACAATTTCATAGTTAATAGTTATACTATAAAAATAATCATATTGTGCACAATTTCAACATTAATAAATGTAATTTTTTGTTAAAACAAAGGCTTGCTTAATTCCACTGAATTTTACTAAAATGTGTGATGTAGTGCTTTCTCATAATAATTAATCTTATTTAACTTGATTACAGTGGTTTAAGGTCATCTTTATTAGAATGACTGATGCGCTTGGAAATGGTCAAAAGGGGTGCTAGAAGGGACGGAAAAATCCCGAGGGAGGGACTTTATTGTAATTGCTGCGCAGTTGTTGTGGTCTAGGGCAGACCACCAAAAACCAGAATGAACTATATAAAGGTGTAACGCTTTGTTTTATTTATAATTTTCATCAATATAATCCAGAATTGTTTCTGCTTTTCTTTGAACGGAACTAAAATTATTCTCAAAATAATTAGCAGTACTGCTAATATATCTGCATAATGGCAAAACTCGTCTGTCCTCAAAAATGGAATTATAGACCTCTGAACTTGGAGTTTTTGGCGAGTTAGTCGGAAAAAATTTACGGTGTTCAGTATCACTAAAAAGCTCATATTTTAGTTGTCGAAGTTCTAGTCTAACCGGGTTACCTGAATTTGTGAAATTAGTCACGACATCATTATAACTTTTATAATAACCTTGAAGCAGTTTTAAAAGTTTAGAATCAGGAAACTCAGATACGACTCCAGTGGAATTAAGGAAACTCCATGTGTTAGAACTTTCAGAAATAATTGGAGTAGCAGTAAATGAATTAAAATACATTATAAATTTCAGCGAATCCGCAATGGAAGAGTCCCGTCCAGACCGTAAGAATAAGTTTTAAGGACTAAGGACTAAGGACTAAG
>CAZPHF010000199.1:0-1746 GCA_964586115.1 uncultured Flavobacteriaceae bacterium | reverse complement strand
CGGGGTTCGTGTGGGAATACCTCTGGAATATTTTAAACAGGGGCTGGATCCTGAAGTTGAACGCGTCGTACAGAATGGTATTGAGGTGTTAAGGAGCGGCGGGGCGGAGTTGGGTGATATTTCTCTTCCCCATACTGAGTATTGTGTTGCCTCTTACTATCTTATTGCTTCTTCCGAGGCAAGCTCCAATCTTGCCAGATATGATGGTGTCATATATGGGTACAGGGATCAGCAGGCAGATTCATTACTTGATATGTATAAACAGACACGCTCTAATGGTTTTGGCGCCGAGGTGAAGCGACGTATTCTTATCGGCACCTATGCCCTGTCCTCCGGCTATTATGATGCTTATTATAAAAAGGCCTCCCAGGTGAGAACACTGATTTTAGGTGACTACAAAAAAGCATATGAAAAGTGTGATATTCTCATCTCCCCCGTAACACCGACACCGGCATGGAAAATGGGTGAAAATAGTGACAACCCGCTGGCCATGTATTTGTCAGATATACTGACTATTTCGGCCAACCTCGCGGGTGTCCCCGGGCTTTCCGTTCCGGGAGGATTTACCGGCACAGGATTACCCGTTGGAATCCAGATTCAGGGGGATCATTTCGGGGAAGAAAAACTGATCCAGGCGGCATATCACCTTGAGCAGGAACTTAACCTCGAATTACCACCGCTGGATATCTGATAAGATGGGCGGCTTTCCCGCCCGCAATTTTACTTGAAGATCAATTGAAACTTACTATTCCGGATAATATTGCTTCTATTACACCGTATCCGCCGGGAAAGCCGATTGATGAGCTGGAACGTGAGTATGGTGTCAGTGACTCTATAAAGCTCGCCTCAAATGAGAACCCCTGGGGGCCTTCACCAAAGGTGGTTAGGGCTCTACGGTTAGAGCTGCCTAATTTGCACAGGTACCCTGATGGGTCCTGTTACTATCTCGCCCGGGCGATCGCTTCAAAAATCGAGGTTGATCCGACAGAGATCGTTTTGGGAAACGGATCCAATGAGGTAATTGAGTTTCTGGTAAAAGCGTTCGTGCGGGAGGGGGATGAGGTTATCACAAGTCACCCCTCTTTCCTGATGTATCAGAAGTTTGTCCAGGTGCGGGGTGGTATCAATCATGTAGTTCCACTGCGGGATATGAAGCATGACCTGGAGACTATTCGAGAAACAATATCCGCAAAGACAAGGCTCATTTTTATTGACAATCCGAACAACCCGACAGGGACAATCATCGAGCCATTAGAGTTGTATAGTTTTTTAGGGAAAGTGCCTGAAACTGTAATCGTTGTTCTGGATGAAGCATATGTCGATTTTATGGATATGAGTTCCCGGGTCGACCCCCACCTCCTTATACGAAACAGTGAGGACCGCTGCCCCGTTGTCCTGTTGAGAACCTTTTCGAAGGCATACGGGCTGTCTGGTTTACGGGTAGGGTTCGGGCTCATGGCCAGGGAAGTTGCCTCCTGCCTGCATAAGGTTCGCCAGCCCTTTAATATCAATCTGTTGGCTCAGGTTGGTGCCAGGGAGGCCCTGGAGGATGAAGACTATTTTCAACAGACTCTGGCTAAGACGAGGAGAGGGTTGAGTGTCTTGACCAAAGAGGTGGAAAAGCTTGGTTGCATAAGTTACCCATCACAGACGAATTTTTTCCTGATCGATGTCAGGGGAAATGGGGATGATTTGTAAGCAGTACCTAAACTGAAATGGTTAATATACGGCTATAAATTACTAAAC
>CAZPHF010000198.1:0-1797 GCA_964586115.1 uncultured Flavobacteriaceae bacterium | reverse complement strand
TAATTGGGCCTGCCATTTGGGATGGAGCATCATGGGATAATAATTCCCCTGCCGATCGTACAAGAAATACTGAAATCAATGGAAATTATGATGGCGGTCAGGAAGATTTTGCGGCCTATGATCTGAACATTAATGAAACAGGATCGCTAAAATTTGAAGAAAATACTGACGGTAGCAATAAGAATGTTTTTGTGCACAGAAATTTGACGATTGACCCAAATGGATCTTTCATAATTGGAGATACAGAATCCCTTATTATCAAAAGTACATCTGCAAATGTCACAGGAGAAATTGAGAAAATTGAAAAGTCCACATTAATAAAAGACCCTTATGATATTACTTATTGGTCAGCACCTGTTTCTGATCCAATAATATCAGATGTTTTTCCCGGTGTTGAAGAAAATAGAATTTTTCATTATAATGAGGCGTGGTTAAGTGCATTACAAACCGATCAAATGATCAAGGGAAAAGGTTATGCAGCTGAGGCTGGCCCCTTGGGAATAACAGATAAGCATGAAATTACTTTTAGTGGAATCCCTAATTATGGCCTGGTAAATGTCGAAAATATCAAATTTCAAATTGATGAAGGTAACAACGAAAATGAAAATAATGATTGGAATTTGATTGGAAACCCATATCCTGCAGCTATCGATATTAAGGCATTTTTAGAACAGAATCTTGGGATTATTGATGGGACGGTTTATTTATGGACCCATGCCAGACCATTGAGTGATGGTAAATATGCTAATGATTATGTTACCTATAATCTTGGTGGAAGTATTCCTGATGGCGTAAAGAAAAATATTGGATCAGGTCAGGGATTTTTTGTCAGAGCCATAAAGTCTGATAAAGTAAGTTTTGATCCTTCAATCATTCTTGCTGGTTCTAACGATCAATTTTTTAAAGAAACAAAAGAGAAAAGTATTGTTGAAAAAAACAGATTATGGATCAATTTAAAAGGATCGGATAATTCCTTTAAACAAATTTTAATAAGCTTCGATGAAAATGCAACTGACCAGATGGATTCCGGTTATGATGCTCTTTATTTAATGGGTAATCAACCCATTGCATTTTATTCTTTGCTAGATAACAGGAAGTTGTCGATTCAAGGTTTAGGACCTTTTAACGAAGATAAAATAGTGAAAATTGGTTTTGATACAGAGGTAGAAAGTATTGAAATGAAAATAGAGCTTGATCATATGGAAGGCTTGTTAAAAGATCAGGAGATTTTACTTTTAGATAACGAAAATGGAATAGTACATTATTTGAATATGTCGCCCTATATTTTCAAATACGAAGGTAAAGGATCTTTTGAAGACAGGTTTAGTCTGGTATTTAATAGTGCTGTATTGGGTTTAGATGAGGATATATTAGATGAGGATGTTAAGATATTTATGAAGGATCAATACCTAATTATTGAGACCCAGAATTTAATTGAGCAAGTTAAGTTATATGATGCTTTAGGAAGGTTAATGTTTAAAGAACATCCTCGATCAAACTATAGTGAATTAAATCTTGATAAGATAAGGATGGGAGGGTTCTTTATAGTTGAACTAGTTGATGAAGCAGGAAAAACTTTCAACAGAAAAATGATCAAATTTTAACTTCTTACAAACACCTTTATAGAGAGTCAACCCCAATTTTAAGTAATATTAATATTTGTCACCTTTGTACTAAAAGGAAAGCAATGCAGAACCTTCTTTTACTAAAAATTAAGACGATCTCTTTAAATAGCTCTAGGATTCAAGCGGCACTACCAATACCGGAATATTTGCTTTTTTGATCACTCCTGAGGCA
>CAZPHF010000197.1:0-1812 GCA_964586115.1 uncultured Flavobacteriaceae bacterium | reverse complement strand
ACTTCATTGTTTTCCATCAACAGCATCGCCGATTCAACAGCCGAATCACCTCCTCCTACAACAAGTATTTTCTTACCGGTTATTCTTTCTGGTTCCAGGAGGCGATAGGCAACTTTTTGGGAATCCTCTCCGGGAACATTTAATTTCCTCGGGCTACCTCTTCTGCCTGTTGCAAGCAATACATAATTACTTACATACTCCTCCCCTTTATTGGTCACTACTTTAAATGTATCATCCTGCAAGGGAGTTATTGTTTCAACTTTAGTATGCTCCGAAATTTTTAAATCGTGATCTTTGATCACCTTATTCCATAATTCTAGCAACTCATCCTTCGAAGTATCGTATAGTTTCACCTTGCCATACATCGGTAAATCCATAGGAGATGTCATCACAAGTTTTGATCTTGGAAAAGTAAATACTGTTCCACCCAAAGAATCCTGTTCAAGGGTTATGGATGACATTTCATGCTTTTTAGCGGCAAGTGTTGCTGAAATTCCTGCCGGTCCGGCTCCAATGATTACAACATCGAGAACATTTTCCTTAGATGGTTTTTTTAATTTTACCATGTTTTCAATGGCCTGTTGTCCTTGCTCGACGCTATTCTTTATTAATCCCATCCCGCCTAGCTCTCCCGCTATAAAAACACCCTTGGAGTTGGTTTCAAAATTTTGATTCACATGTGGCAAATCCACTCCGCGAGTTTCCGTACCAATCCTCAGTGATATGGCTTCAACAGGACAAGAATGAAAACAGGCTCCGTGACCTACACAATTGGAGGTGTTAATAACAGTAGCTTTTCCATTGACGATTCCTAAAATATCCTTTTCAGGACAATCAGCTACGCATGCGGCGCTTCCAATACAAGTATTAAGATCGATATATGGATGCAATGAAATAGGCTCAAACATTCCTTCCTCTTTCGCAATAGCTACTTTTTTCAGGATCATATTTGAATTCCTCTTTTGTTTACGGAGATAAAAAAATACAGTGAGAAAACACAAGAGGATTACGGCTCCATATACGATGACTTGTTCCAAAATTATTTGAGGCATCAGAAGATCCATTTATAGCCAAGGGTCAAAGTAACTCCTACATGAATGATTACAATTATAAGCATGATTAATGCAAACGGCATATGGGCAACATGCCAATATTTAAAAAGCCTTTGCATTGTCTCGAGTCTACCGATCTTTCTTGATAGGGACAGCTCATTTTTAACCATTTTTAATATAGAGATCCTTTCCTTTTTAGGCAGGTTAATACGTTTAAGTTCCTTTCTTAAGTTTCCTGTTGTTTTATAATTGCCTGATACTTTTTCTTCATTTGTATAGCTTACAATAGAATCGACTATATGTTCATCCAGCTTATATTTTTCGGTTAATACAACTGCGACATCTGTTTTCATATGCTTCACTTCCTTCAAACTAAGTGCCCTACCCTCAATGGTACGCGGTATTTGAATATAAATAAATCTGCCTATGACACCACTTAAAACAACAGCCACCATACTCCAAAAAGCAATAGAAACAATGCCTCCAAAAAGAAACGCGGTGTGAAAAAGAATCAAGATTGGCCCCAGTGTGCAAAGAAAAATATGAAATTCCAATAAGTATTTTAACCTAATATATTTAGATAAGAAATTATAGCGCTTTCTGGCTATATAGATACTTACCCCAAAAGTGATCATGATTGTTCCAAGAATACCGAGACCCTGACCATAAACCCCGCTGGGCTTAAACCAATTATGGCTAGGATGGTAGAATCTTTCCTCAAGAGGAGTACTGTAATAAGTGTATCCGGTATAAAACAAAT
>CAZPHF010000196.1:0-1817 GCA_964586115.1 uncultured Flavobacteriaceae bacterium | reverse complement strand
TAGCTAGTTCAAAATCTTCTTGAATACCGGTATCAATCGCTATAATTTTTTTTATTGAAAACATAATAAATTTAATTTTAAAAGATTCGTATTATTTATTTAAATTACATCGATCGTGTTTTGATGATGTAAAGTTGCAACCATCTTTTCATAGACGCAATGATATTTGTCAATACTCAAAAATCGCGCATCTTCATTCCACCTTTTTATTTAATAGTCCTCACTGATTTAGCTGTAGTATTCTGAATATTAGTTATTTGATTACCTCCACTTATTTCATTGCTTATAGGTAGTTAACAGAGAGTTCTAACCACTTTACAGAAGATTGAGAGTATTTATCTCGTCCAAAACATACTTACTTGAAAAGAATTCAGAAGAAAGTGGGTTAGGAAATGACCATAGGGAATTAGCTTCGCTGAATCTTCGATTTCACGAATACAGCCAGACAATAACAACGGGATGAGTAAATGAGAAGGTTAAGGCAGGGCTGAGAGCTTCTCCTTTAAGCACTAAAAAATTGTAAAAAGTTATGTTCTCCCGTCATTGATTTTTATACGGTGAACGTGCGGAATGAAAACGAGTTTGGACAGTTTGTTTTTCCAAAATACGTGCTGATTAAAAAAGGAATCATATCAACGGAAAATAAAGAGGGAAAAAGAGCATTCCGAGTTTATCCTAAATGGGACGTTACGAAAAATAAGCAAGCGGAAAGAACTCAAAAATGGCAACTAAATTATTTTTATGAAATTAACAATTCAACGGACTTAAAAAAGGTGTTGGGATTGCTTTAAATTCCTTTTGTGGAACATATAATGCAAAAGGATTTGGAAAAATTAAAATAGTCAATGAAGGCAATATATTGTATGCAGTTTTACCTACTTTTAAATTTCAATTGGAACATTATAATTCGTTTTACCTAAAAGGCACAAAAGACTTTACTGATGTATTTAATCCAGAGTTTACTATTCAATTTATATATAATACAAAAAGAAACATATCACAGTTAAAAATGTATTCTCAAAAAGAACCTATTGAATTTAATAAAGTGATTTCTGCAAAGGAAGCATTATATTTAAAAGAGAATAATAAGATCGATCAAGTAGAAGAATAATTCTATGTAAGAAGCGGCGATTCTTCCCTTGAAATCAAATCAATTCCAGAGGTCTATAATTATATCAATAATAAACTCAAAAAAAGATAGAAACATAAAATATTTCGAAAAGTTTAAACCACTAAAAACTACTAGATGAAAATCTCAAAATTGATTCAGTTACTTCTATTTTTAGTCGGTTTTGTAGCCTGCAAGACTAAAAAAACGACCATACTTTGATAAAAAATAAACTGAATTTGATAAAGCCAGCCGCAAACAAGCTACTTCAATAATTGAACAACATTTGTTTTAAAAAATTTCCCAATAGGAACAATATGATCAGCAATAAATATCCTGTTTCCTTCAATACTTTTGATATGTTTGGGAGCAACTGCAAATGATTTATGAACTTGCAAAAAGTCTTCTATTGGCAATAACTCTAACACCGTTGATATTTTTTCTCGAATAGTAATTGTTTCAAGCATTGTCATCACTTTGGTATAATTCCCTGATGCTTCAATAAATAAAATAGTATCAATTTCTACTTGTGTATATTTTTTATTGCTCCGTAAAAAAATGCGTTTCGAGATTTTATTGCTTTGAGATGAAACAGAAAGTTTAGTAGCAGGTGAACTAAACGTTTTATTAATTGCTTTTAAAAAACGTTCAAAGCCAAATGGTTTCAATAAATAATCTGAAATATTAAGTTCGTACCCTTCAAGCGCAA
>CAZPHF010000195.1:0-1851 GCA_964586115.1 uncultured Flavobacteriaceae bacterium | reverse complement strand
ATGACAGGCAGCCATGGCTTGAAATTCTTAAAGAAGTTATCGACGATCATCTTTTGTCTGAGAGGGACATGATCCTGGCCTGCTCAGCGTTAAAGAAAAAATATCGTCGTCTTTTAGGTATAGATCAAAAAAATATACGTTCAATTTACCTTAAAGGATCTTTTTCATTACTCCATGAAAGAATAGTATCGAGATCCCATGAATTTATGGACAAAGATCTGCTGCAAAGCCAGCTAGATACCCTTGAAGAGCCAGAAACTGGGCTTATTGTGGATATCTCTGAATCACCCGATCAGATAATCGAAACAATTGTCGATCAACTCATAAGCAAATAGTTTTCCGGTTTAACTCGAATAGAAAAAATAGAGGCGGATAGATATGGAAAAGTTGTCAAACATTGGTGTCGCAGGTCTTGCGGTCATGGGAGAGAACCTCGTCTTGAATATGGACAGCAAAGGGTTCTCTGTTTCCGTATTCAATCGAACCAGTTCTACCGTAGATAACTTCCTGGCGGGGAGAGCAAAGGGTAAAAATATATCGGGATTTTATTCTGTTGAGACATTTGTCAAGTCGCTTGAGCGTCCACGTAAGGTGATGATGATGCTCAAGGCTGGTGAGGTGGTGGATGGATTTATCGAGCAGCTGATTCCTTTCCTGGAACCGGGGGACATTGTCATTGATGGCGGTAACTCAAATTACCAGGATACTGAGCGTCGACTCAGTTACCTGGAAGACAAAGGGTTTCTCTTTATTGGTACGGGAGTCTCTGGTGGAGAGGAAGGTGCTTTAAAAGGCCCCTCTGTCATGCCTGGAGGTTCCACTGCTGCATGGAACGAGCTTGAGCCGATTTTGGTATCGATCTCTGCCAAAGTAGATGATGGTTCCTACTGTTGCAGCTGGATGGGCAGTGGTGGCGCTGGTCATTTCGTCAAGATGGTACATAACGGAATCGAATATGGTGACATGCAGCTTATTTGTGAGTCATACCACATCATGAAGGATGTGCTGGGTATGTCTGTAGATGAAATGCACCAGGTTTTCTCAAGGTGGAATGACAGCGACCTGAGCAGCTACCTGATTGAGATAACAAGAGATATCCTGAACTACAAAACTCGGGGAAATGCCCCTTTGATCGATGTAATTCTAGATGCTGCGGGTCAAAAAGGAACCGGTAAATGGACGGTTATTAGTGCATTGGATGCGGGTATCCCTCTGTCGCTCATAAGCGAATCTGTCTTTGCACGTTGTCTTTCAGCCCAGAAAGAAGAGCGTGTAGAGGCCTCTAAATCACTTCATGGCCCAGGATTAAATTTTTCAGCAGACAAGGCAGCGATAATCAATGACCTTGAGAAAGCGCTCTACTTGGCAAAGATCATTTCCTACGCCCAAGGATTTAGCCTTATGCAGCAGGTATCCAGGGATAATAGCTGGGACCTGAACTATGGTGAAATTGCCAGGATTTGGCGGGGAGGCTGTATCATCCGCTCTGCTTTTCTGGACAAAATAACTGAGGCTTATAAAGAAAATCCAAAGCTTAACAACCTTCTGCTTGCTCCTTACTTTCAAAAGACAATCGACCAGGCCCAGCAGGGTCTGCGAAATATTCTTGTAACCGCTATTCAGCATGGTATTCCGGTTCCGTGTCATTCAAGTGCTCTGAACTATTACGATGGTTTCAGGTCCGCGCGCCTCCCGGCAAATCTGCTCCAGGCACAGCGTGATTATTTTGGAGCCCACACCTATTAGCGACTGGACAAACCAAGAGGGGAGTTCTTTCATACCAACTGGACCGGTGAGGGTGGTGATACAACTTCAACTGCGTATATCAAATGAGAAAAACACAAGGTCCCA
>CAZPHF010000194.1:0-1936 GCA_964586115.1 uncultured Flavobacteriaceae bacterium | reverse complement strand
TTGATCTAAGTTTGTTGAAGTTAATATGCTACTGTTAATGAAAATTCCTATTAGCCGATTATTTATTTGTATTTTATTGATGCAGTTGCCCTTTCTCGGACTATTCTCTCAGGAAGAACCGAAGCAAAAAAAACTTCAGTTTTCAGGAGATGCCAGGTTTCGATTTGAACAGGACTGGAATTCAAGAAAGTCTGATGGAACTTACCGTGATGACAGATTCAGAATGCGTTTTCGGGTAAGAGCAGGCCTCAATTATACACCAAATGACTGGGCTTCTTTTGGAGTAAGGTTCAGAACTGGTTATCCGGAAAAACAACAGGATCCCCATCTGACTATTGGAGATGGTTACCATGAGTTCGAATCAGTTCCAATTGGATTGGATAAACTCTATTTTAAACTAAACTATTCCAGATTTGATTTTTGGATCGGTCGTAATAGCTTTCCTTTTCAAAAAAAGAATGAACTTTTTTTGAGTGATAATGTTTCTTTGGATGGACTTTATTTGGGGGCGCTTTTTGATACGAAGGCAAGTTGGATAGACAGTGTAAAATACAGCGGCGGGATTTTTACCTTGTTTAATAGCTTTGGAACCTTTGATAAGGAAAGTTTTATAGGAATGTTGCAAATAGCCACCACACATTGGAACAAAAGACTCACTATTTTTCCTTCCTTTTATCATTTTCAACAGATGCCTGATATACCTGACGGAAATGAGACCTATCGTTTTAATTATTCCGTTGTGCATTTGGGTTCTCAGCTGCTGGCATTGGAACAACCAAAAATTACCCTTGGGCTCGATCTCTATCAGAATCTTCAAAATTATAATGACAATGCCGATATACCAGATTTTTTAAAAGACCAAAAAACTGGTGTTGTTACCAGTATTGTTTGGGGTGATCTTTCGAACAAAGGAGATTATACCTTTGGAGCTTACTTCACCTATTTGGAACGGTTCGCGGCAGTTGATTTTCTGGCTCAGAATGATTGGGCAAGATGGGATTATAGTGGCGCAGGTTCCAGGGATGGCCGATTGACGAATTATAAAGCCTTGGAATTAGTAACGGGTTATAGACTCAGTAAAAGGTTTAAATTTAAAATTCGATATTTTATGGTGGAACAACTACTCCCCTATGGCTCTGCCTTAGAAAATGGAAACAGAATAAGACTGGATATTGATTTTAGACTATAAATATAGCCTTGTTTTGTGCTGATGTTGATATATTTTATCTTTGGATTTGATTTCAATTTTAAATGAAATAAACCTTTACATACATGAAGAGTATAGATAAAATAGTAACACAGCTTGGCCTCGAGGCACATCCTGAAGGCGGATTCTATAAAGAGACCTACAGAAGTACAGGCTCAATTGTTTCATCATCTTTATCTGAAGGCTATCAAAGCAGCAGGAATTATGCAACTTGTATCTATTTTTTACTTACATCAGAAAATTTTTCGGCTTTTCATAAGATCAAACAAGATGAAATTTGGCACTTTTATAAGGGATCCCCAATTAGTTTACATATTCTGACTAAGGCTGGTAGTTACGAAAAACATATGATAGGATCTGATCTTGAGCGCGGTGAAGTGCCGCAATTTGTTGTTCATGGTGGCGATTGGTTTGCATCTGAGGTGGAAGTGCCTAATAGTTATGCTTTGGCGGGTTGTACTGTCTCTCCAGGTTTTGATTTTGCAGATTTTGAGATGGCCAGGAGGGAAGAACTTCTTCAAGAATATCCTGACCATCAATTAGTTATCAGTAAGTTAGCGCGTTGAGGATTCTTTTTTATTTCGTTAATAACATCTTCCATAGAGACTCCACTTCATTGAAGCATAAATGAACTCCTACTAAAAAGAAGAAAAATTATATTATCCAAATAATCGAGGTATCTTTGCAATTCTTAAAACAATAGATGACTTTTAAAGAATTAGGGCTAAT
>CAZPHF010000193.1:0-1987 GCA_964586115.1 uncultured Flavobacteriaceae bacterium | reverse complement strand
TTTTAGTATAATTCTCGTATTTCTCGCTGATTGGTAGTAAAATAACTTGTTCCGGCGTGAGCCATAGTGGAAAATTACCTCCAGTATGCTCAATAAGTATGGCAATAAACCTTTCCATCGAGCCAAAAGGTGCGCGATGGATCATTACCGGTCTGTGTAATTGATTGTCTGATCCTTTGTATGTCAGATCAAATCTTTCAGGTAAATTATAGTCTACCTGTATAGTTCCCAGCTGCCAACTTCTTCCTAAAACATCCTTGACCATAAAGTCTAGTTTAGGTCCGTAAAAAGCAGCCTCTCCGTATTCAATTACAGTTTTAAGGTTTTTCTCCTTAGCCGATCTCATGATGGCGTTTTCAGCTTTCTCCCAATTTTCATCGCTACCGATGTATTTTTCTTTATTATCAGGATCGCGCAATGAAATTTGCGTCGTGAAATCTTCAAAGCCTAAGGCACTAAAAACATAAAGGACAATGTCAATCACGGCATTGAATTCTTCGATCAGTTGATCAGGTGTGCAGAAAATATGTGCATCATCCTGAGTAAAACCTCTTACCCTTGTTAAACCATGAAGTTCTCCACTCTGTTCATACCTGTAAACAGTTCCAAATTCAGCAAACCTTTTTGGAAGGTCTTTATAAGAATATGGTTTTACATTATATATTTCACAATGATGCGGACAATTCATAGGCTTTAAAAGAAACTCTTCGTTTTCTTTTGGCGTGTGAATAGGCTGAAAACTATCTGCTCCATATTTCTCATAATGACCAGAAGTAACATAAAGCTCCTTTTGTCCAATATGTGGGCTAATCACCATTTCATAACCTGCCTTCTTTTGAACTTTTTTTAAAAAGTTTTCAAGTCTTTCTCTTAGGGCAGCACCTTTTGGTAACCATAAAGGTAGACCCTGACCTACTTTTGCTGAAAAAGCAAATAGCTCAAGCTCTTTCCCAAGTTTTCTATGATCTCTTTTTTTAGCTTCCTCTAAAAGGGCTAGATACTCTTTAAGTTCCTTTTGTTTAGGGAATGAAATTCCATAAACTCTTGTTAATTGAGGTTTGTTTTCATCACCTCTCCAATAAGCACCAGCAACGCTCATGATTTTTGTTGCTTTGATAATACCGGTATTAGGAATGTGTCCCCCACGACAAAGGTCAGTGAAATCACTATGGTCACAAAAAGTGATGTCACCATCGGTTAAATTTTCGATCAATTCAACCTTGAATTCATTTCCTTGATCTCTATAATAGGATAATGCATCTTCTTTTGATACTTCCCGCATTTCGAATTCAAACTTTTGACGCGCAAATTCGAGCATTTTATCTTCGATCTTTTTAAAATCATTTTCAGAGATAGTCTCATTGCCAAAATCAACATCATAATAGAATCCATTTTCAATAGCTGGTCCAATGGTTAATTTGGCTTCCGGATAAAAAGAAAGAATGGCTTGAGCCAGTATGTGGGCAGATGAATGCCAGAATGCTTTTTTACCTTCAGGATTGCTCCAGGTAAATAAAGTGAGGTTGCCGTCAGAGGTCAATGGAGTTTTGGTTTCAACAGTATCTTCGTTAAACTTAGCAGAAATCACGTTTCTGGCAAACCCTTCGCTTATGCTTTTTGCAACATCCATTGGAGTTGAATTCTTTTCAAACTCTTTAATACTCCCATCTGGTAATGTAATCTTGATCATATGCTCAATTATAAGGAGTCAAAGATACATATCAGAAATTTAATAAGGAATACATTAAGGATGTAATATTTTGACCGTTTTCTGAAAATTTTAAAAGTTTTATATACATAATAGGTATACCATAAATTTTATTGATTTATCCGGTCTTAAAGGGTGTAAAAAAGTTGCAATTTTTTCTGTTCAGAAATCGCAGGTTATCAGTACATTGTGAAATTAGGGAAAAAATTAATGAAAAAAGTAAAGAAATAATTAGGTTGGTATTCGTATTTGGTTGTATTTTTGCAGCCGCTTAAAAAC
>CAZPHF010000192.1:0-2000 GCA_964586115.1 uncultured Flavobacteriaceae bacterium | reverse complement strand
TTAGCATAGAGCTTCTTAATTTCAGCTTTAGATTTTGTTGAAAAATCTATATCTGTTTTTGAGTCAACATCCAAATCTACAGATGCTAATGATAATAATTTACCACTTTGGTAATGAGCACTTAATTCATTTGTAGATGTTGTGGAATTGCGTTTATCCAATTCGGTACGAATTTCATGCGCACGTTCTTCTGTTACATCATAGTTCTTCATAATCAGCATAGCAACAATGGTTCCTACCGCTGGAAAAAAGCAAAAGAATGTGTGCAATCCATCAACCGCCACTTGTTGGTCTGTCGTTGCCAAATCAGGATTGAAGCCAACCACGCCAATAATTACACCACTAAGTGCGCCGGCTATTGCAAAACCAACTTTAACCATCCACCAATAAATGGCACCAAAAATACCTTCTCTGCGTAATCCTGATTTCAATTCATCAATATCAATTACATCAGCTGTCATTGACATCATTATGGTAAATAAGCTCCCTATACCAAAAGAAAAAAATGGCAGAGCGAAAAGATACAACCATGGTTTTCCGGGTACAAAAAGAAAATACATCATGATGTAGCCTATAAGCGAAATACCCTGTGCCCACATAAATGCTTTTATCTTACCCATTTTTTTTGACATCCAGGTAACTAATGGAATTACGATAAAAGTAGTCCCTAACGCCCCAATACAGCCAAACAAGGCAACCCAAATACCGGTAGCAGCTGCATCACCATTAAACAATTTATAGACAATCACAAAATAGGTTAGTGCAGCTACGGTATTAAATGCATTAAAAATCAAAAACGTAGCACCACATATCTTTCTAAACTCCGCTATTTTAAACGCATCTATAAAGCTTTCTACGATTTTCGATAGACTACCCCCGATATTAGAGGTATTCAGTGGCTCATAATTTTCTTCAAGGGTTGACTTACTCTTAATAAATATGGCAGGTACCATCGCGGCAATTGCACAAGGTACGGCAACCCAAGCAGCTAAGTCACGAACCGCAACCTCTTGAGATGTGAACCAATCAGGATCATCCATAATCACCCAGAACCATGGAGCAATGACCCATGCCCACTGTCCAATCCATTGCGCCACGGCCATGATATTGGTTCTCTCATGGAAATCATTACTCATTTCGTAGCCCATAGCTACATAGGGTACGCTAAAAAAGGTTAGCCCTAAATAAAATACAACTGACCATAAAAAGAAATACCAAAAATTATATTGCAAAGAATTATCAGCATAGAGCTGCCACATAATAGTAAAGGCTACGCCCATTATAACTGCGCCAATAAAAACATATGGTTTGCGTCTTCCATATTTCGATTTGGTATTATCAGAAATAAAACCCATAATGGGATCCGTAATGGCATCAAAAACTCTTGGAAAAAAATAAACAAGAGACCACATCCATCCACTAAATCCATAGGATTGTACCAGAGAAACCATAAATATTCCGAGAATAGCGGGAAACATTTGGTTGGCAAACATTCCGACCCCAAATGCTATTTTTTGACCAAATGGAACTTTGTTTGTAACTGAAGACATATTTTCTAGGTATTAGTTATTCATCTATAGGAACGATTCCTATTATAGATTTGGGATTAGTATTGTTTGAATTGCTTTCTTATTTATGCTTAATTCAATTGATTTTTCAATTAGAGACAATGTAAAATGCTTCGATGTATCTCCCTCATTAAAGACAACAACTGCAATAGAACCATCTATATTTTTTGCCGCGGTTACCATTAAGGATTCGTCTGAATTTTCAAATCCTATACGTGTGGCACCTGGTCTTATAAATTTACTAAAATGACTTAGTGTGTAAAAGATAGGTGTAAAGTAAACTTCATCACTTTCCGGATCAACTATTACCGGTGCCAGGCACCAATTTTTAAACCAGTTTGGACCTCCTTGTTTATCAAGTACCATATTCCAGTCTATCCAGCCATCTACCCAGTTATTCATACAGCCGATAATATCTCTTGCATAACGATT
>CAZPHF010000191.1:0-2011 GCA_964586115.1 uncultured Flavobacteriaceae bacterium | reverse complement strand
CCAAAATTCAATAATGCAGTTGACGGGCTATTGTATATTCGCATTGCAGACTTACCTGAAAGCACAGTGAAACCTGTTATGGAAGAGTTTCAGGCTGAGTTGGAGCGGAAATTAAACCATGAAAAAAATGGTTCTTAGAACCAGGACTTTTTGTTTTCCTGGTAGAGAAAGTAAAATTCTTCGTCTGACTTAGTGAGGTAAACAATGCCTTCAATCAGCCCGACCAACCCGGTAAGTCCTGCCCCGATTCCACAAGTGAGTACAGTAACAAGCAACATGATCAGCCCTTCATTCTGGTAGCCCAAAATGAATTTATGGATACCAAAGGCCCCAAGAAGGATGCCTAGTACTCCGGCCAGTATTCTTTTATTTTCCGCGGGAGGAGCAAGTTTGTTCCCCAATTCATCAACTAATTCCATTTAAAACCAGGGTTTGTTACCAATTTGGTAGGTTTGAAAGAAGTCTTCATCAGATTTGCTAAGGTAGATAATACCTTCTATAAGTCCTATTAATGCAACCAGACCGGCTAGGAGTCCAAAACTAAGCAGACTGATCACCAACATGACCAGACCTTCTTTTTGGTAACCCAGAATAAATTTATGGATTCCCAGAGAACCAAACAAAATGGCCACAATTCCGGCAACGATCCTTTTGCTACTCTGGTCTGAAGTGATCTGCTCATAAGCGTCTTTTGCCCCTTCAGTAAATTCAGAAGCGGTAGATTTTGCGTCTTCCTGAAATTCCTGAGTGTTTTCATCAATTTCTTTCGCAATCTCTTTGGCTTTTTCCTTTATTTTTCTTGCCCCCTCTTTAAGATCGTTCTTAAGATCCTTATTATCATCTTTATTATTACCTGTCTCACTCATTGCGTAGAAGTTTAGGGATGAATCACTAACAAATTTATAGAATTTAATAATCAAAACCTATCCTTCTTAGTTCTTTAAATTTTACTACTTTTGATGGATACAGGTTATTATATGCAGTCAAAAACTAAAGTTGCGGTTATTGGAGGGGGAAGCTGGGCGACGGCTATTGTAAAGATGTTATGTGAGAATATGAATGAGGTAGGCTGGTACATGCGTAGTCACTATATCATCGAACACATCAAATTGAACAAACACAATCCCAATTATATTAGTTCGGCTTATTTTGATCCGAATAAGTTGTTTTTTTCAGAGGATATCAATGAAATGATCAACTATGCGGATTACCTTATTTTTGCAATTCCATCGGCATTTGTTCAAGCTGAACTAAATAAAATCAAGGTTCCGTTAGATAATAAAGTTATTTTTTCGGCTATAAAAGGTATTGTTCCCGAATCTGGATTGATTGTGGGGGAACATTTTCACGAAAAAATGAAAGTTCCTTTTGAAAACATTGGGGTAATCACCGGACCTTGTCATGCTGAGGAGGTGGCTATGGAGCGTCTATCTTACCTGACAATAGCCTGTCAGGATGAGAAAAAAGCAGAAGTTTTGGCCGAAAAATTATCGAGTAGGTATATCAAGACCAAAATTTCAGATGATATCACTGGGACAGAATATGCAGCCATGCTTAAGAATATTTTCGCGGTCGCTGCCGGAATGGCTCATGGCTTAGGTTATGGAGATAATTTTCAGGCAGTATTGATGTCGAATGCGATCAGAGAAATGAAACGTTTTATCAAAAAGATCCATAAGATGAAGCGCAATATTAATAATTCAGCTTACCTGGGTGACCTTTTGGTTACGGGCTATTCTGTTTTTAGTCGCAACCGGATGTTTGGAAATATGATTGGCAAGGGTTATACCGTTAAGTCAGCAATGTTTGAGATGAGTATGGTAGCCGAGGGATACTACGCCACCAAAAGTGCTTACCTGATCAATCAAAAAAACAAGGCTGAGACACCAATCATTGATACCATATATCGAATTCTCTATGAGAATAAGGATCCGAAACAGGAGTTTAGTAAGTTGACGGATATCCTTGATTAAGGGTTAAGAACTAAGTATTAAGGATTAAGTGAGAAGGG
>CAZPHF010000190.1:0-2031 GCA_964586115.1 uncultured Flavobacteriaceae bacterium | reverse complement strand
TTGAAGGTGGTCAAATGCCACTTCAGAGACGTGTTCCTAAATTTGGTTTCACAAATATCAACCGTAAAGAATACCAAGGTGTGAATCTTGATACTTTACAACAATTGGTTGATGATGGAAAAATCAAGGATACTGTGTCATTAGCAATTTTGATGGAGAATGGTTTGGTAGGTAAGAATGACCTAGTCAAAATCTTAGGAAGAGGAGAATTGAAAGCTAAATTGAATATCTCAGTACATAAATTTACTGCTTCTGCTAAAACAGCTATTGAAAAAGCGGGAGGAGAAGCTGTAACTATTTAATGATAAAAATTAAATGAAAAAGTTTATTAGTACTGTCCAAGATATTTGGAAAATCGAAGAACTAAGAAGTAAGATCCTTCTGACCTTAAGTTTAATGGTGGTTTATCGTTTAGCTGCTCAGGTACCACTTCCTGGTATCGATCCAACGCAGTTAACCGGATTAGCCAACAATACTTCGGATGGTTTATTAGGATTGTTAAACGCTTTTACAGGAGGAGCTTTTGCTAAAGCTTCTGTAATGGCTTTGGGTATAATGCCTTATATCTCTGCTTCGATTGTAGTTCAGTTGATGGGAATTGCGGTTCCTTATTTACAGAAACTTCAAAAAGAAGGAGAAAGTGGCCGTAAGAAAATTAATCAGATTACACGTTGGTTAACCATTGCAATTCTGATTATTCAGGCGCCTACTTATTTAATTAGTTTACCAAGTTTGGGTATTCCTGAAAGTGCGTTTTTATTAGGTACAGGTCCATTGTTCTATTT
This sequence comes from uncultured Flavobacteriaceae bacterium, assembly GCA_964586115.1. Classification (GTDB taxonomy): domain Bacteria; phylum Bacteroidota; class Bacteroidia; order Flavobacteriales; family Flavobacteriaceae; genus Lutimonas. Next base: position 1,246 of record CAZPHF010000190.1, on the reverse strand, counting down.
TTCTTCAATACTATTACTTACTACAGGTACAGTATTTGCCATGTGGTTAGGAGAAAAAATTACAGATAAAGGAATCGGTAATGGTATTTCATTATTGATTATGATTGGTATTATAGCTCGTTTCCCTGCTTCTTTTATGCAAGAGGCGACGTCAAGAATCAATCAGTCAAATGGTGGTTTGATCATGATTTTAATTGAAGTTGTAATTTGGTTTGTTGTGATCTTTGCAAGTGTCTTATTAGTCACGGCAGTTCGAAAGATTCAGGTTCAATATGCGCGAAGAACTGTAGCTGGAAGCGTTCAGGATGTGGCAGGTGCGAGACAGTATATTCCTTTGAAATTAAATTCATCAGGAGTAATGCCGATCATTTTTGCTCAGGCCTTGATGTTCGTTCCTGGTTTGATGTCAAGTTCCGAGAATTCAGTGATCAAATCTATAGGAGTTTCTTTTACTGATATTTTTGGTTTATGGTATAATATTTTGTTTGCTGTATTGATCATCATTTTTAGTTATTTTTACACTGCAATTACAATACCAACAAATAAAATGGCTGATGATCTGAAGAGAGGTGGTGGTTTTGTGCCAGGAATTAGACCTGGAAAAGAAACTGCTGATTACCTGGATACGATTTTATCTCGTGTTACCTTACCGGGCTCTTTATTTTTAGCTTTACTTGCGATACTTCCAGCAATTATTACTAAGGCGGGAGTACAACCAGGATGGGCTATATTTTATGGAGGTACATCACTATTAATCATGGTAGGTGTTGCAATTGATACCTTACAACAAATCAATGCCCATTTGTTAAATCGTCATTATGATGGTTTGATGAAATCAGGGTCTAAAAGAAAAGTAGCTTATTAATTATGGCAAAACAACCAGCAATAGAACAGGACGGTAGAATCAATGAAGCATTATCAAATGCTATGTTCCGGGTAGAATTGGAAAACGGACATATTGTGACTGCCCATATATCTGGAAAAATGAGAATGCATTATATTAAATTGCTACCTGGAGATAAGGTAAAATTAGAAATGAGTCCTTATGATTTAACTAAGGCAAGAATTACTTATAGATATTAAAGATAACACGAGATGAAAGTAAGAGCATCAGTAAAGAAAAGAAGCGCCGACTGTATCATAGTACGCAGAAAAGGCAGATTATATGTAATCAACAAAAAGAATCCTAGATTTAAACAAAGACAAGGATAATTATGGCAAGAATAGCAGGAATTGACATCCCAAA
>CAZPHF010000189.1:0-2060 GCA_964586115.1 uncultured Flavobacteriaceae bacterium | reverse complement strand
AAAAATACGTAAATATTCAAATGATTCATTTGATATAGAGTTAAACGAATATTATCCAGAAACAAAGAAAAAAAGTAAAGTATTATATTACATAGAATGATAACAGACGAACAACCCGAATGATTCTTCATTCGGGTTTTTCTTTCCCCACCACTACCAATTAGCATGTATTTGTTCTTGAAGTTCTAGGAGTAATACAACCTTCATAAGTAGCTTATTGACGAAAATCAATCACCCCATTGATCTTCATCATTTCGGGTTTTAGAAATACTAGGTAAATTTAATATTGTTTTGGTTAAACCAGATTAACTCATATACCTAAAATTCTAAACCTATGAAAAATATAATTAAATTTTTAGCATTTGTACTCTTGGTCCTAAATTTCAATTCATGTGAAAGTGATGACAGTGATGGTATCAATTTTGAGGATCCTGTAAATAATAAAATGGTTACAGACTACAGTAATTCTGTCATTGATATTAATGAAACACTGCATAATTTTGTACTCGAATCACAGGAACTTGAAGGCGCCAATTTAAAAAATATGTCAATTGAAAATATTGGGTTCTTATTTGATAATTATGTGATTGCAGGAGAGCAATTTGTAGACGCTCTAAATAGCGTCATTGAAATCCAACAGAGTTATAATAAATCAACATCAAAAAAAAAGGATGGTCCAAGTTGCAGTGCTGTAGATTTTATACCCGGAGCTGACAATGGACTTGGCGTTGGACTTGCAAAAAGTACAGGCGACTTAGTTAAGGGTGCAAAAGATGGTATTGCTGCTCTTAACCAGGAATTAAAAGATGGTAAAATTGATGAAAATGAATATTACGATAAAGTTAACAAGCTTAAAAAAGATCAATTGACAAAAGCAGCAAGTTTAGGATTAGGATCTATTTTAGCAACCGGAGCTGCTTTTGTGACTGGAGCAATTGTTGGAACAGCCACTTTGCCAGCTGTTGCGACAATAACAGTAGTTGGGGCGGCCGTTGGATCATTAGTAACTTGGTATTCATATTCTTATGCAACTGGAGAGGATAAAGAGAGTAATATTAAACACCATATGCTTACCGGAAAATCTAAAGTTGGTGGAAAACTACCAATACATTTATTTCAGGATAATGCGAATGTCGTTATAGCTGCTAAAGGTTACGCTCCTGTAGTTCTAAATAAGTTTAAACTACCAAATTCAGGTGTAAAAAAAACTATTGATATTCAAGGCGTTAAACTTAATGATGCAAAATCAGGAGGAACAACAACTGTTTGCTTCTCTGAAGAAAAAATGACGGCTTCATCTTGTTCAGAAGTAGAATTTGTTTCAGGAACTCCCAGTCCAGTAAATCCAGCACCAGGTCAGGGTGTTACAGTAACTGCTACGCTTATTCCATCTATTGCAAATTGTGATATTACTTTTACCATAACAGGTACTGATGGATATGCTAATTCTGCTACTACTAGCAGTAATAGCAGTGGTCAAGCTAATTTTTTTATTCCAGGAGGCGAGGAAAGTGTAATTGATGTAGTAACTATTACGAGTAGTAATGGAAAAAAATATACTGTAACTTATGTGTTTTAAATAAAAGAAACTCAATAGATACTTAACAACAATTAATTTCCCATAATTAAAATAAATTTATAAACCCGAGTGATTCTTCATTCGGGTTTTTCTTTCCCCACCACAGCTCACTATTTTCTAACATCCACTTATGAACCTCTGGAGTTTGCTTGTCGTATAGATCAGCCAGTTCTCCTATCGTTAAGCCTTCCATATTTACCATGAAGTAAAGCTAGGCATACCCTGTTTTAGGTAGGTAAGGGAAATAGTACCAATAGTAAGGGCTGAATAAAAAGTTAATTACAATGAAAATGGAGTAGTGTAAGCCTTTTAAAAAGGTCTTTGATTACACAACCCAATGTGCAACCTTTATTCGTTACTATTTAATAATAAACCTTTAAGAGTAATATTGTGCACATGACTGGACTCGAACCAGCACGTTCTAATGCGAACACCAGCCCCTCAAGCTGGCGTGTCTACCAATTTCACCACATGTGCATTG
>CAZPHF010000188.1:0-2137 GCA_964586115.1 uncultured Flavobacteriaceae bacterium | reverse complement strand
TTCTTTACTGTTTTTACAATCTTCTCAGCAGATTTATCTACTAAATTGTGATCGTAAGACTTTAATTTTATTCTAATTTTCTGACTCATTTTATCTCGTTTAAGTAGATTAACCTTGTGCTTTTTTGATCACTTCTTCCGATACACTCGCAGGAGTTTTCTCATAATGAGAAAATTCCATTGTTGAAGTAGCTCTACCAGATGATAATGTTCTCAATGTTGTAACATATCCAAACATCTCTGATAAAGGAACATGTGCTTTTACAACTTTTGCTCCAGCTCTGTCATCCATGGCATTAACATGACCTCTTCTTCGGTTCAAATCACCCACAATATCACCCATATTCTCTTCAGGAGTAACAGCCTCCAGTTTCATGATAGGCTCAAGGATTACCGCTCCAGCAGCTTTAGCCGCTGACTTATAACCCATTTTTGCCGCTAATTCAAAAGAAAGAGCATCTGAATCCACAGGGTGGAAAGAACCATCTTTTAAAGTAATTTTCATGGTATCCATTTCATATCCAGCCAAAGGACCATTCTTCATAGCCATAGTGAATCCTTTTTCTACCGATGGAACAAATTCCTTAGGAATATTACCACCTTTAATAGTATTCTTGAATTGTAAACCTGTTCCTTCAAAATCCGAATCTACAGGTCCCATCTCAAAAACGATATCAGCAAATTTACCACGACCACCAGATTGTTTTTTGTATACTTCTCTGTGCTGAGCAGTTTTTGTAATAGCTTCTTTATATTCTACCTGTGGTTCTCCTTCATTCACCTCAACTTTGAATTCGCGTTTTAAACGATCGATCAAAATTTCAAGGTGTAATTCACCCATACCAGAAATGATAGTCTGTCCTGATGATTCATCTGTTCTTACCTGGAAGGTAGGATCTTCTTCAGCCAATTTAGCTAATCCCATTCCTAACTTATCCACGTCTGCCTTCGTTTTAGGCTCCACAGCAACACCAATTACAGGGTCAGGGAAATCCATACTTTCTAATACAATTGGCGCATCTAATGATGACATCGTATCTCCAGTTTTAATATCTTTAAATCCAACAGCAGCACCAATATCACCAGCTTCAATATAATCAACTGAATTCTGCTTGTTTGAGTGCATCTGATAGATACGTGAAATTCTTTCTTTTTTACCCGATCTATTATTCAAGATATATGAACCCGCATCTAAACGACCTGAATAGGTTCTGAAAAATGCCAATCTACCTACGAATGGATCAGTAGCAATTTTAAATGCTAATGCTGCAAACGGTTCTTTAACTGAAGGCTTTCTTGTAATTTCCTCTTCTGTATCAGGATTTATACCGATGATCGCTTCTTTATCTATTGGTGAAGGCAAATATCTACAAACACCATCTAAAAGGAACTGAACACCTTTATTTTTAAAAGCTGAACCACAAATCATAGGAATAATAGCCATATCCATCACTGCAGCTCTCAAGGCATTGTGAACTTCTTCCTCAGTTATGGAATCTTCATCTTCCATGAATTTCGCTAAAAGGTTCTCATCATAAGACGCAACCTCTTCAATAAGTAAAGCTCTGTACTCAGCAGCTTCTTCTTTTAAATCTTCTGGAATATCAACAACTTCAAAAGTAGAACCAAATGATTCTTCATTCCAAACAATTGCTCTATTCTTAACTAAATCAACAATCCCTCTAAAATCACCTTCTTCACCAATTGGAAGAACAATAGGTACTGCATTAGAACCTAACATTTCTTTCACCTGAGTACAAACTTTTAAAAAGTCTGACCCCTGTCTGTCCATCTTGTTGACAAAACCAATTCTTGGCACTTTATAGTTGTCAGCCAATCTCCAGTTAGTTTCTGATTGAGGCTCAACACCATCAACAGCACTAAAAAGAAAAACCAATCCATCAAGAACTCTTAACGAACGGTTTACTTCAACTGTAAAATCAACGTGACCGGGAGTATCAATAATATTGAAGTGATATCCTTCCGCCTCTGCAGTAGGAACTCCATTTTCAGTAGGAAAATCCCATGTACAAGTAGTTGCTGCAGAAGTAATAGTAATACCTCTTTCTTGCTCCTGCTCCATCCAATCCATAGTAGCAGCACCATCATGAACTTCACCTATCTTGTGACTCATTCCA
>CAZPHF010000187.1:0-2247 GCA_964586115.1 uncultured Flavobacteriaceae bacterium | reverse complement strand
TATTTCCTTTGCGGTCATTGAGGGAGATCAGCAAACCATGCAGGATGCCAATCGCATAGATGCCTTAGATATACCTGTTATTCAGATCAATACCGGCAAGGGCTGTCACCTTGAAAGCGATATGGTCTATGATGCCGTAAAACAGCTGGATCCAAAAGAGAATTCCATTCTGATGATCGAAAACGTTGGAAATCTCGTTTGCCCGTCAATGTTCGACCTAGGGGAAAATAAAAGAGTAGTCATTATCAGTACAACAGAAGGAGAAGACAAACCTTTGAAATATCCTGATATGTTCCATAGTTCTGACATTTGTATCATCAATAAAATTGATTTATTACCTTATCTTGAATTTGACCTCGAAAAGCTCAGAACTTATGCTTTGCAAACCAACCCAAAACTGGTATTTTTTGAAGTTTCAGCTACTACAGGAGAAGGAATGGATATATGGTATGAGTGGTTAAAAACAGAACAAAAAAATAAGATATAAGTATAACTCCTTAAAATCAAAGTATGTGCCTTTCAATACCGGGAAAACTTATCGCGATTACCAAAGAACTTGATGAAATATTCAGAGTTGGAAAAGTCTCCTTTGATGGTATCATTAAAGAGGTCAGTTTAACACTGGTTCCAGAAGCAAAGATTGGAGACTACGTGATGGTACACGTTGGAGCCGCGATCAGCATGATCGATGAGGAGGAGGCAAAAAAAACATTTGATCTTCTCAAACAGTTAGGTGAATTACAAGACCTGGATGATCCCAAATTAAATTAATATCAAAAAAGGCTCCTTTTAGGAGCCTTTTTTTTATGTATACATACCTGGTTTATTCCTTAGCTATCTTCTCAACTTTGCTATCTGTGTTACCTTCCGCAACCCAGTTAGAGTATATCTGATATCCTAAGGCCAGCACTACAGGACCAATAAAAAGTCCCAAAATGCCTTGTAACATCATTCCTCCAAGTGCACCCATCAATATGACCAGCATAGGTGTTTCTAATCCTTTACCCAAAAGCATGGGTTTTAAGAAATTATCTGAAATAGCAACAATAATTGCATAGATTGTAAATATAATCGCCGGTGTGGTATCTGCATAGGAGAATACAATAGCGATTGCAGGAATCATGGCAAGCAATGCCGGAATCTGAACGATTGCAAAAATCAATACTAATAATGCAAAAAGACTAGCCGCAGGTAATCCAATGATAATAAAGCCGATGTAGGCAAGGACAGCCTGAATAATGGCCACCAAGAGAATCCCTTTAACAACGCTTCTTATGGTTCCAATGCACATGGTCATAAACCCTTCACCTCTACCTGGGGTCAATCTGTTGGCAAAATTAACACCAGATTGATAACCGGAATCCGCGGTAGACATAAATACTCCGGCTAGGATCAAAGCAAACATCCCTAAAAATACCGCGCCCATTAATCCTGTAAAACTGCTAAATACCCAACCTAAAGAATTTGAAATCTCTTCTTTATATTTTACAATAAAATTTTCCAAATCAGTCGAGGCATTCGACCATAAAGCATATAGTTTCTCCCCTACAAATGGCCATTCTTTTATACTTTCAGTTGGCGGTGGAACCTTTAAAGATCCTTCTTCAAAACTCTGATATAGTTGCTGACCAGAATCAATTATTGATCCAGTCATACTGATGCTTGGCACTGTGATCAAGGCCACCAGTATCAATATAAAAACTGTAGTCACCAAGCCTTTTTTCTTCCCTTTCGTCAACTTTAATAATTTTTGATAAAAAGGATAAAGCGCAACGGCCACAATAATTGCCCAAACTATCAGGGTGACAAAAGGACGTATAATGTAAAAACTCCAGATCAAAAGAAGGGATAGCAGAACTATTTTGATGTAAACATCAATTGGATTTTTAGATTCAATATTTTTCATTATTAAGGGTTTAAATTAGTTCAATTCTTTTATATCGTCTATATCAACGTACCAGCCTCCTCCAAGGGCCTGATAGAGGCTGATGATAGAGGTTATTTCATTTTTAAAAGCTTCAGAGGCTTTCAACTCAGCATTAAATTGGGAAGTCTGAAGATTCAATACTTCAAGGTAACTTGTTAGCCCACCATCGTATCGCACCCATGAAAGTTCAGAGGCTTTTGTGGCCAATAACATTTGATCATTTCTCAATTCATATTCTCTTCTATAGGTTTTAACAGCGATCATAGCATCTTCAACTTCCTGTAAGGCAAACAAATAAGATGATTCATAATCTAAGAGTA
>CAZPHF010000186.1:0-2266 GCA_964586115.1 uncultured Flavobacteriaceae bacterium | reverse complement strand
ATGTAATTATCATTATTTCATCGATATTCATAATTCGAAAAAAGAACAAACAGCGAAAAACAACTGTGGGCAACACCGTATAAAATTAACCAGCCCGACAGAGTCGTTCTGGCGGCTGGCTAATTCAAGCCTACTTACGAAAACCCTTACAGATTTTCTACATGCCCCGCTGGAAGCAGGGTTTGGTTTGTATTCAGCATTTTATTTATAGCTGCAATAGTCTTGCAATCTACCCCTAAAATGAGGCAGAATAAAGTATAGGTACAAGAGACAGAATTTAAAATATAATCAATTTGAAATAATAAATAATTATGAGAATCTTTGAAATCATCCTACTTATCATTTGCACAATTTTTCCTTTTTACATTTCACTTAAAGGTTATCATTTAAACAAAAAAATCCCCTTAGTATTTATTGGCCTAGTAATTATTCTACATTTTATTTTTGAAGGATATCGATGGCAAATGATTCCAACGTATTTGATTATTCTAATTTTAGTCTGGTGTGTTTACAAGAAATACTCCTTTTTCAAAGCAGGTTGGTTGAGAAAAACGATTACTGGAATATCATTAGTTTTATTACTAATAGTTGCTTGGACTTTACCATATGTATTACCCGTTTTTGAGTTACCTACTCCAACTGGAAAACATAGCGTAGGCTCTCAATACATTCATTTAAAAACTAATCAAGATGAAACTATAACTACTGAAACTGATGATAAAAGAGAACTGATGATAAAGGTATGGTATCCTGCTCAACTCAATAATGAAGACACAGAATTTTACCTTAATGATGGAGATAGAATTGGATTTACTTCAAAATATGGAGTACCAAAATCTACCTTAAACTATTTAAACTATGTTAAAACACATACATATATTAATCCTTCAGTAGAACAAGGACAATTTCCCATTTTAATTTTCTCTCACGGAAGTTATTCTGATGCTTCTGGTTATTATGCTCTAATAGAAGAAATTGTAAGTCAAGGGTATATCGTCCTGAATATCAATCATACTTATGAAAGTACAGGCACATTATTTCCCGATGGAGAAATAAAGCTCTATAATTCTGAATACGACAGAAAACATAACAATCAAGAAATGGCTGAAATGGTATGGAATGCTATGCAAAACTATAATAAATCAAAAACATCTGATGAACAATTTGTGGCTGTTGAAAATCTTATTCGTAGTTATTTTGCGGCAGAGATAACCGCTAGATGGAGCAAAGATATTTCTTTGGTTATTGACGAATTGGTTAAATGGAATAAATCAACTTTTTTAGCGAATCATATGGATATTTCAAAAATTGGAGTATTCGGACATTCTCAAGGAGGTTCAGCTGCGGGTCAGTCATTACTAGATGATGATAGAATAAAAGCAGGAATAAATATAGATGGCGCCCAATGGGGAGAAATGATTGACACAATGATGACGAAACCCTTTTTGTTAGTCTCTTCAGACTGGGATGCAAGTCATCCAGACTTTAACAAACACATCTTCCGAAATGGAAGTAATTCAGATTTCTATAACAGTAAACTTCTGAATTCAGGACATTCCAACTTTATGGATATTATATTAATGATTAATCTATCATATATAAATGAAGCAGGTTCTATAAATCCAACTAAAGGATATAAAATAACTACAGAAATGATATTGCAGTTTTTTGATATGTATTTATTAGATAAACCTTCTAATTTACTAGACTTGAAAACTAAATATCCTGAACTTGAAATTGAACTAATGGAAAAAAATCAATGAAAAGCTGGAGAAAAAAGTTGTCAAAGTTGGTATTTAAGTGTACCCGCTAAGAAAAAGCTTGGAGAGGAGATGAAGAGGTTAGGGGAGGGCTGAGAGGTTCTCCCAAGAATCATATTTCTGCGATTGAATAAATTCACAAATATGTCAGAAATGCCTATTTTAGTCAACCACAACTAATCATAACCAAACCGGCACCAAACACAAAAAATTTATAAAATGAAAAATGCAATTTCACATTTTGATAAGAAGTAGGGTAATGACATCTCCCTATCGCTCCTTTAGCGACGATAATATTGAAGGTAGTACAGAGTACCTTTTCGTCATTTCAATGCAAAAAGAGCCACATTGCCACACTAAAAATGCTAAATGTGATCTAAACATAGTAGGTTTAATTGAAGATAGGTGAGCTACTGCTCATACCCATTGTTAGCTTTAATTGACAACAGATCGAAAACAAATGAATAATCAGATAATAAATAACTTATACGAATTTTGGAAGGAAA
>CAZPHF010000185.1:0-2271 GCA_964586115.1 uncultured Flavobacteriaceae bacterium | reverse complement strand
GGTATTTCTGGAATTGCTGTATCTGGAGAAATTACCCGCGATTTTAATATCGTAAGAATATTTAATCAATTGCTAAACGCATCTTCAACAGAAGAGAAGCGTTATACTTTTAAATAAAACATGAACAATATTTTAATAATGATAAAAGAAATATATCATTATTACATTATATACTCCCATTCCACACACCGGCCTATCGGCAGGCAGGTATTCCACTTCCCTCCTATGTCGCTTCATAATTACTTAATCTCTTCCCACCATTTATCAGCGATTATTTTTTCATCTTTTAATAAAAAGGCTTCTCCAATTTTAGGCGTAATTAAAGGCAAGTTCAATTCATTCGCTTTTTTGGTAACACGTTTTACAGGGTCTGTCCATGAGTGCAAAGCCAATTTAAAAGCGCCCCAATGAATTGGCATAATTTTTTTAGCTTGTAAATCAATGCCTGCTATTGCAGTTTCTTCTGGAAACATATGAATATCAGGCCACATTTTGTTGTATTGTCCACATTCCATCATTGCAAAATCGAAAGGACCATATTTCTCACCAATTTCTTTGAAATGCGTATCGTAACCACTATCGCCACTGAAAAAGATGTTTTCTGTAGAAGATTGAATAACCCAGGAACTCCAAAGTGTACTTTGTCGGTTAGAGAGTTTTCTTCCTGAAAAATGTCGTGCAGGCGTACAGACAAATTTTAAATCAAAAAAAGTTGTTTCTTGCCACCAATCTAACTCAATAATTTTCTCTTTTAAAACACCCCAAGCTTCTAAATGCACACCAACACCTAATGGCGTGTAAAATGTGTCAACTTTATCTTTTAATATGGAAATAGACTGATAATCTAAATGATCGTAATGATCATGAGAAATTAAAACTGCATCGATTTTTGGTAGTTTTTGAACTTCAATTGGCAATTCTGAACTAAAACGCTTCCCCCCCAACAGTGAATGCGGGGCAGGAACATCACTGAACATAGGATCAATCAATATGTTTTTATGGTTTATCTGTAGTAAAAACGACGAATGCCCAAACCATACAAATCTTGTAGGACTGGCATAATTAGCGATATGTGACGAATCTATTTTTTGAACGGCGATGTCATTCTCGGGTCTGCCGTTTACCACTTCGGTAAAAAAAAATTTTCTTAGTAAAGACATGGTTTGAGAATAACCCAGGTCCATATTGACGCGTTTGGTATTGACAAATAGGCCGTTTTCAAATTGAGCCGATTTCGCATATTCAGCTTGTCTTTCTTTAGAAATATCACCACCAAAAGATGGATAAAAACCAACAAATAAGAAATAAGACACAACTAAGGCAGCTATAAGTACTATCAAAGATATGAACGTGCGTTTTAAAAATTTTAATACTCTTTTCAAAAGATTGTTGTTTTATGTAAGGGGGTTTATTTAAAACGGCAAATTTAACTGAAAAAAATAAGAATTTTCTACCCAATACTACAATGCGAGAATTTGAGAATAGATTTGGAGTCTTCTGGGATATGAATCCTTATCTTTGTATCTCATTAATTTAGGATTAAAACGTTTGCAACAGATAAAAGCATACTTAGATCAAATAGCTACCATATCTCAATTAGATTGGGATTTTTTTATGTCAAAATTACAGCGTCATGTAATTCCAAAGAAATCAGTTTTTTTAAAAGTCAATGAAATAGAAAATCATATATCCTTTATAGAATCTGGTGTTGTACGCTTGTACATTCCTAAGGATAACCCTGAAAAAGAAATCACCTTTGGATTTAGTTTTAAAGATCAGTTTATTAGTGCCTATGATTCATTCTTAACACAAACACCTTCAGCTTATCAATTACAAGCACTAACAGAAACAACTATTTTGAGCATTACTTACGATGATTTGCAATCGGTTTATAATACAACACAAATAGGAAATCTCATTGGAAGATTAACTGCAGAGCGTCTCTTTTTGATAAAATCTAAACGCGAACAGAACTTATTGAATCTTTCTGCAGAAGAACGTTATATTAGATTATTTAAAGAACGTCCAGAACTCTTAAAAGTAATTCCTTTAAAATACATCAGTTCTTATATTGGCGTTACTGCACAAGCTTTAAGCAGAATTAGAAAACGTTTGTAATATGCGTTTTATTGATTTAGGTTCATTGTTTCGCTTGTAACATCAAACTACCTTTGCAAGAAAAAAACATGGCAATCATTATTTTTGTTTTAGTGCTCTGGTATGGAGGATTGTTTTTTCAATCTTTCTTTTTACATCGTTATGCAGCACATC
>CAZPHF010000184.1:0-2327 GCA_964586115.1 uncultured Flavobacteriaceae bacterium | reverse complement strand
TTTGTTGACAGATATTTGGAACTAAACAAATCATGAATAAAGATTTAGCGATAGCGGTGAAAGCTGCTGTTGAAGGTGGTGCTGCCATCATGAAAATTTATGCAACGGATGATCTGGGTGTTGAGTATAAGGAGGATCAATCTCCTTTAACTTTAGCTGATAAGGAGTGCAATGACGTAATCAATTCATATTTGATAAAGACGGAGTTTCCAATTATTAGTGAAGAAAACAGGCAACTGGAATTCGAAGAAAGAAAGGACTGGGAGACCTGCTGGATCGTGGACCCTTTAGATGGTACCAAGGAGTTTGTCAAAAGAAATGGTGAGTTTACCGTTAACATTGCCTTGGTTCAGAATGGGAAACCTTTGTTGGGAGTTATTTATGTCCCTGATACAAAAGAATTGTATGTGGCGGATGTTGCTCAAAAAAAAACAGGAAAATTTATTTTAGATAAGCATGAGGTCGCTGTAGAAGACCTGGACTTAGATGCAAATCTAATAGGTCCAAAGAAAGCAAATACTGAATTGATACGCGTTGTAGGTAGCAGATCACATATGAGTGAAGCAACGGAACAATTTGTTACTTCTCTTGCTGATATCTATGAGAAAGTAGATATTGTATCAAAAGGTAGCTCCTTAAAATTTTGCCTGGTAGCCGAAGGGAAAGCTGATGTTTATCCCCGTTTTGCACCCACTATGGAGTGGGATACAGCAGCCGGACAGGCCATTTGTGAAGCTGTCGGTCTCGAAGTGATTTCCAAAGAAACTGATCAACCTTTGTTGTATAACAAAGAGAATCTTTTGAACCCTTGGTTTATTGTAAAATAAAATGAAAGACCAGTCTCGTAAAAGGCATTTTGCCAAAGCGGTTACCTGGAGAGCCATAGGTACCATTGATACGATTTTACTGTCGTGGTTGATTTCTGGAAATCCTTTGACAGGTCTTAAAATTGGTTTTACGGAAGTACTGACAAAAATGGTGTTATACTATTTCCATGAACGTGTTTGGTTTAAAATAAATTTGACAAAAGATGGTAAATTATTAGAGAGTCGAAAACGTCATATCGGTAAGACGATTACCTGGAGGATGGTGGGAACAATAGATACCATGTTATTGGCCTGGTGGATTTCCGGAAACCCCTTGACAGGAATGAAAATTGGGGTAGCCGAACTATTTACGAAAATGATTTTTTATTATGTCCATGAGCGCATCTGGCATAGAAGTAGGTATGGTTTAACGGAGCTTAATGTAAATGAAAAATGAAAGAAAACATTATTAGACATAGTTATGAAGTGAGCAAACCACAGCGACAAAAATTACTGAATCAGAATTCTTTTCTGCTTTGGTTTACAGGTTTGTCCGGGTCGGGAAAATCCACTATCGCTAATGCCTTGGAGTATAAATTACATCAGGAGGGCTATAAAACCTATGCCCTTGATGGAGACAATATTCGAAAGGGTATCAATAATGACTTAACATTCAGTCCGGAAGACCGAAAGGAGAATATTAGGAGGATAGCCGAAGTTTCAAATTTATTAGTAGATGCAGGAGTTGTTGTATTAGCGGCGTTTGTATCACCCTATAAAAAAGATAGGGAAAACATTGCTCGGATTGTTGGAAATGATAACTTTGTCGAAATTTTCGTAAATACTTCCCTGGAAGAATGTGAAAAACGAGATGTAAAAGGCTTGTATAAAAAGGCAAGAGCAGGGGAAATAAAAGATTTTACTGGGGTTAATGCCCCTTATGAAGCTCCTAATACTCCTGATGTTGAAATTATAACAGACGGTCTTTCTATCGAGGAATGCGTTATAAAAATATATGATAAGATAAAACCAAAATTAAAAATATGACAAAGTATTTTTTAAGTTATTTAGATGAATTAGAAGCAGAAGCTGTTTTTGTACTGCGTGAAGTGGCTGCTCAGTTTCAAAACCCTGTGATATTGTTTTCAGGAGGAAAAGATTCAATTGTTTTGGCTCATTTGGCTAAAAAGGCATTTTATCCTGCAAAAATTCCCTTTCCACTAATGCATATTGATACGGGACATAATTTCCCTGAGACTATTCAATTTAGGGATGATTTGATTAGTAAATTAGGGGCTACGTTATTGGTTGGCTCTGTACAAGAGGCTATTGATGCAAACAGGGTTGTTGAGGAGCAGGGAAAGAATGCAACCAGAAACGAATTGCAGATTACAACTTTGCTTGATGCGATTGAAAGCAATCAGGTAGATTGTGCCATTGGAGGTGGAAGACGCGATGAGGAAAAGGCCAGAGCCAAGGAAAGATTCTTTTCTCATAGAGATGATTTTGGGCAATGGACGC
>CAZPHF010000183.1:0-2383 GCA_964586115.1 uncultured Flavobacteriaceae bacterium | reverse complement strand
GGAATATCAAGTAGATGTCAATCCAGAACTGATGCGACAATACAACATTGATTTAAACCAAGTTGTAAAAGCAGTCAAGGAGAGCAATAAAGACATTGGAGCACAAACTTTAGAGATTAACCAAGCGGAATATTTAGTGCGTGGTTTGGGCTATGTAAAGTCTATTTCGGACATAGAAAATGCGGTAGTCACTTCAGAAGATTATACGTCCATCAAAATTAAAGATATTGGTAAAGTGTCATTAGGTCCGGCAACACGACGAGGCATTTTAGATAAAGAAGGTGCAGAAGTAGTAGGTGCAGTCGTAGTAGCAAGATATGGGGCTAATCCGATGGAAGTCATTAACAATGTTAAAGAAAAAATCAGCGAATTAAGCACAGGTTTACCTTCAAAAGTGTTGTCAGATGGAAGAACTTCACAAGTAACAATTGTGCCTTTTTATGACCGAACAGAACTGATTCAAGAAACATTAGGAACTCTCAATGAAGCCTTAACATTAGAAATTTTAATAACTATTCTGGTTATTATAATTATGGTATTTAACCTTCGAGCTTCGGTATTAATTTCTGGATTATTACCTGTTGCAGTGTTAATGGTGTTTATTGCTATGAAACTGTTTGGTGTCGATGCCAATATTGTAGCCCTGTCTGGTATTGCAATAGCAATTGGCACAATGGTAGATGTAGGTGTCATACTTTCAGAAAATATTATTCGGCATCTCGATGAAGAGGATAAAAAACAACCAATAAATACAGTAGTTTATAATGCTACAGCAGAAGTATCTGGTGCAATTGTAACCGCAGTAATGACCACTATAATTAGTTTCATTCCAGTCTTTACGATGATTGGTGCAGAAGGAAAATTATTTAGACCATTAGCCTTTACAAAAACATTTGCGCTAGCTGCTTCTTTAGTTATTGCCTTATTCTTAATCCCCCCTTTTGCAGCCTATTTATTTAGAAAAAAGACGGTTAAAAAGAGTTTCAATTATACTTTAAATATTGTTTTAATACTATTTGGTATAGGGGTAATTTTATATGGCTATTGGTTAGGAGCGATACTGATAGCCTATGGAGTTATAGGAATATTAAAACTTCAGGAAAAAGTAACTAAAAAACAAGTAAACCTTATCAATATTATAATTTCAGCACTGGCTATAGTATTCCTTTTAGCCGAATATTGGAGACCTCTAGGGATAGACAAAAGCATCTTTTGGAATCTCATTTTTGTTAGTGTTATTTGTTTTGGGTTATTAGGTCTTTTTATATTATTTAGGACATTCTATACGCGCATTTTAAGATGGTGTTTAGAGAATAAATTATTGTTCTTATCAGTTCCAACACTTATTGTTATTGCTGGATTTTTCATTATGAAAAATACAGGAAAAGAATTTATGCCCTCCTTAAATGAAGGCTCTTTTTTATTGATGCCAACTTCAATGCCTCATTCTGGCGTAGCCGAAAATAAACGTGTCTTACAGCAATTGGATATGGCAGTAGCCAGTATTCCGGAAATTGAAACTGTTGTTGGTAAAGCAGGTCGAACCGAATCAGCTTTAGATCCTGCGCCATTATCAATGTACGAGAATATCATTCAGTATAAACCCGAATATATGCTGAATGAAAACGGAGAACGCCAACGTTACAAAGTCAATGATAATGGCATATATGAATTAAACGATGGCCGTTTTATCGAAAATCCAAATACTACTGAAAATGCCACCTTGAGCACAGTCAAAAGGTCTCAACTCATTCCAGACGATGATGGCGAGTTCTACCGTAATTGGAGACCAGAAATACAATCACCTGACGACATTTGGAACGAAATTATAAAAGTTACCAAGTTACCAGGCGTTACTTCAGCACCAAAATTGCAACCTATTGAAACACGATTGGTAATGTTACAAACAGGAATGCGTGCACCAATGGGAATTAAAGTCAAAGGGCAAGATTTAAAGCAAATTGAAGCTTTTGGAGTACAATTAGAAAGCATTTTAAAACAAGTAGAAGGTGTCAAACAAGAGGCAGTTTTTGCAGACCGTATTGTTGGTAAACCCTATTTGCTTATTGATATTGATAGAGAGAAAATTTCACGGTATGGTATTTCTATACAAGATGTACAGGATGTATTAAAAATTGCTGTTGGTGGAATGGTTTTAACCCAAACAGTTGAAGGTAGAGAACGTTATGGTATTCGTGTACGTTACCCAAGAGAATTAAGAGCAAACCCAACCGATTTAAAACAAATTTATATTCCTGTTTCAAAAGGAAGTCCTGTTCCTTTAAGTGAATTGGCAACCATTAGATACGAAAAAGGCCCACAAGTCATAAAAAGTGAAGATACCTTTTTAGTGGGTTATGTTTTATTTGATAAATTAGATGGT
>CAZPHF010000182.1:0-2395 GCA_964586115.1 uncultured Flavobacteriaceae bacterium | reverse complement strand
ATTCTTCCTCCCAAATATTGTTGGGTCCTTTCATCCTCCAAGACGGCTTTCTCTATTGCAGCTTTATCAAGATCCAATGACAATTCTTTTGTAAATCTCATCTTTCCATTAAATGAGATTGGATAGGTTTTTGTACTTTCCACCAAATAAGAAGGTTCAAAAACAGGATAGTCGGCCGTTGCAATCGAAGCAGTGTGCCCTAACTTATTCCATAACTCTTCAGCGATATGTGGTGCATAGGGTGAAATGAGAATGACCAGTGGTTCCAAAATACTTCTCTTTGAACATTTAAGAGCCGTGAGTTCATTAACCGCGATCATAAAAGAACTAACCGAGGTATTAAAAGAAAAATTTGCGATATCCTCATCAACTTTTTTTATTGTCTTATGTAACACCTTCAACTCTTCAGCAGTCGCTGCATCTTCACTTACTGAAAACGATTCTGATACGTGAAACAACTTCCAAAGGCGTTTTAAAAATCCGTGAACACCAGTAATCCCAGCTGTATTCCATGGTTTTGCTTGTTCAAGTGGCCCCAAAAACATTTCATACATTCTCAAGGTATCCGCTCCATAGTCTCGACATATATCATCAGGATTTACGACATTGTACTTAGATTTAGACATTTTTTCAACCTCACGGCCAACAATATACTTTCCTTCTTCCAATACAAATGAAGCATCCTTCAGATCCTTATTCAAGACATGGTTTTTAAATCCTTCCATATCGAGTTCATTTGACGCATTGACCAGTGACACATCTACATGAAGCGGCTGCACCTTTTCATCCTTGATCAATCCGCTTGAGATAAAGATGTTTCCACCTTCCTTCCTATATACAAAAGCAGAAGTTCCTAGTATCATCCCCTGATTTATCAATTTTTTTGCATACTCATCAACGAGCACTAAACCTTTGTCAAACAAGAATTTTTGCCAGAATCTAGAGTATAACAAATGCCCTGTCGCATGTTCGCTTCCTCCTATATATAAATCAACATCTTTCCAATAATTTTGTGCTTCTTTACTACAAAAAACTTCATCATTTCTGGCATCCATATAACGGTTAAAATACCAGGAACTCCCTGCCCATCCCGGCATGGTATTCAGTTCTAAAGGAAAAACGGTCTTTTCATCAATCAGCTCATTTGAAACAATTTTGTTCGCTTCTGAATCCCAGGCCCAAATAGTTGCATTTCCTAAAGGAGGTTTTCCATCTTCGGTGGGGAGGTATTTTTCAACCTCGGGTAACCTAACCGGTAAATATTTTATATCAATCATTTTTGGCTGTCCATTGACATAATAGACTGGAAAAGGTTCTCCCCAGTATCTTTGCCTGGAAAAAACAGCATCTCTTAGCCTGTAATTGATCTTTCCTTCTCCTATTTGTCTTTTTTCTAACTCAACTATCACCTTTCTGATGGCTTCCTTAGCATTCAATCCACTTATAAAAGCGGAATTTGCAATAACCGCATTTTTATCTTCGCATGCAGCTTCTGATATATCCTGATTCTCAAAAATATTCGGTATTTCTAATTCAAAATGTTTTGCAAAATCATAGTCGCGCTGGTCTCCACATGGGACTGCCATCACAGCACCTGTTCCATAACTGGCCAATACATAATCACCTATCCATATAGGAATCTTTTCCCCACTAAAAGGATGAATGGCGTAAGCCCCAGTAAAAACTCCCGAAATGGTCTTCACATCCGACATCCTGTCCCTTTCACTCCTCTTTGATGTCGATAAAACATAGGTCCCTACCGCTTCCTTCTGTTCTGAACTTGTGATTTTTGATACCAGTTCATGCTCAGGTGCCAATGTCATAAAAGATACTCCAAAAATAGTATCCGGTCTTGTAGTGAAAACCGGAATAGTGGCATCAAAACCTTCAATTTTAAAACTCACCATAGCCCCCTCTGATCTACCAATCCAATTTGTTTGTGAATCTTTAAGGGGTTGTGGCCAGTCTATCGTATCAAGGCCATCCAACAATCTTTGTGCATAGGCTGTGATTCTCATCGACCATTGCTTCATTTTCTTTCTAACAACTGGGAACCCGCCTCTTTCGGATAGGCCGTTTACAATTTCATCGTTAGCCAAAACCGTACCCAAGGCAGGGCACCAGTTCACCTCTGTTTCAGACAAATAGGTTAATCTGTATTGAGAAAGCACCTCTTCCTTTTGTTCAGCGCCGAAAGAATTCCATTCTACTGCAGAAAACGGTTCAACACTATCGTCGCAAGATGCATTGATATTTTGATTTCCTTCTTTTTCGAAAATAGCCTCTAATTCAGTGATATCTCTTGCCTGGCCCGAATCATTACAATAATAAGAATTAAACAATTGAATAAAAATCCACTGTGTCCATTTATAATAGGAAGGATCAGATGTTCTTA
>CAZPHF010000181.1:0-2400 GCA_964586115.1 uncultured Flavobacteriaceae bacterium | reverse complement strand
TATTTCAGTTGCAGTCGCTACATCAAATGCGGTTTTAATATCATTTTGAACTGAACCAAATGCTGATTTTTCAGCACTTTTTTTACACGATATAGTAAAGACTATTAATACAAGGAAAATTATTTTTAAAAGTTTCATATGTCTTGGTATAGTTGAGTTTTAATTAGACTTATACTATACTAAGCGTCGTTTTATATGTAGATAAGTGTTTCACAATTGCCTCTTTTACTTCAGTATAATTTGATTGGATTAACCAGTGACCTCCATCTAATTCTTGAAAAGTATACTCACCTTTCATATACTTCTGGTTAAATTTAGCAGCAAAAGAACCAACAGCTAAATCCTTTTTCCCCCATAAAAATAAGGTAGGTGTTTTTATATCTCCAATTGGTTGACGGCCTTTACCTCTACCAATATTTGCTCTATAATAATTTAAGGCCCCAGTCAAAGATTGTTTTCTTTTAAATACCGAGAGATAATTTTCTATTTCTTCCGGAGAGCTATGCTTCCATAATTTCCGAAATAATTTAAAATCATTGCTCCGTATAAAGATCTCAGGGATAATTGGCACTAAGAACCAGCCAATATAGCGGCTCTTCTTTTTTTGTTCTTTATCTACCTTGAGCGCTTTTACAAAGGCTCTGGTGTGAGGGATAGATAAAGCGGTCCAACTAATTACTCTTTCGGGATTGTTATAGACAATGTTCCAACCAATTGCAGCTCCCCAATCATGACCTATCAGGTGAAATTTGTCTACATTTATTTTATCAGCAATTTGAAGGATATCATCACTTATCTTTTTTGCAGTATAGTTTTTTACGCCTTTCGGACAAGCATCTTTACTGTAGCCTCTCATATCTGGGGCCATACAATAAAATCCGCGAGCAGCTATAGTACTCATTAATGCTGACCACATGATTGATGTTTCCGGAAATCCATGAAGAAAAATCACTAATTCATTTTTTTCATCTCCAGAAACCCTGCAATCAAATTCAAATTCGCCGACACTTATTTTCTTTAATGCTATCATGATCAGTAATTACACCTACCGATTCTGCCTAAGAACCGTGAGGAGTTTATAACACGTATTTGCCAACCTAAACCTAAGATGTATTGGGTGTTCTAAGCTACATTTTCACGCGTCAACCCAGATGTTTTCTTAGCCGATGTAGGTGTGGCGCTATTTATTTTTCATTTTCCCTATTATGGTGGCCAATTTCGCCTTCATTTTGCCAACAGCCTCATCAAGGGCTTTCTCTTTTGAAGCATTTTTACTTACAACCATCACAGGCTGTATACCTTCTATCCTTGCTTCCATCTTACATTGTATATCGTCTGTACCTCCTTTATCACCATTCTGGTCTGAAAGATGCACTTCAATGCGCGTGATTTTGTCAGCAAAGTGTTTTAAGGAACTGCTGATTTTTTCAGATACATAAGTTTCCAGCACTGCTCTGCCCTCAATGTTTTTATCAGTATTGAATTGTATTTTCATATTATTTTGTTTTTAATCATTTAGTATGTTTAGTGTAATACACGTCAACGTTTGGTATATGATCCGATACGTAAGTACTAAGATAACAAAAAGGTACTGGCTTTTCTTTTATCTTTTATTCCATTTCCTTGTTTTCAGTCCGAGTTTGACTTAGCAATTCATTCAACATGCTGTTAATCAATTCCGTTTGAGTTATTGAAATAAAACATATCTCGGTGGCACAAGTTCGTTTAGTCGTAAATAAACAAGCATTTGTCCTCTGTGATGCGTTATGTGGTCAGCAAGTAATGAAAAAATTTGTCTCTTTGACCTATTCAATCCAAAATAGTCTAACTCGTCATTTAATTGAGTTGTATCAAATTCTTTAATTAAGTTTATAGTTTTATCAAATGTTTTGTCAATTGTAGCAATCATTTCTTCTTTAGATTTATTAGCAACCTTATAGATGGTATCCGTTTTCCAATCTCTGGATGCTCGTCCTCCTAACAATGACTGACTATGCCAATCTATCGCATATCCAATATGCAACAAGTTTTCGGCAAAGGTCAAAGATTCAGGTGTAGCTCGAAAATCATACGTATCCTCTGGCATCATTTCTGCCACAACGATTAAGTATTTTCGTGAATTTTCTAATCGTTCTAAATAGTCTTCTATAAAATTATCCTGTTGGGCAAACAGCGGTGATGACACCGAATTAAATAGGAAAATGGTTGTTAGGATAAATATATGTTTCACAGTTTTTAAATTTCGTTTGTTCAATTTTTATCAATACCGACAGCGCATTACTTTTCAATTCAATTTACGCACATTATTATAGGTTGCGAGATTTTAATTCTTTCTCTAATACTATGATTTTTTTTCCATTTTTAATAAAAGGGTAGGTCAAGAGCAATGGGAAAAACGTA
>CAZPHF010000180.1:0-2404 GCA_964586115.1 uncultured Flavobacteriaceae bacterium | reverse complement strand
CTTTTCTATTGGTTTAAGTATTCGTGATGTGCTTCGCAGTTGTTTCGCACCACTCTCCCGCAACTACATGCTTGTACTCCCTTTCAGTTCGAACGCACTTCCGTTGCTTCGTTCATTATTGCTGAGCCCAGTGGTTCGTTCTAAAGAAACAATATCGATTAGTAAAACACTTCGATATTTAACATTCCTTAGTCGACTTTAGACCTTAGACTTTTCTACAAAAAAAAAAGACCGCATGTATAACACGCAGTCTTTTGCACTAAATAAATCTAAAATGTTCTCCTATTATTTTTTTAAAGCTTTATAAGAGCCCACATTTGTTTCTTCCTTAACCCTAAACATCTTGCTTCCGCTTGGAAAGTCAATAAGGTTATACATAATTGAATCTGTTGTGAGTTCTGTGTTTTTTAAATGGTCTGAAAGATCCTCAAGCATATGCTCTCGATCAAGTTGCTCGTTGCTGTCCAAAACAAGTACGTTATCCGGTAAATTTAACACATTGATTGCTCCTATATTGTTCTCATTCACAAGATTTTGACTAGATGAGTCGATCAATTCATAATGATCGATCCCAAGTCCTTGAGTAATGTTATGTCCTTCATCATCATAAACGAATCTTACTTGAAACTCATCATTAATAAAATCGCTCACTTCGATCAATACCACTTCATTCATACCAGTATTCTTTGGAGATGAAGTATCCTGAAAAAAGACTTCCTTCCATTTCTTTCCATTAAAAACTTCAATTAAGAACTCTCCTTTATCATCCTCAACCTGCAAATTATACGTTACTTCTATCAGAGCTTCTTTTACTTCAGACAGATCTACCGCAGGAGTTATTAAGCTCGTTTTGTCATTTGACTCAATCCCAGGATTGTTGTCATTGAATAAAGCTGCTCCGGTAGCAAATTCTGATTCTATCGTAGGGCCACTATGTGGCATTACTCCTGTATAACCAAATTGCCAGGCGGTGGCATTTGAGTTTATTTCATAGATCCAGCCATCAGGAATTTCAGTGGAATCAAAATCTTCTTGTTGTATTTGGGCGGTAACCGCATGGCCTAAAAACAAGGCAACGATCAAAAATCCGATATTTTTCATTGTAATGAATTTAATATTACACCTTAATAACGTTCTAAACCTGATAATATTTTATTCTTGACTGATCATAAAATGCTAAAATTTCCTTAAAAAAATAGAATAAAACGGATAAGGTCGCTTCATTTCCTTATGAAAAAATTATCTTTGCAAGAATTTAAAAAAAATAAAACATGAACGACGGTTTATATGCTAAAATAAAAAGTTCAAAGGGAGATATCCTTTTAAAGCTGGAATTTGAAAAAACGCCGGGAACTGTAGGTAATTTTGTTGCGCTTGCAGAAGGGAATATGGAAAATTCTGCAAAACCACAAGGTCAAAGATATTATGACGGTTTAAAATTTCACAGAGTGATTCCTGATTTTATGGTGCAAGGTGGTTGTCCTCAGGGAACAGGTACCGGTAATCCGGGTTATAGCTTTGAAGATGAGTTTCATGCTGATCTTAAACATGACAAGCCAGGAATCCTTTCCATGGCCAATGCAGGACCAGGAACCAATGGAAGTCAATTTTTTATTACACATGTACCTACTCCATGGTTAGATAACAAGCACACTGTTTTTGGTGAAGTACTTGAAGGACACGATATTATTGATGCTATTGCACAGGATGATATCATGGAAACTTTAGAAATCATAAAAGTTGGTGCAGCAGCAGAAGCCTTTAATGCTATTGAAGCCTTTAGAACATTTGAAGGCGGAAGAGAACAAAAAATTGCTGAGGCTAAAGCTAAAATGGATGCTGAACTAGACAAGCTGGCAGCTGGTTTTGAAAAAACCGATAGTGGTCTAAGATATCAGATCATACAAAAAGGTACTGGAGCAAAAGCGACCCAGGGTAAAAATATTTCGGTTCACTATAAAGGACAGTTAAGCGATGGTAAGGTTTTCGATTCTTCTTATGATAGAAAACAACCTATTGATTTTCAAGTAGGCGTTGGTCAGGTGATCAAAGGATGGGATGAAGGATTACAATTGTTACAAGTTGGTGACAAGGCGCGTTTGGTCATTCCTTCTCATTTGGCTTATGGTTCTCAGGGTGCTGGGGGCGTTATTCCACCGGATGCTACATTGATTTTTGATGTTGAGTTAATGGATGTGAAATAATCCAAAAAAAGTGATAAGAAAAAGCGCTCTTGAAATATTTCAACAGCGCTTTTTTTTATATCTATATTTACACTAACTTTAATTATTGTTAAAAAGTAAAATACCCCTCATGAAACATTTTATATATATTTTTATATCTCTGGTCCTGCTTTCAAACCCATTATTCTCTCAGGAAGAAGAGAAGGTAACTCAGGAAGAAG
>CAZPHF010000179.1:0-2429 GCA_964586115.1 uncultured Flavobacteriaceae bacterium | reverse complement strand
CATTTTATATTAATTAATTTAGACTTATGTATTCATTATTATAATTTTCGAATCAATTTTGATAATTTTTCATTCTTCTTGATGTTCATTTTTTTTCGCAGTCTGTATCTGCTTACTTCAACACTTTTAGGGGTAATATTTAATATGGAGGCGATCTCTTTCGAAGTCAATTTTAACCTCAATAATGAACATAGTTTTTTCTCATTTTCAGACAAGCCAGGGTATTCCAATTCAAGGTTTTTGTAAAAACTATTGTTCAGTTTCTTTATATACTTATTAAATGATTTTCTTTCATTTTCTACACTGAGATTTTCAATGATCAATTGCTTTAAAAGGTTGAGATCAGCATACTTAATCCGACCATCAGGAATCTGTTTTAAATTGTCTATTTCCGTTTTAAGTTTTAAGAGAATCTCATTTTTTCTGATAATACTCAAAGCAATTTTTTTCTGTTCATTTTCCTTATCAGAAATCTCCTTTTCAAGAAGTATATTCGCCTTGTTTTTGTTCTTTATTTCATCCTCTAACAATCTTTGCTGCTCGTTATACCGCTCTATACTTTCTTCATATTCTTCGAGTTTATTTCTACCCTTTAGTTTGCTAATGACAATAAATTGATACATAATAAAACCGATCAAGAGTGCGAGCAATATGAAGACTGCCGGCTTGTATAGAGTAATAATTTCTTCTTCACCCACAACAGTTTGCAAATCATCAATGACTTTGGTTCTGGAATCGATTTCCGTCTGGACTTGTTCGGTACTGATCACATCACCTTTTACAAATTTTGAAGGATTTTGTGATACCTGCATATTGAACACATTACTCATGATAAATAATGCAATAAAGGCGATAAGACCCGCTATTATCGGAGTAATCACCCATCCCATGGCTATTTTCCCTATTACATTAATCTGGATATTTCTTCCACCTTTTAACAGACCAATACCTAAAATTGAACCAACAATGGCCTGTGAGCTTGAAACCGGAACCATAGGTATTGCAGGTAGTCCAATGCTTACGAATAAATCAGATAAGCCTTGTGAAGAAAAAACAAACAAAACCAGTGAATGAGCCAAAACAACTACTAATGCCGTTTCAGCATTTAATCGCATCAGTGAATTGCCGACTGTCATCATTACTTTTTTAGAATAAGTCATGATACCTACGGCAATTGATACTCCACCACCTAAGAACAACAACTGAACCCCATTTAAAGTGAAAAAACCAAAGTCCAGAATTATATTAGGCGCGGAAGGGACAAAAACACCCACAACATTGGCAATATTATTGGCTCCTAAACTATACGAAGCAAAAGCACCGACAATCAGAAGTGCATACTTTATATACGCATCTAATTTTATTAAGTTTATTTTACTTTTTCTTAAAATGAATTGCAACAATAAAAACAAAAGAATAGCAAAAATACCTCCGAGTATTGGTCCAGAAATCCATGTGGTGACAATTTTGGTAAGGGAACTCATATCCGTAGGGTTACCAGAAAAAATGTTCCAACCGATTATGGCTCCTACAATGGCTTGAGAAGTTGATACAGGAAGTTTTAGTTTGGTCATCCAAAAAACAGCTAATCCTGCTGCAAGAGCCACAGTAAATGCACCTCCTAAAGCATCAACAGATCCTAGTTTTCCTAAAGTATGTGAACCCCCGGCTCCTTGAAAAACGGCTCCGAGTATAACGAATATAGAAGCTATAATTGCAGCTTGTCTAAAGCGGATCATCTTAGAACCAACAGCCGATCCAAAAACATTGGAAGCATCATTTGCCCCTAAAGTCCATCCTAGAAAAAGTCCGCTTGATAAAAAGAATAAAAACATTTGCTGCAGTTCTAGATGTTACATTCTAATTTTTATTACCAAAGTTGATAGTTGTTGTGCAACATCTTTAGCTGCATCAGAAACTTGTTCTATATGTAAAGCGAAATATCTTAAGTGTATTTTTTCACTCAACTTTAAAGAATCAAGGTTTTGAAATATTTTGCGTTTTATTTTAGTTGATAGTACATCTGTTTCTCTCTTATAGAAAAGAACTTTTTGAATTTTATCTTTAACCTCATCCGGTGATGTGAAAAAAATTCTTGCAGCGGGAATAACGTTTTCCGCCGATTTTGATGAAAGGGTTACCAGTTCTAAAAAGTCATCTTTTACCGCCTCAGGAATATGAGGTGTTTCCACTTCGAATTGACTGATTACATTTTTAGATCGATCAATAATATCATCAACATTCTCTAACAAATTGAGAATATCACTGGCATAAGTAGGCATTAACGAATGAAGGTAAAAATCATTCTCTATCTTTCTTTGAATAATGTCGGCATCCTTTTCTAAGGTCGTAATGGTCTTTAAATTATGCTCAAACTCAGAAGTATTTCTTTCAATATAATTGCGAGCACCATTCTTAAAATTTAATAC
>CAZPHF010000178.1:0-2485 GCA_964586115.1 uncultured Flavobacteriaceae bacterium | reverse complement strand
GTATTTTGGAAAGGTATAAAAATTAGGAAATAAGCAGGAATGTCAATTTTACAACAATATCAAAATACGAGACAAAGAACTACAGTAATTTGCACCTCCTTGACAGTGGAAGATTATATACCGCAAACAGCGGTGTTCGCAAGCCCTCCGAAGTGGCACATTGCACATACAACCTGGTTTTTTGAAGAGATGATTCTTAAAAAGCATTACGTTGATTACAAGGAATTTGATGTAAGCTTCGGTTTTCTATTCAACAGTTACTACAACAGTATTGGGAAGAGAACAATTCGAGCTGACAGAGGGAACATAACACGACCAGGAGTTGCAGAGGTTTATGAATATCGATCTTACGTTGATGAGCACATGAAAACTTTGCTGCAGAACACCACCAACGAAACGATTCTGAATTTAACGATATTGGGAATCAACCATGAACAGCAGCACCAGGAACTTTTGATGACTGACCTGAAGTATTCGCTGGGACACAATCCGATTTTCCCTGTCTATGATAAAGATTCAAATTTGGTGAATGATACCAATTCAAAAAAGGGTTTTGTGTCCATTGATGATGGTATCTATTCAATCGGTCATAAAGGTGAAGGATATCATTTTGATAATGAATTAGGGGAACATAAAGTATACTTGCACGCCTTTGAGATAGCAAAAGGACTTGTTTCCAATGGTGAGTTCATGGAATTCATGGAAGCCGGTGCTTATTCAAATTTTCAATATTGGTTAGATGAAGGATGGAGTTGGGTGAATTCAAACGACATTAGCGCTCCCCTATACTGGCATAAAATGGAAGGTACGTGGTATTATTACACTTTAGCTGGATTGAAACCTGTTAATAAAAACGCCATGCTTTCACATATTTCTTTCTATGAAGCCAATGCTTTTGCGGCTTGGAAAGGAATGCGATTACCTACTGAATTTGAATGGGAAATTGCGAGCGATCAATTGAATTGGGGAAAAAGATGGGAATGGACGAACTCGGCCTACTTACCTTATCCTAATTTTAAAATTGACAAAGGTGCCGTTGGAGAATACAACGGTAAGTTCATGGTCAACCAAATGGTGCTTAGAGGTGGCTCTGTTGCAACCTCACCTGATCACAGCAGATCAACATATAGAAATTTTTTTCACCCCGAAATGCAGTGGCAATTTTCAGGAATTAGATTAGCTAAGTAAGATGATAGAACAATTTGTAAAAGACGTACATCAAGGACTCAGTTCCAATCAAAAAACCCTTCCATCCAAATATTTTTACGATGAAAGGGGAGATCATCTCTTTAAGAAAATCATGGATTTACCCGAGTATTATCTTACACGTGCCGAACTTGAGATTTTCCAGCTCCAAACAGAACGCATTATCAAATACCTCGAACTGAATCAAAATACTTATTTTGAGTTAGTTGAATTGGGTGCTGGTGATGGAACCAAAACTAAAGAACTTCTCAAGGAACTGTTAAATAACAACTACAAGTTTGATTATATTCCTGTTGACATCTCCCAAAATGCATTAGATCAATTAGAGATGAGTCTAAAAGTCGAACTACCTGACCTAACAATGAATAAAAAACAAGGTGATTATTTTGAAATTCTGGAATCATTAAAAGATACCCATCATCCGAAAGTAATTCTTTTTTTAGGCTCTAACGTCGGTAATATGACTGATGAGCAGGCAGCAGATTTCATTTACCAGCTGGGTGCAAATCTTCAGGTGGATGATAAGTTGTTTCTTGGGGTGGATCTTATCAAAGATGAGGCTATTGTTCTTCCTGCCTATAATGACAAAGAAGGTATAACCAGAGATTTTAACCTTAATTTATTGCACCGAATCAATAAGGAACTGGATGGTGATTTTTGTTTAAAATCATTTGAGCACACACCTTACTATAAAAAAGCAGAAGGCATTGCCAAAAGTTTTTTAATAAGCACCAAAGATCAGAGCGTAAAAATTAATAGAACGGGGGATGTATATCATTTCAAAAAGGGAGAAAGAATTGATACTGAAATTTCCAGAAAATACGACGACGAAATCATCAAAGAGATATTAGTTCATACTGATTTTGAGATTGATCACAAACTCATGGATTCTAAAGGTTATTTTGCGGACTACATTTTAAAAAGAACTTAAATGAGCTTAGAAAAAAATAAGAATAACGCAATAGCATTTTACAAAATGGCTTACGAAGGGAATCCAAGATTTGCGATTGAGCAATACGTAGGACAGGAATATATTCAGCATAATCCTGACGTCGCAGACGGCACCAAGGGGTTTATTAAATATTTCGAAAGAATGCAGGAAGAATATCCTGATAAATCAATTGATTTTGTCAGATGTATTGCTGAGGGAAATTTAGTTGCATTACATACACATCAAACATGGCCCGATAGTGATGAATATGTTACAATGGACTTTTTAAGATTTGATGAAAATGGGAAAATATGTGAACATTGGGATTCGATTCAACAAATTCCCAAA
>CAZPHF010000177.1:0-2607 GCA_964586115.1 uncultured Flavobacteriaceae bacterium | reverse complement strand
TCATTGTCTCATTGTTTCAATATCTCATTGAATCATTGTCTCATTATTTCATTATTTCCTTGTTCAATTATCCAATTCTTTCCTATATTTGTCAGCACAAAAAATTAATTATTTATGAAAAATTTGTATACTTTATTTTTAGTTATGGGTTTGTTTTTCGCTTTAAATAGCACCCTTATTGCGCAAGAGAACCATGGCAATGCCTTGAATCTTTTCGTTGGTTTTGGCGATAACTCAAGTATTTCCGGGAATTATGAATTTCAAGTTCATCCGGATATCACCGTTTCACCCATGGCCAGAATTTGGTTTAGTGGTAAAAACACTCTATCCATAGGTGTCAGAGGAGATTACTATTTTGACAAAATCTTTAAACTTGCCGAACCTTGGGATATCTGGGGTGGTGCTGATGCAGGATTTGTTATTGCAGGTGATAGTAACAAGGATGATTTTAGTTTGAACCTCCATGCAGGTGGTGAATATAAGTTCAATGAGACCTGGGGTCTTATTCTTGAAATCGGAGGTGGTAGTACCTCGTCTGGTGGTATAGGTGTAGGTATTCATTTCTAAGGATCTTCAAATCATAAAACACATGCAGCCCTGTGAAGTTCACAGGGCTGTTTTTATATATTCTAGAATAAAATTCTTAAGTTTGGAACTCATTTAAAAGCGCGCTCTTATGCACATTTTAGGGATCGATATAGGCGGATCTGGTATTAAAGGAGGTATTGTTGATACAACTACGGGTGAGATGATTACCGAAAAATTCAGGCTCCCTACTCCCCGACCTGCCCTGCCTATGGAAGTGGCAAAAACAGTGCATCAGATCGTAGATCATTTTAACTGGAAAGGAGAGGTTGGCGCTGGCTTTCCTACCCCACTTTTTCATGGTAAATGCCTTAGCGGAGGAAATCTTCACCCTGACTGGAAAGGAGTACAGGCAGATGAACTTTTTAAAAGTGTCACAGGTCTTGAATTTACTGTTATCAACGATGCTGATGCCGCCGCAGAGGCAGAAATGCACTTTGGTGCCGGAAAAGGAAAAGATGGCTTGGTAGCCGTGATTACTTTGGGAACAGGAATTGGATCAGGATTGTTTTTTAATGGTACGCTAATTCCCAATTCTGAATTGGGACATGTTAGTTACAAGGGAGAAGCCTTTGAGAAATACGCCGCTGATTCTATCAGAAAAAAGGAAGACCTGAGTTATCCCAAATGGGGAAAAAGATTAAATAAATATTTTCAACATATTGAACTTATTCTCTCTCCAGACCTCTTCATAATAGGGGGAGGAGCCAGTAAGAAAATGGACCGGTTTGTAGATGAGATTGATATTAGATCTAGAATTATCCCAGCTCAGAATAAAAATGAAGCAGGTATTATCGGAGCTGCTATTGGGGCTTTTGATGAAGTAAAATAGCTGACTATGAATTCTCCTTGTTCAGGATCCTGAGATCAACCCAATACTTTCATGGTTTCGTTATAAGCCACTTCGAATCGCAGTGGATTAATTCCTGTGTCAATTTTTTCTGTTGTAAAATAAGAAAGTAATTTTTCAGTCGGCATATTACCAGTCAGTTCATCCTTTGCCATGGGGCAGCCACCAAACCCCTTAATTGCGCCATCGAAACGGAAACAACCTGCTTTATAGGCCGCATCCACTTTTTCATGCCAACTATCAGGGTGGGTATGTAAATGAGCCCCAAATTCAATATTTGGATACATGGGAATAAGGTGTTTAAACAAATAGTCAATGGTCTTTCCATCGGCTACTCCAATAGTATCGGAAAGTGACAATATCCTTACCCCTAATCTAGATAAGGCATCGGTCCATTGACCAACAATTTCCACATTCCATGGATCCCCGTAAGGGTTTCCAAAACCCATCGATAAATAGGCAACAACATCTTTGTTATTTTTAACGGAAAGATTCATGATTTCTTCTAGCGCAATCAATGACTGTGCTACCGTCTTACCCGTATTTCTCATTTGAAAATTCTCCGAAATCGAAAAGGGAAACCCCAAATAATCAATTTCTTCAAAGTCACAGGCCGCAGCAGCTCCTCTAACATTCGCAACAATAGCCAATAATTTGGAAGAAGTTCTTTGTAAATCAAGCATTGACAGTACCTCTGCCGTGTCGCGCATTTGAGGAATAGCTTTTGGCGAAACAAAACTGCCAAAATCAATCGTGTCAAATCCAACCTTTAACAAGGCATTAATATATCTTGCCTTGTCCTTAGTCGGAATAAAATGACTTTTAATCCCCTGCATGGCATCTCTCGGGCATTCTATGATTTTGATTTGACTCATTAAATCAAATATAGATAATAATCAGAAATTGAACGAGTCCAGTTTAAATTTAATTTACATGCTCAAGGTATCGGAACTGAGGGGATGAGAAACGAGGGGATAAAAACTGAGGGTCTCGGAAGTGAAACCTTCACCTCCAAGGCCCTCGCAGTTCTCAATATTTCATTACATCATTACATCACTAAATCACTGCATCACTACATCATTAAATCATTACATCATTATATTGCCCCTAGCTGTCCGCTGCCATTAAAAACATGGGCTTCATTTCGAATCTGTTATAATGAGGTCTCAATC
>CAZPHF010000176.1:0-2644 GCA_964586115.1 uncultured Flavobacteriaceae bacterium | reverse complement strand
CTTGGGGATGACAGTAATATCGTTAATTATTTACGAGGTGAAGAGGTCAGCGGGTTTCGCAGCAGAAACAGAATGCTTGGGGACATTGTCCATTCTGCACCTCTGCTTGTCAGTGCACCTCAATCTGAACATGATGGTGTCGATAACGATGGCGATGGTGATATTGATGAGACTGGCGAAGAGGGAGGAACGATCTACGCAGGTGCCAATGACGGAATGCTTCATGCTTTCAATGCACAGACGGGAAATGAGCGCTTTGCTTTTATTCCTCTTCATAGTTTCGACTATCTTTCAGCCCTGACTGACAACACATATGAACACCGGTATTTCGTTGATGCAACTCCTTCATTTAAAAGATTGACATTTCTTGCCGGTAATCAAACTGCTGATGAAACTGATAACGATGGCGATGGGTTTATGGATGGCGATGGGCATGAGGATGATAACGGAGATGATGAGAATTATAGTGATTCAATAGACAATGATGGTGATCAAGTCACCGATGAACCTGGGGAGAAAAAGACAATCACCATGCTGGTCGGAGCACTTAAAAAAGGAGGGCGTGGTATTTATGCCCTTGATATCAGTGGAGCAGAGGGTATCAATGGCAATGCTGCAGCACCCACTGAAACCGAGATGGCTTCGATGGTTATGTGGGAGTATCCGACACTTGGTGCAAATGGACTTGAATTTGCTTTTGCCGGTGATCAAACTGCAGACGGCATAGATAATGATGGCGATGGCTGTATAGACGGTGGAGGTTGTCCCACCGGTGTAAATGAAGGCGATGATGGCGATAATGAAAACTATGCCGATAGCTATGACAACGATGGGGATGGCGAGATTGATGAGGAAGGTGAAGTATGGTTGACGAATAATCAACCGGACTATGATATGGGTTATAGTTTCAGCGATCCTTTTATTGTCCGTTCATCAAAAACCATCTATGAAGGATATTCCGTAACTGACAACCCTTGGGTTGTTATCTTCGGCAATGGTTATAACAGCAAAAACGGGCATGCTGTCCTTTATGTATTAGATGCTCTTAGCGGTACGTTGTTGCGGAAAATAGACACTGGTGCAGGAGGAAATAACGGTTTATCAACTCCGGCGATTATCGATGTAGACAACGATGGTCGAGTTGATTTTGTATATGCTGGAGATTTGTTGGGCAATATGTGGAAGTTTGATCTCAGAGACCCCGACCCGGAAAATTGGGGAGTTGCGTACGGTGTCGATCAGGATAATCCTGCTGGTAAGAATCGTATAGATTATGCTGATGTTGATGTGTCAGATATTCATGACGACCCCAAGCCGTTGTTTGCTGCTACCGGCCAACCTATCACTTCGGCCCCAGATGTTATGTTTCACTGTGAAGACCAGGGTTATATAGTGGTCTTCGGTACGGGGAAATTCCTGGGTGAAGATGACCGGACAGATACCAGTCAGCAGACAGTTTACGGTATCTGGGATTTTGGAGGGGCACCAGACCAGTATCTAGGTGATTGGGACAGTACAGCTAATTCTCTTTCCAATCTTCCAGATATACAGTTACTCGAGCAGGTAGAGATCGACTGGCGATATCATAACCCTGCCAATTCTTATCTGCGAACACTAAGTTCTCATGAGCCAAACTGGTATCAACAATGTGACGACGGTGATGACAACATTCCCGGCACTGACGATGACTGTACCCCTATCTCAAATGCTGCTTACCTCACGGATAGCATCGACAATAATGGAAATGGTGTGGAGGATGAAACAGGTGAAAACATTGGCCATGCCGGCTGGTTTTTTAATTTACCTTACGATGAGAGTAAAGATGGTGTCGACAATGACAACGATAATATAATTGACGAGGCAGACGAGAATAACCTCCTCGGAGAGCGAGTAATAAAAGATGTTATCATTCGAGACGGAAAGGCGATTATTATCAGTTTTATACCAGAAGACTCTCTTTGTAGTGGTGGCGGTAATTCCATTGTCCATGAAATATCAGCCTGTACAGGCGGCAGATTAGATCCGGCTGCATTTGATATTAATGGTGACGGTCAAATTGATGATGATGACTACATCAGTGTTATTATTGATGGCGAGCCAGTATTGGTGGCTCCATCCGGCAAAAGCTATAAAGGAATGCTACACACGCCTGTGATGGTAGGTGATCCTGATGCTCCAAGAAATCGTGAAATAAAAATTTTCAGTAGTTCAGCTGGTACAACGGAAGTTTTATGGGAAACAAAAGAAGAAACCGGGATTTATTACTGGTTTGAACACTAATCCATAAAAACTGTAGAAGGAGTAAATAATGAATAGGTTACAAATTCATCGCACCCTGTCTTTTGTTATATCCTGTTTTTTTATGCTGTCCTGTTCCTTGGGTCTGTCGATGAATGTTCGCAATAGTGCCGCAAGTGAATTCCCACCAATTCACCCAGGTTATCCTTCGGAGTTTGATGCTGTAGGAGTCGTTGATAGCATAAGTTCAGATTATATTGTTATCAACGACTCAGCACTTCGTTTCACTAAAGATGTTGCTTTTAATGGACCAAATGGAAGTGTAAATCGGGGATCGTTTCAACCTGGAGATAAAGTTGGTGCTATTTTGACAGACAAACACCAGATAGCCTCATTATGGCTTATG
>CAZPHF010000175.1:0-2679 GCA_964586115.1 uncultured Flavobacteriaceae bacterium | reverse complement strand
TATGGTATATAATTTATCAGCGTAAAATTAATTTTAACCTGTAGCCATATTTCAGGACAAGACCTTATGACTAACCAATGATAAAACTCTTATCGGTTTAACTAAAATAATTCTCTGTAAATCATTGCATTAAATTATTTTTGTCTAACTTTGTTAAATAATACTTAGACAAAATTTAATTGAATAATGAAATATTTCATATGCATCCTAATTTTATTACAAGGAATGAATTCTAAAATGATCTTTGATTTTAATCTAAACGCAGGCATTCAAGATTGGGATGTTGTTGATGACGTAGTAATGGGTGGAAGATCATCGAGTCAATTTAAACTCAACTCTGATGGATTCGGAGTTTTTGAAGGACATGTGTCTTTAGCCAACAATGGTGGTTTCTCATCTGTTCGATATCAGTTTGAAAAAACTGAAGTAACAAAATACAATAGAATAAAAATTAGACTAAAAGGTGATGGTAAAGATTATCAATTTAGAGTTAAAAATAATTCAAAAAATTATTATTCCTATATCACTACATTTTCAACTACAAATGAATGGCAGGATGTCGAAATAGTTTTAAAAGACATGTATCCTTCATTTCGAGGAAGACGACTTAATGCTCCTAATTTTTCACATGATTATATAGAGCAAATTGTGTTTTTGATTGGTAATAAAAAAGACGAAAACTTTAAACTTATAATTGATACAATAGAATTGATTTAAATCAAGATTAGATAATACTATGTTAAATATATTCAAGAAAAAATCGAAAGTTGAAAAACTTAATGATCAGTATAAAAAATTACTAGAGGAATCTTACAAACTATCCACAACCAATAGAAGGCTTAGTGATAGTAAAGTTGCAGAAGCCAATGAAATTTTAAAACAAATAGATTTACTTAAAAATGATAAGTAATCATGGGTTTTTATCAAATTTAAAGTTTTATTAAAAATGAAAATTCTCCTAACAGGTGCAACAGGGTATATAGGAAAGCGACTACTTCCAGTTTTAGTAGAGAATGGTCATGAAGTGATATGCTGCGTCAGAGATATAAGTCGTTTTAATCCTCCCTCTTCCTTAAAACCAAAAATTAAAATTATTCAAATTGATCTTTTAAACAAAGACTCTTTGAACAAAATTCCAAAAGATATTGATGCTGCCTATTATTTGGTTCATTCCATGTCTGCATCTTCTAATTATAAATCACTTGAGCAACAGTCTGCAATAAATTTCAAGAATGCGTTAAACAACACTACTGTAGAGCACGTCGTATATTTAAGTGGTATTACTAACGAAATTGAATTATCTGAGCATCTTGCATCACGAAAAATAGTAGAGCATGAATTAGGTGCTGGAAATTATAGTTTAACCACATTAAGAGCTGGTATCATTATTGGCTCTGGAAGTGCCTCTTTTGAAATTATAAGAGATTTAGTCGAGAAGCTTCCAGTTATGGTAACACCAAAATGGTTGAATACCAAATGCCAACCTATTGGGATATCTGATGTCATCAAATTCTTGTCTAAAGTCGTTTTGAATAAGGCAACCTATAATCAGAATTTTGACATTGGTGGTCCAGATATTTTAACTTATAAAGCGATGCTATTAGAGTTTGCAAAAGTTAGAAAATTAAAACGTAAAATTTTTATTGTACCTGTTATGACGCCCAGACTTTCCTCGTATTGGCTGTATTTTGTAACGTCAACTTCGTACAAACTTGCTATAGCATTAGTAAATAGCATGAAAATTGAAGTGATTTGTAGACCTAACCAACTAAACGAAATATTAAATATTACGCCAATAAACTATCACAAAGCTCTAACAAATGCTTTTGCCAAAATAGAAAATAACCAAAATGTTTCTAGTTGGAAAGATGCTTACGCAAGTAGTGGAATTGATAGCCATATATCTGATTTTATTCAGGTCCCTACTTTTGGATGTTTTATCGATCAGCGAAAATTAGCATTTAAAACAAGAGCGGATTGCATTGATAAAATTTGGAAAATTGGCGGACAAACTGGATGGTATTATGGAAACATATTATGGAAAATAAGAGGATTTATGGACAAACTCTTTGGTGGTGTTGGCCTAAGACGTGGACGCACAAATCCTGATGCATTACAAGTTGGAGATGCTTTAGATTTTTGGAGAGTTTTATATGCTGATAAAAAAGAAGGTCGTTTACTTTTATTCGCCGAAATGAAATTACCTGGTGAAGCTTGGCTAGAATTCAAAATAGTCTCTGATACTTTAATTCAAACGGCTACATTTAGACCTTTAGGCTTAATGGGAAGATTATATTGGTATTCTGTATTTCCATTTCATGGTATTATATTTAAGGGAATGCTTAAAAAGCTAACAAACAACTATGCTTAAAAGAATAATACTTTTTTCATAATATTTAAATTTTTGGAAAGTTCTCAAAGTCAAAACTTTGTTTTTAGAATTATATTTAATTTGGTTAGTTATTGCGACATCTTTTAAACCTTCATATATTACTCTATAATTAACAACTATGAAGCTTTCTATACAAAGTTAAATATTATGAAAAAAGTATTTTCCATATTCCGTTATTTCAGTTTTATAGCAATTATTTGTTCCCTATTAGGATCTTTACTACTTTTTTTTATTGGAGCTTGGAAAACCTATAGCGCAATTAAAATAGTGCTTTTTGATTATATTCC
>CAZPHF010000174.1:0-2693 GCA_964586115.1 uncultured Flavobacteriaceae bacterium | reverse complement strand
CCAGCAAAGCTTGGATGGAATACCTCGTGGAATGGAACCTCATTTATCGCGGCAGGAAAGAAATGGAGGATCTGGTTCCGGAGAATGTTCCCGTGCAAAGCATCAACATTATTCCGGATAAAACCGGAGTGAACCTGTTTCTCGAAATTGAGCTGAAAAATGCCTGACACCCCGCACGACGCACGGACCGCGGATCCGGAATTGTTGGAGGCGTTCCGTCGTTACGAAGACCAATTGGCGATCGCCAACGTCAAGCGCGCCTTGGCCTTGGGCGGTGGCTTCATGGTCCTCGGGTGGACGCTCGACTGGGTCGTCTTCCCCGGCCAAGCTTGGGTATTCCTCCTCATCCGCCTGGTGTGCGCCGCTCTGCTCGCCATCATCTATCTCACGCTGGGCAAAACACCCGGACCCAGGGCATGTTACATCGCCTCGCTCTGGGCCTCGCTGCTGCCGATGATATCTATCAGCATCATGATCGCCCTAACGGGCGGCGGCGATTCAATATACTATGCCGGCCTCAACCTGATCCTGGTCGGTCTATCACTCGTCTTGAGATGGACGTTCAAGAATTCACTAATCATCGTCGCCTCCTGTTTCTTGGCTTACGCGGCCGGTGTTATATTCGCACCTGGCCAATCCAGTTTCGCCACGCTTTTCAATAACAGCTATTTTCTATTCGTCACCGGCGTCTTCGTCTTAGCCGGTTGCTACTTCTACGAAAGTCTCCGGTTTCGCGAATTCGCCCTCCACTCGGAAGTCGAAAAATCCCATGAACTCCTCGAATCGCAGAACCAGCAACTCAGCGAACTCAACGAAGCCAAAACCCGGTTTTTCGCCAATATCAGCCATGAGTTGAGGACCCCCCTCACCATCATGCTCGGTATCACCGAGCGGCTCAAAATCGTGCTCAACCGCATGTCTCTCGAACCCAGCATCGACGAGATGACCACGATGCTCGAGCAGAATGGCCTCCGGTTACTCAAACTCATTGACGACCTTCTGGACCTCGTGCGTTTCGACACCGGCCACGCCGATATCAACCGTCAAGCCACCCCGATTTCTGCCCACATCGAAGGCTTGCTGCGCTCGTTGCGCCACCTCGCGGAACAAGACAGGGTCGCCCTTCTCTGGGAATGCAATAGCGAGCACGAATCCATTCTGATCGACCGCGACAAATTCGATAAAATCCTCCTGAACCTTGTGATCAACGCGATCAAATTCACCCCGTCAGGTGGCTCGATCGAAGTGAAGGTCGGCGTCAACAGCGAACGGCTCCAGCTCAGCGTGGAAGATACCGGAGTCGGTATCCCACCCGAAGTTCTCCCGCGTATTTTCGAGCGCTTTTGGCAGGTGGACACCTCATCCACCCGAAAGTTTCAAGGTGCCGGCATCGGCCTCGCACTCGTCCGCAGCCTTTCCGAAGCAATGGATGGAGGCGTCAGAGTGGACAGCCGGCTGGGCCACGGCACCACGTTCACCGTCACTCTTCCCACGGAGGCGGCCACCGTTTCCGAAGAAGATGAATCCGAAGGAGCGAACCACCCGCTTCACGATGGAGGAAACATCGCCGAACTTCACCGCAAGGCCGCGATGTCGATCCCGGGCAAAATGGCCCCCCGCACCACCAACGCGCAGCCACCTACCGGCCAGTTGCCGGTCGCAAACATCGGTCGCCCCAGCGGCGCGC
This sequence comes from uncultured Flavobacteriaceae bacterium, assembly GCA_964586115.1. Classification (GTDB taxonomy): domain Bacteria; phylum Bacteroidota; class Bacteroidia; order Flavobacteriales; family Flavobacteriaceae; genus Lutimonas. The sequence continues at coordinate 1,006 of CAZPHF010000174.1, read as the reverse complement.
GCCCATTGGTCCTGATCGTCGACGACGAACCGGATATCCGCCGCTTCTTGCGCATGCAGATGGAAAACGTCGATATCATCGAAGCATCCGACGGAGCTGAAGCGCTCGAAATCACCAGACTCCGGCAACCGCAACTCGCACTGCTCGACCACATGATGCCCGAGATGGACGGCGTCGAAGTGTGTCGGCAGATTCGTGAAAACCATGTGACCCGCAGCATCGCGGTCATCATCCTCACCGCCCGGGCCGACGAGCAAACCAAACTCAGCGCCCTGCAAGCCGGCGCCAACGACTTCCTCACCAAGCCGTTCTCCACTGCCGAACTCGCCCTCCGCCTCGAAAACCAAATCGCGATGGCCCGCATCCGCCGCGAAATGTCCGATCTCAACACCGAACTGCATTCCGCCCTGGAGCAGATCAAAGAGAACGAGGTGCTCATGGTCCGCAACGAGAAACTCTCCGCCCTCGGCCGCATGAGCGCGGGCATCATCCACGAGATCAACAACCCGCTCAACTACGCCAGCGCCGGCATCCACGCGCTCGCGACCTTCTCCAAAGACCTGCCCGAGGCCGAGCAACCCGATTTCGCGGACATCCTCAAAGACATTCAGGAAGGCGTCGATCGGGTTTCCCAAATCGTCATCGACCTCAGAAAATTCACCCGCGAGGACAACGCGACATCGGGCGATGCCGACCTCGCCGAAATTCTGACGCGCTCACGCCGCATGGTCAGCCACCAGATCGGTAAGGATATCGAATTCAACCTCAAAATCCCGGACGTCGGACTCATTAGCGGCAATCCCAACCAACTCGTGCAAGTCTTCATTAACTTCTTCCAAAACAGCATCGACGCGATTCACCAGCGACTCGAGGCAGATGGCGGAGACCCCGGCCGCATCGATGTAGCCGTCGAACCCGACGGCGAAGGCTGGACGGTCACCATCCATGACAACGGCATCGGAATCCCCCCCGAAAACCTCTCCAAGATTTTTGATCCGTTCTTCAC
>CAZPHF010000173.1:0-2704 GCA_964586115.1 uncultured Flavobacteriaceae bacterium | reverse complement strand
AATTGATTTTTCCATCTAATATTTTTTTTAATCTAATTTTAATTCTTTTAACCCGTACCCCAATATTATTTGGATTGGTTCCTATAATATCTGCAATTTCCTTATAGGGTTTTTCTTCTAAATAAAGCATAATAATGGCTCTATCAATTTCTGATAGTTGTCTAATAGCATCATATAGTAGATTCAGAGATTCGTCTGAAAACGCATAGTTATCTTCAGTTTCTTCAGCTGCCAAAGAATCAGATACAAACTGATGACCCTTATTTTTCTTTTTCTTTAGTAAGGTTAAACAAACGTTTAATGAAATTCGGTACACCCACGTACTCCATTGCGATTCTTCACGAAAGTTTTCTTTACTCCTCCATATTTGCAAACACACTTCCTGATAATAATCCTCAAAATCTTCTTGCGAATTGGTATAAGCCCTGCACAACTTGATGATTATTCCCGAAAAAGGTAGGATAGATGTTTTATAAAAATCGTTACTCAATGTTCCTTTTTTTAGTTAGTGCTTTAAATCTTAAATTATTACACTGAAGTTTAAATTTATTAAAAATAAATTTGGGTAGGTATTGTATTCTCAGGGTTGCTATCTGGCACTTTTTGCATTATAAAGACTTATAGGTATTTGACCCACTTGAGATTGATCGTTGCTGTAAGTGTGATAGGGAGCAGTCCGTTTACCTGATTCATACTTGGGATGTTAACTCAGTTCTTTACTGGCAGGAGCGCTTTTAGTTCGCATTTATTATAGTTATCAATTCACTATTTAAATTTTTCAAGTTTTTCACCATTGACTTCTTGTCCTTAAGGTAGGTATCAAAAAACACTAAGGTGTATTCACAAACATTTTTATAACTCTCGAGGTCATATGACGATGCGTTTGGTTTGGCATTGCTAAAGTTAGTCCAATAAGAAGTAAATTCTGGATGTTCCAGTTTCTTGAGTCGATACAAATACTTTTTACTATTTGATACCGATTTGTAAAAAGGAAATTCCGTATAGCCTTCATTTTTGTTACTAAAAAAAATATAAGGGACGTCCAATTTATCAGAATTAAAATCTTTCATGTTCTTGGCTATTTCATACCCATGATATTCAATACTGCCGTCCCATGATGCCACCGCTTTAACGTAGTCATTTCTCATCTGATGAATTATATTTGATAAGCCACCCCAACTATATCCAAACGTTCCAATTTTCGTGGGGTCAATATTGTCAGTAACCTTTAAAAAGTTAATTAAAAATTCAATGTCAAGTACTTGGGCCATAACACCTATCTCATCGGTCGTCATTGCTTGGGAGTTTTCTCCAGCTGATGCTACTGATGCAACTATGTATCCATGACTTGCTAAATACTCACATCCAATATTGTTTTGAATTGATGACTTACCAAAAGATGGTGCATAAATAATCAAAGGAAATTTACCCATTGTGGGCTCTGCGCTGCTGAGGGATGCTGTTGAACTTGACAAGACTTCATTAACAGTTACGTCTAAGCTGCCCATTAGCTTTTTTCCATAATCAATATAACCACGCATCATCTGGTTGCAGTAGTCCTCAGAATTATTGTTTGAAAAGGTCTCTCGTTGGGTCTCTAACATAATGTACTCCTTATACTTCATGTAATCCTTACTCGTTGACGATGTTGGATACCACAAGTGAATAAGCAGCGGACGATACCTTAATCCTTCGTCAGGTTTGTAAGTTCTGGTTGAATCATAAGTCTCGATAGTCCGAAAGCCAACTTTATATGTACCATCCTCGAGGTTTCCCCAAGACGGATAGTCCTGCCCTAGAACAGTTGTAGAAATTCCAAAGAAGAAAATAAGTACAGTAACCAGTCGTGTTGATTCTATCTTTTGGCGGATCTGTCTAAATAAATTTATCATTTGCTAGTTCCATTATTTCCAACCTGTAACCTTTAATATTTTATGGAATATTTCATTATTCTCATACACACCTGAAAATTCCTCAGCTCCTGGGCCATATGCAAACACTGGAATTAAGGCAGCTGAATGTCCGTCAGTTGAGAAGGTTCCGGTTATTTCAGCATAATCACTATATTCTATTCCATCAGCATTCTTTTTTTTTGTTGATGATAAAGTAAATCCTCCTGTTTCATGGTCTGCAGTTACAATCACCAAGGTGTTACCATCTCTTTTGGCAAAATCAAGGGCCTTTCCAATGGCATCATCAAAATCAATGAGTTCAGAAATAAGATAATCACTGTCATTACTATGCCCTCCCCAATCTACTTGTGAACCTTCAACCATTAAGAAGAAATTTGAATTGTCTTTATTCAAAAACTGAATACCAAGTTCAGTGGCTTTAGGAAGATAATCACCTCTTCCTTTTGCTGTTGGAGGCATGTGTTCAGGACCGAATAAATAAGCAACTTTTGAATAGGTTTTAATGCTATTAAAATCTCCTAATTTGATTGTATCAATATTAAATTTCTTTGCTCTTAAATCTTTAAATAAATCTCTTCCATCTTCACGTTTATTAAAAACCTTTGTGCCACCTCCAGCAAAAAAATCAATGTCAGAAATTACTAAATCTGCGGCAATTTCTTCATAGAATCCTCTACTTAAAGCATGCGCATAAAAACTTGCTGGCGTAGCATGAACAATAGATGATGTTGAAATGACTCCACTTTTAATGTTGTTTGGAGATACAATTTCTACTAAAGTTGCGACTTCAG
>CAZPHF010000172.1:0-2781 GCA_964586115.1 uncultured Flavobacteriaceae bacterium | reverse complement strand
CAAGGGCATTGGCAGTTGAACTTAAGGCCAAATTGAAATCAAAAATTGTGCTTACTTTTCAAGATTATAATGGTGAAATTACTGGTGCTGCATTTAAGGTAGTTGGAATTTTTAAAACTGATAATAATCCTTGGGATAAAATGCATGTTTACGTAAAAAATAACGATTTAAGGCGTGTCTTGGCCCTGCCGGAAGATGAATCTCATGAGATTGTTCTTGTGCTAAATGATTATGAACAAGCTGAAATTATTGCTGCTGATTTACAAAATCGGTTTCCGGATGCTAAGGTTGAAGATTGGGCCGAAGTATCGCCATATCTGAGTTTAATGTCTGGATATATGGACACCATGATGGGATTATTTATGATGATCATTCTGGGGGCTTTAGGGTTTGGAATTGTTAACACCATGTTGATGGTTGTTCTTGAGCGAACCAGAGAATTGGGAATGTTGATGGCAATTGGAATGAATAGACGACGGGTTTTTATCATGATTATGTTAGAGACTATTCTTCTTGCCTTGGTAGGTGCTTTATTTGGTGAAATATTAAGCGTGATTGCTATCAATTATTTTAATAAAGCTGGTATTGATTTATCCTCAGTGGCTGAGGGTATGGAGAGTGTGGGTTACGCTGTAGTTACCTATCCAATGTTAGAGACCTATAGGTATTTTCAGATTACTATTTTGGTGATCATTACAGGAATATTAGCTTCTATTTATCCAGCAATAAAAGCACTTAGGCTGCATCCGGCAGAAGCCATAAGATCTATCTAATAAAAAGGAAATAATAAGATTATGAGCATAATTCAAATCAATAACCTAACAAAGACTTACCACGATACAGAGGTGCCAGTGCATGCTGTAAATGGCATTGACCTTAGCTTTGAAGAAGGCGAGTTTGCAGCAATTGTTGGCCCTTCAGGATGTGGGAAAACAACTTTGATGAATATGATTGGTGGTCTTGAAGTTCCGAGTACCGGAAATGTGATGGTTGATGGGAGTGTGATGTCTGAATTATCTTCAAAAAATTTAATTGATTTTAGATTAAGAAATATTGGTTTTGTTTTTCAGGCTTATAATCTGATACCGGTTTTAAGCGCAAAGGAGAATGTAGAATTTATAATGCAGTTGCAAAATTGGGATAAAAATAAAATGGATGAAAGGACCATATCTCTTTTGGAATCAGTAGGGTTGGGTGAAAAATTGAATAGTAAACCAAACCAGCTTTCAGGTGGCCAACAACAAAGAGTTGCGGTCGCGAGAGCTTTAGCTTCTAAACCTAAGTTTATTTTAGCGGATGAGCCAACTGCAAATTTGGATTCAACCGCAACTAAACAACTTTTGGATATTATGGAAAGGTTGAATAAGGAAGAGCACATAACTTTTATTTTCGCAACTCATGATCAAAGAGTAATGGATAAAGCCAGAAGAGTGGTTACGCTCGATGATGGTAAGGTAATTTCAGACATTGTAAAATCCTGATTTATCACCAAAAATATTATTAATCGAGTGTTGAATAATGCTTAAAAAACAAATTTTTGTTGTTCTATTCTTTTTAAGCTTCTTGATGGAGGCTCAGGAGAACTGGATGGTTAAAGGGTATGTAAAGGGCATGGCTATTATGCAAACCGTTGGCGAAGATGGAGAAATGGCCTTAGAGAATGTTGTGCATAATCGATTTGATGTCAATTGGTTCATCAATGAAAAGTTAACCTTTACTGCCGGACTTAGAAATAGAATTATCATTGGGAATAATGTGAGTTTAATTCCTGGATATGCCGATTTTGTTTCAAGAGATAATGGATATTTTAATATGTCTTGGGTTTGGGCTGAGAATACTTCTTGGATAGGTCTTTCGCAACTCGATAGATTTATGCTTGATTATACAGCAGGAAATTTACAAGTTACCGTGGGGAGGCAAAGAATTAATTGGGGTCAAACCTTTGTATGGAATCCTAACGATCTTTTTAACACGTATTCTTATTTTGATTTTGATTATGAAGAAAAACCTGGGAGTGATGCCGTCAGATTACAATACTATATTGGTCAATCAAGTAAGCTCGAGTTGTCTACATCTTTAAATTCTGAGAGTGAAATTACTTCTGTTTTACTGTATAGATTTAATACCAAAGGCTTTGATATTCAATTTTTGGGAGGGGTATATACAGAAACAGATTATATACTCGGAGGAGGTTTTTCTGGAAGTATTGCGGGCGGTGGATTTAGTGGAGAGCTGACCTATTTTCAACCTATGGATGATACAGATGAAACCGGGAAAGCCACAGCTACTTTACATTATGACTATACTTTTAAAAGCTCGCTTAATTTGCAGTTTGAGACCTTATACAATGGTTTTGGAGCAGAAAATTTTTCAAGTGGATTAGGAGATATTTTGTTTCAAGACCTTAGCCCGAAAAATCTGTTTCCAACCCAACTGGCCTTTTTTGGAGCTGGCGCTTATGATGTAAGCCCTCTATTTAGAGTTATGCTAGCTGGTATTTATGGCCCTGAAGGTAATTTTATGTATGTTGGGCCTACCTTGACCTACTCCATTTCTGACACTATGGAATTGGCTGGTATAGGACAGTATTATAGTATGGACGAAGTTGAGGATGAGAATGGAAATGCTTTGATAAGTAGTGGAACAGCGATTTTTGTTAGATTCAAGTGGTCATTTTAAATCCATTTGTTGACTGATTCTAAAATTGATTTAGAAATGAACTATGTGGCTTGAGGCTTCGTTACTTTTAAAAAACTTGATCTAAAGACAAGATGAGCTTAT
>CAZPHF010000171.1:0-2824 GCA_964586115.1 uncultured Flavobacteriaceae bacterium | reverse complement strand
CTCTAAAAAGGAAGATCGTCTGGTTCATTTTCGTCTACACTTGTTGCAGGTGCAAAACTTGCAGCATCCATTGGTGGAACTTCACCAGGAGCTCCAGCTTGAACTTTTTCAACTCTCCATCCTTGAATAGAATTAAAATATTTAGCTTCCCCTTCAGGGTTGATCCATTCTCTTCCTCTAAGATTGATACTTACTTTGATCTCTTCACCTACCTTAAAACTATTCAGCAGATCACATTTATCTTGTACAAATTCAATCATTAACATTTGCGGATATTGTTCCTCAGTGGTAATTACCAATTCTCTTTTTCTAAATCCGTTGTTCCCAAATGTTTTGGTTTCGTCAATCTTTTTGATTTTTCCAGTTACTTCCATTTCTTAATTGTCTTCTATTTTTATTCAACTTAAAAGCACCTTCCAGGCACTTTCTACATCATTCTTTGTTAAGAACTCTTGAGCAAATTTATGCTTTTCATTTATTTCTGAGGTCATAAATTGGGGATAGTCTTGCAGAAACTTATTAACATCCGATACTTCTGGCAGTCGTTCTACATTTCCCAATTGCCCAAGATCATTCCCGGAAAGCACATGGCTGTTTCTTACTGCAGACGGCAGCAAATCAACACCAATGCCCTTTTGCAAGATAGGTTTTGGAATTTCGAAAAATGAGGTATTGGCCCTACTGTAAAAGCTACCTCCAGCCCGTGCAACAAGGTCCAGTTTCATTTGATCAATGCTCCCGTTTTCATCCAAAACTTGTTCATCAATATGCAAGCATACCACCTCGCATATGATCAAGTTTCCAGCACCTCCTTCACTTCCAAGCTCCTTGATCTCCAAAATCTTACACTCAAATTGAACAGGTGATTCTTTTACCCTAAAAGGCTTAACCTTCTCGGAAGAAAGCATGGTAAAACCAGCTTTTTCAAATTCATTAACCCCTGTTTCATATTCAGTACTCGATAAAGAGGTTTGTTGAACGATGGCATGGTTAACAACATTAATGACAACCTCTCCAGTAACCTTGGCGTTTTCTAAGGTATGTTTCGTTGTATTATCCCTTACTCTTCTTGCGGGTGAAAAAATCAAAATTGGAGGGTTAGCACTAAAAACATTGAAAAAACTAAAAGGAGAAAGGTTAGGATTTCCTTCTAAATCAATGGTACTGGCCAATGCTATTGGCCTCGGTGCGACAGCGGATAATAAATAACCATGCAGCCTTGCAGTGGGTATATCTTTGGGTTGAATTGTTAACAATTGTATGTAGTTTTTAACAAAAATAGCTATTATTTATTTTACGGATAATAAGCGCTCTATTATTAAGTTATAATTCTAGAATATTATATATTTGTTTCAATGAATCACCTCCCTAGTAGTAAAACTCTTATCAAATGGTCGCTGATCCTGGCGTCATTTTTAATAGTTTCCTCCATCTTATGGAATACTAACCAGTTTTTCAAACAATTCAAAAATGAAGAGCGTGTCAAAATGGAAGTTTTGGCTACTGCCTACGAGAATTTTAATAATGCTGATCTTGACATTGATGTGTCTTTGGAAGAAAAAATCATCCAGAGCAACCGCAGTATTCCCATGATCATCACCTTTGAAAATGGCGATATCAATCGTTGGGCAAATCTGGATGTTGACAACTCAAAAAGGTTTACGAAATTGGATGTTGATGATCGTTTATACCTCAGTCGTCAGTTGCAGATCATGATAGAAGAAAATGAACCTTTGATAGTGAATTTTCAGCTTGACAATGTCAATATCACAGAAAAGATCTATTACAGGGATTCTGACTTATTAAACAAGTTACAATATTATCCGTTCGCTTTATTATTGATCTTATTTCTCTTTGGAACCATTATTTACCTTGCCTTTAAAGCGAATAAAATTGCAGAGCAAAATAAATTATGGGCTGGAATGGCCAAGGAAACTGCGCATCAGATAGGAACGCCCTTGTCTTCTTTATTAGGTTGGGTTGAGCTCCTTAGGATGGAAAATGTAGAAGAAGATACCGTTAAAGAGATCGAAAAAGATGTTGCCAGATTAAATACAATTGCCGACAGATTCTCTAAAATCGGATCTGTACCCAAGCTGACAAAACATGATATCGTTGCAGAAACAGATACCGCTTTTGATTATATCCGATCTCGAAGTTTTAAACAAATAGAATTCACTTTCAATACAGAAAATGATAAACCTATTTATGTGGACCTTAACCTTCAACTCTATAGTTGGGTGATTGAAAATTTAGTGAAAAACGCTATTGATGCCATGCAAGGGAAAGGGAAGATAGAAATCCATGTAGTTCAGGAAAATTCTAATGCTATAATCACTATTTCCGATACAGGAAAAGGAATTCCAAAGCGATTACAGAAAAAAATATTTGAACCAGGCTATACGACCAAAAAGCGAGGCTGGGGACTTGGACTATCTCTTACCAAAAGAATCATAAATGACTACCACAAAGGACGGATCTACGTCAAGAAATCTGAGATTGGTGTGGGGACTACTTTTTTGATTCAGTTGAAGGTTTCGGAAGAATAAGTGTTAAGGCTTAAGGACTAAGTGTTAAGTTGAGTGAGGGTTTCGGAACTCAGCGAACTTTTTCAATGAGCAGATTAGGAAATAGTTCCGAAGCCCTCACTGTATTCAATAAATCATATTTCTCTGAATCTCACTAGCAATCTCCTGAAACAACTCCGGTGACAACGCTTCTTTTTTACTAAAGTTCGCATCAGCCATTGTATGGAGCGGGATCAAATGGACATGTACATGAGGTACTTCCAACCCTATCACTGTCATCCCTACTCTTTCGCAAG
>CAZPHF010000170.1:0-2850 GCA_964586115.1 uncultured Flavobacteriaceae bacterium | reverse complement strand
CCGTTAATCATACAGATGCCAGCGGATACAATTATGAAACAGTATCCAATGATCCTACAGGATTAAGACTTTATACTTTGGAAAATGGCTTAAAAGTATATCTAAGTCAGAATAATGATGAGCCAAGAATACAGACATATCTTGCTGTTAGAGCTGGTTCCAGTTTTGATCCAAAAGAAAGCACTGGCCTCGCGCATTATCTTGAGCACATGCTTTTTAAAGGAACTGATCAGATAGGAACTTCAAATTGGGAGCAAGAAAAAGTTTTAATTGCTGAGATCTCTGACTTGTATGAAAAACATAAAATGACGTCAGATGAGAAAGAAAAGGAAACTATTTATAAAAAAATAGATAGCCTTTCATTTGTTGCTTCAAAATTAGCGATTCCAAATGAATATGATAAAATGGTAGCGTCCTTAGGAGCTACCGGAACAAACGCGCATACTTGGTATGATGAAACAGTTTATCATAATAAGATACCGGCGAATGAATTGAATAAATTCCTAAGCCTGGAAAGCGAAAAATTTAGTCAATTGGTACTACGTCTTTTTCATACAGAATTAGAAGCTGTTTACGAAGAATTCAATCGCACACAGGATGATGATTCTTATGCTGCCTATTTTGCTATGTTGGATGCATTGTTTCCAACCCATCCATATGGTCAGCAAACGGCTATTGGTACGGCAGAACATTTAAAGAACCCTTCAATGTTGCATATCAATAATTTCTTCAACACTTACTATGTGCCCAACAATATGGCACTTGTTTTGGTTGGTGATTTAGATTTTGATAAAACGATCATGAAAGTTGATGAAACTTTTGGGGTATTGGAGAATAAAGATCTTGAACGCCCTGTTTTACCGAAGGAAGAACCTATTACAGGTATTGTTGAAAGAGAAGTTTTTGGACCGAACAATGAAAACATTTCTGTTGCCTTTCGAACCGAAGGAATAGGTTCTGAAGATGAAAAATACATCACTTTGATCGACATGATTTTAGCAAATTCTAATGCAGGTCTGATGGATTTAAATTTGAATAAAAAGCAATTGGTCCAAAGAGCCAGTTCCTCTCCTACATTTAATAATGACTATGGTTTTTTGACTTTTAGTGGAATTCCAAAAGAGGGGCAAAGCTTGGACGAAGTCAAAGATTTAATGTTAGAACAGGCCGAAAAAATTAAAAGAGGTGAATTTGATGATTGGATGATTGAGGCCGTTGTCAATGATTTAAAATTGAATCAAATAAGACAGTATGAAAATTCTTCGGCGCTGGCTTCAATGTATTACAATAGTTTTATCCAAGGTCAGGAGTGGAATAATAAGGTGAAGTTTCTTGAGGATTTAAAAAAGATCTCAAAGCAAGAACTTGTTGATTACGCAAATAAATTTTTTGTTGGGAATTATGTGGTTGTCTATAAGCGTCAAGGTGAGGGGCAAAATATTGTTAAGGTAAAAAACCCCGGAATCACGCCAATTGAATTGAATCGAGATGCTCAGTCTGTATATTTGGTAAATTTCAATGCCATGGCATCAGAAGAATTAAAACCTGTATTTGTAGATTATAAAAAAGAAATTCAAAGGGAAAATTTAGACAGTGGATTAGATTTCGCTCATATACAAAATAAAACGAATGACCTGTTTAACCTTAATTTGATTTTCGATATGGGTAAGGATAACGATAAGCAGTTGGCCTTAGCCGTTGGATATCTGGAATATTTAGGTACAGATCAGTATTCAGCAGAAGAACTCGCCAAGGAATTTTATAAGTTGGGAATCAATTATAGTGTCAATACAGGGAGTGATCGTTCTTATGTATCAATCTCAGGACTGCAGGAGAATTTAGAAAAAGGATTGGGATTACTAGAACATTTGATGTCTGAGGCTAAAGTTGATCAGGAAGCTTACAATCGCTTTGTAGCGAGTATTTTGAAATCCAGGGCGGATGGCAAAACAAATAAAGGAAATATTTTAAGAAATGGCTTGAATAGTTATGCTCAGTATGGAGAGAATTCTCGATTAAGAGAGATCTATAATGCCGATGAACTTCAGTCAATGAACCCGTCAGAATTGGTAGATATAATTAGAGATCTAAAAAACTATAAGCATCGGGTTTTTTATTTTGGTAAAAATTTCGAGGAAGCTAAAGTTGCCTTAAATGCGCATCATAAGATACCTCAAGAATTGAAAGATTATCCTGTTGCAAAGAAATATGTTCAGCTAGAAACAGGGAACAATGTTTATTTTGTTGACTATGATATGGTACAATCAGAATTGTTTTTTATTGCTAAAGGCGATCAATTTGACCCTAAGAAAATGGCAGTTTCTAGCGTGTTTAATACTTATTTTGGTGGAGGCTTGTCATCGATCGTTTTTCAAGAGATACGAGAATCTAAATCTTTGGCCTACTCAGCCTACGCAGGTTATGGAAATGCCACTAAAAAGGAGAATGACAATATCGTATATGCATATATTGGTACACAGGCCAATAAATTGCCCCAGGCGGTTGATGCCATGCTGGAATTGTTAAATGACATGCCTCAAGCAGAAGAACAATTTAATATTGCTAAAGACGCTGCTTTGAAGCAGATTGCCGCCCAACGTATTACCAAGTCGAATATTTTTTGGAATTATGAGAGCCTTTTAAAAAGAGGTATCGATTACGATTACCGGGAAGAAATGTATAATGAAATTCAAAATATGACGATGGAGGATATCAGCTCATTTTTTGATCAAAATATCAAGGGCCAGAATTATTCAGTTTCGGTGATTGGAAATAAAAAAGATCTTGATTTAAAGGCACTTGCTAAATTGGGAAAAGTTCGTGAAATGGATATTGACTACTTATTCAATT
>CAZPHF010000169.1:0-2907 GCA_964586115.1 uncultured Flavobacteriaceae bacterium | reverse complement strand
TAAAAGACGTGTCGTTGAATTTCAAGGATTTGAGCAAGATTTAAAATTAGGTGATGAAATTTCAGTAGATCACTTTGAAGAAGGAGAGTTTGTAGATGTATCAGGTACATCTAAAGGAAAGGGTTTTCAGGGAGTTGTAAAGCGTCATGGTTTTGCAGGGTCTGAAAGAACTCACGGTCAGCAAAGTATGAACAGAGCTCCTGGTTCTGTAGGTGCTGCATCTTATCCTGCGAGAATTTTTAAGGGCATGAGAATGGCCGGAAGAATGGGTGGTGATAATGTAAAAGTTCAAAACCTAAGAGTTTTAAAAGTGATGAAGGATAAAAATCTTTTAGTAGTAAAAGGTGCAGTTCCTGGTCATAAAAATTCATATGTAATTATTCGGAAATAATGAAAGTAGCTGTTATAGATATCAACGGGAAAAAGACCGGAAGAAATGTTGAGCTTTCGGAGGCTGTTTTTGGTATTGAGCCAAATGACCATGCGATTTATTTAGATGTTAAGCAGCATTTAGCAAATAGGCGTCAGGGTACTCATAAATCTAAAGAAAGAGCCGACATTACAGGAAGTACTCGTAAGATCAAAAAGCAAAAAGGTACAGGTACTGCAAGAGCAGGTAGTATTAAATCACCATTGTTCAGAGGTGGAGGTAGAGCTTTTGGTCCACGACCAAGAAGTTATTCTTTCAAATTGAATAAAGGATTGAAAAAATTAGCACGTCAATCGGCACTGTCGATCAAAGCTAAAGAGGATAAAATAGTAGTGATTGAAAAGTTCGATTTTGAAGCACCAAAAACAAAAGCTTTTACAAATATTTTGAAAGCCCTTGAGCTTGAAGGTAAAAAATCTTTGTTTGTGTTGGATGGGTCAAATAATAATGTATATTTGTCATCACGAAATTTGAAAAGAACGAATGTTGTAAACAGCTCAGAACTAAACACTTACACTGTATTAAATGCAAGTAAAGTTGTTATATCTGAGGCGTGTTTGGAGGAAATTGAATCTAACTTTAGCAAATAAGGGTCATGAGTATATTGATAAAACCTATTATTACGGAAAAGGCAACAGACCAGAGTGAGTTGAATAACTGCTTTACTTTTGTTGTAAAGAAGGGAGCTAATAAGATAGAAGTTAAAGAAGCTGTAGAAGCTGCTTATGGCGTTACTGTGAAAACTGTAAGAACTTTGAATTATCCAGTAAAACGTACTACAAAGCATACGAAAAAAGGATTGGTTTCAAATGTGAAAGGTGCTTATAAGAAAGCCATTGTGCAGTTAGCAGAGGGTGAGAACATTGATTTTTATAGCAATATCTAAGATAAGAAGATGGGATTAAGAAAATTAAAACCGATAACTCCAGGACAACGATTCAAAGTCGTAACGGATTTTGACGTTGTAACAACAGACAGACCGGAAAAAAGCCTTTTGGCACCGATCAAAAGATCTGGAGGAAGAAACAGTGAAGGAAAAATGACCATGCGCTTCTTAGGAGGTGGTCATAAAAGAAGATACCGTGTTATAGATTTCAAAAGAAATAAAGATGGTATTCCTGGAACTGTAAATAGTATTGAATACGACCCGAACAGAACGGCTTACATTGCTTTACTGAACTATGTGGATGGAGAAAAGAGATATGTTGTAGCTCAGAGTGGTTTAAAAGTTGGACAGCAAGTGATGTCTGGTGATAAGGTGGCTCCTGAAATTGGAAACACCATGCTTTTAAGCAATATTCCTTTAGGTACAGTAGTTTCTTGTATTGAATTGCGCCCAGGTCAAGGGGCTGTAATTGCAAGAAGTGCCGGAACTTTTGCTCAATTAATGGCAAGAGAAGGAAAATATGCAACGATTAAATTGCCTTCAGGAGAGATCAGAATGATCCTTCAAACATGTAAGGCGACAATTGGGGTAGTATCAAATTCAGATCATCAGTTAACTGTTTCAGGTAAGGCTGGTAGAAGCAGATGGTTAGGAAGACGTCCAAGAACGCGTCCTGTAGCGATGAACCCGGTTGATCATCCAATGGGTGGTGGAGAAGGTAAAGCCTCAGGTGGACATCCAAGATCTAAGAATGGTATTCCTGCTAAAGGATTCAAGACCCGTTCTAAGACTAAGGCAAGTAATAAACAAATTGTTGAACGTAGAAAAAAATAATTTTTAGAAAGTATGGCACGTTCGTTAAAAAAAGGACCCTATGTTTTTCACGCTTTAGAGAAAAAAGTACAGAAAAATATAGACGCAGGAAAAAAATCAGTAATTAAAACTTGGTCAAGAGCATCTATGATCACTCCTGATTTTGTAGGACAAACAATTGGTGTTCACAATGGCCGTCAGTTTGTACCAGTATATATTACTGAAAACATGGTAGGTCATAAATTAGGTGAATTTTCTCCAACACGTTCGTTTAGAGGACACGCTGGAGCAAGAAATAAAGGTAAAAAATAGTAGGTTATGGGAGTTCGAAAAAAGTTAAGAGCAAATCAACTGAAAGAAGCTCGTAAGAGTACTTACGTTGCTAAGCTTAATGGTTGTCCTACATCTCCAAGAAAGATGCGTTTAGTTGCAGATTTGATCAGAGGGGTAGAAGTTGAAAAAGCGCTTCAGATCTTAAAATTTAATCCAAAAGAGGCATCGATAAATCTTGAAAAGTTAATGTTATCAGCAATTGCCAACTGGCAGGCTAAGAATGAAGAGGCAAGCATTGAAGATGCGGGGCTTTTTATAAAAGAGATTTATGTTGATAGTGCATCGATGTTGAAAAGGTTGCGTACTGCTCCTCAGGGTAGAGCGCACAGGATTAGAAAACGTTCAAACCATGTAACGATGGTTTTAGGAACTAATAATTTAAGCAATTAATTAAGCATGGGACAGAAGACAAATCCAATAGGAAATCGTTTAGGAATCATCAGAG
>CAZPHF010000168.1:0-3144 GCA_964586115.1 uncultured Flavobacteriaceae bacterium | reverse complement strand
AAATCTTAATAAAAAGTTAATATACCAAGTTTTTAACATAAAAATTTAAAAAAAAAGTTAACGCTTTGTTAAGAAGAAAGGCTTTTCTACTAGTAGGATGGAAAAAATAGTATAGGTTGCGTTGACTTAGAATTTACTCACTATTTTTATGTGAATCTTGGAGTTGTTGAATGTAAACGGTTCATTGTCAAATTTCCCTAAAGCATAACTGAGGTTTAAGATCCCTGCTTTTGTTTGAAAAGCATAGCCTAAACCGAGGCTGATCACACTGGTGTTTATTGCAGTCAAATTATTTTCAGAATAGGAATAATCGGTTATTGAATAGAAGTAGTTGGATGCGTTGGGTTTGAATCTGTACTCCAGATTAAATACAGTATAGGCCGAAGCAAAAATACTTTCCTCGTTGACCCCCCTTAAATTGTAGATACCCCCAAATCGAAACAATTCATTTTCAAAATAATTATCTGAGTTGAGCAACCCACTGGTATTTTGAAGAAACAAATAGTTATTTTCATTAATTGCATAGAGATAATGAGCGTTTATAAAGAATTTTGATTGAGTCGTATTTTGATCGTCACTTTTTCTGGAACCAAAAAGCATGTTGAAGTATATATTAAAGGTAACCGGAAAAAGTGGGTCTGAAGATAATTTCCTATAATTATAGGAAATACCATAGAACAGATTAGAGAAAGATGCGATACCTGTCGTGATGCCACTGGTCAGGTCATTTGAATTTTCAGCATTCAGTTGAGCGGCTATTTGTCCTTTTCCGATAACATTGTACAGCAAACTTATTTGTGTCTTTGTATTGTTAAAAGTAGAGTCCTGTCTGTAAATTTCGAAATTAGCTTTGGGGATAAGAGGCAGGTTGAATAAATAAGGTAGTTCGGCTTCAAGATAAAACCTTTGTCTGTTATTGCCATTATTTTTCCAATACAAGGCAATCGTTTCCCCGCTGTTAAAAATATTATTGATGGATAAATCGAGGTAGCCATTGAATTCGAGGCCATCACCATTTTCCTTCGAAGCAAATCCAATAATACCATCAAACTGATTAGATTTTTTTTTCTTTAGATACAGGTAGACGATCGTGGAGTCATTGGTGAAAAGTATTTCTGGCGGTTTAACTTCCTGTGCAAAGGATAAGTTATTTACAGATCTGGATACGCTTTTGATCATTTCTTTGTTGAAAACAGTTCCTATTTTAAGGCCAAGTTCATGGTCAAGGAAGTTTTTGGGAAAATCTTCATAACCCTTGATCACTACCTTATCAACATGGCGTTTGGTATTTAGATCTATACCTAGTACTGCACTGGCTTCATCGTTAATTAATTCAATGTCCTGAAGATAAAATTGAACAAATGAATTGCCCTTGGCTTCAAATAGATTGACGAGTGACTGCATAAATTGACTCAATTCGGAAAAAGGAAGGCGAATCTTTTTATCGGTTATTTCTTTAGCATAAGGTTTTAGTTCTTTTTGTGATAAAAGTGTTTTAGGAATTTGATCATAAAAAATATTAATATGCTTAACCTGGGCGCCAGGATCGATATAGGCAATCCACAAGGAATCTCTGCTGACCATACTATCGAGACGTGAACTTAAGTAGCCCATTGATTCGATATGTTTGATAAACGAGTTGATCTCCTTGTTTAAGGAATCCACTGCTGCAATATCTCTTCGATAATTTTTAAGCGTTAGGAGATCCTTGGTATCTTCGGAATTAACTCTGATTTCGAGCTTTTGTTCCTGAGCAAGCAAACCATTTATTCCGAGAAGGAAAATAAGTATATATATATAAGGTGTAAACTTAAACTTCAAAAGTGGCCATATTTTGACGTAAATATCTGTCAATTTAACCGATTTACAAATATGTTATTCATCAATGTTCAGGCTTGTAAATGTAAAGGGCATATCAGTAGTAACTTTGATAGGGTGAAGCAATTTACTGAATTCAGTGACTTGTGGCGCCCTGTTGACATACCATGGGTTTTTGATTGTGGACATAAAGCTAAAAAAATCAATAATTTATAGTTTGAATAACGAGAAAAATGTCATACATTTGCAAACTCTTAAAAACAGAGACAACGAAAATTAAAATTTTATAAAGATAGAATGCCAACTATTCAACAATTAGTACGAAAAGGAAGGACCAAAACAACCAAGAAGAATAAATCGGCTGCTTTAAATTCTTGTCCTCAACGTCGTGGAGTTTGTACACGTGTTTACACTACTACACCAAAAAAACCAAATTCAGCAATGAGAAAAGTTGCTAGAGTAAGGTTGACCAATGGTAATGAAGTGAATGCATACATTCCAGGAGAAGGACATAATTTACAAGAACACTCGATAGTATTGGTTAGAGGTGGAAGAGTAAAAGATTTACCGGGTGTTAAATATCACATTGTTCGTGGTGCTTTGGACACAGCAGGAGTAGAGGGAAGGACCCAGCGTCGTTCCAAATACGGAACCAAACGTCCAAAGAAATAATTTATAAGCTTTAAGTTAAGGAACAATGAGAAAAAGACTTTCAAAGAAAAGGATCCTTTTACCGGATCCTAAGTTTAATGATCAGATGGTTACAAGATTTGTAAACAACCTGATGTTGGATGGTAAAAAATCGATTGCATTTAAAGTTTTTTATGATGCAATGGAGATAGTTGAGGAAAAGAAGCAGGATGAAGAAAAATCTGCCGTTGAATTGTGGAAAGAAGCGTTGTCGAATGTGATGCCGCATGTTGAGGTTAGAAGCCGAAGAGTTGGTGGAGCCACGTTTCAAATTCCTATGCCAATTAGAGCAGATAGAAAAATTTCTATGGCAATCAAATGGATGATTCTATATGCCAGAAAAAGAAATGAAAAAAGTATGTCTCAAAGACTTGCCGGTGAAGTGCTTGCAGCAGTGAAAGAAGAAGGAGCTGCAGTGAAGAAAAGGATGGATGTACACAAGATGGCGGATGCAAATAAAGCATTCTCTCATTTCAGATTTTAATAAGGGTATAGAATGGCAAGAGATTTAAGATTAACAAGAAATATTGGTATTGCAGCGCATATTGATGCTGGAAAAACCACTACTACCGAAAGAATTCTATATTATACAGGAGTTTCTCATAAAATAGGTGAAGTACATGATGGTGCTGCAAC
>CAZPHF010000167.1:0-3150 GCA_964586115.1 uncultured Flavobacteriaceae bacterium | reverse complement strand
TATTTCATTGTTTCATTATTTCATTGTCTCATTGATTCATTATCTCATTGATTCATTGTCTCATTGTCTCATTGTCTCATTATATCATTAAAACGGCCGTATAACAACTTCAAAAACATCCGTATCAGCACAAGTTCTAAAGAGATCTTTTCCCAGTGCCTTTTCTCCTGTATAGGGATATGCCGTAATAGGTTCTATACACACCATATTTGGCACTTCTGTCCAGAGCATAAAATTATTAAAGCCTTTGGTGCTGATTTTGAGGTTATAGCCATCTTTTTTGATCAGCGAAATTTCATCTGTGTGTAAGACCGGATAGGCAATCGACCCTACGTCTAGAATATTCTGTAGTGTCATATGTTTGTTCACAGTGCTAAAACTTACTGTGTTCTTCCCAGATAGCTTAAAGGCCGGATGGTAGCCGAGCATGAAGGGCATTCCTGGTTCACCTTTGATCTCAAACACAATACGAAGGGCATCATCTGTCAGGCTAAACTTTTTGGTAAAGGAAAAGCTAAAGGGCCAGGATACTATTTTTTTGCTTGACTTATCAGGATACTTAGAGTTTTTAACCGGAGAATTTTTAAAGTAGTCTTTGTTATAGGTTATGGAATGGTCGTTTTCACTGATCACTTGATAGCTTAATTCACGCAATAATCCATGTTGGTCCTGCACGGCCTCTCCCCTTTCTGTGGGCACTATAAAACCATTTGATTCTGTTGGTCCGATGATGGGAAACATTTCGGTATCTGCATTTCTCCAACCCGGATCTCCTTTTTGATGGATCAACTCTTCTCCGTATTTACTATAACTGATCAGCTCTCCCTGATCGATCACCACGGTTGATTCTTTATCTATGCTGGTAAGGATGTGTTGGTTCATTTATTTATTTTTTGGTTTTACAAATATAGCGTTGACAAGGACATTTATTATTCAATTTTTAAATATTCAAGCATACAGAAAATCATTGGGTAAATTTTCCTCTAGGTTCGGACAGAATATAGGTCCGTTCATCCTAATTGACATTCTAAAATTAGGAAAAAGTATTACATTAATACTTCAGTACACTACTAACCTCAATAATGGACCTAATCTGAAGTGCTTAGCCTTTCAAAAGGAAAGGTGTCTTCTGGGAATAACGGGGATTATCCCTTGACATGCATTATATGATTTAACTTGTATCTAGATCCTGAGAGCAATCTAAAAATTCAGATACGCTAACTAATATCCTTTTAAAAATGGTAAAGTATTGCCTTATCATTATACTTACTTTAACTGGCTCTTTTGGCTATACTCAAAATCAAAAGCTGGCCGACAGTCTGATTGCAGTATATAATTCAGGTGCCTATCAAATGGATGAGTTCGAAATACTTAACGAAATTGCTGCCGATGAGACTGATGCCTACATCGGATTGAAATATGCAGAAGTAATGATCAAGAAGGCTACTAGGGATTCTGTATTTGAATACCTGTTCAAAGGCTATTTACATAAAGGCAATGCTTATCAATTGGTTGGAAAAAATGCACTTGCCCTGGAATCATTTTTCCAATGCCAAAAATATGCCCTTCGTACCGAAGAAGAAAAATTTCTAGGTTCTGCACTGATATCTATAGCAGGAACCTATGCCAATATAGATAACACTTCAAATGCCAAGTATTATTATAAAGAGAGTATTCATTTGCTCAGAAAATTACGTGATTCCATAGGAATTGCAAGTGCACTTACCAACCTAGGAGATCTCTATATCACGGAAGGCAAATTAGATTCGGCATTGATCTTCACCAAGGAGGCCTCAGCTATTTTTAATATCAAAGATCATACGATAGGCAGAGCCTATAGTATGGGAAACACTGGAATGATTTATGCCAAGCAAAGAAATGATGTCATAGCCGAAATATATTTAAAAGAGCCTATCAAAATACTGGAAGAATTTGGAGACTATTATCCTGTTGCTGTTTATCTGACCTATCTGTCAGATATCTATTTAAGAAAAAATGATTGGGCCAAGGCTCTGGCTTATGCCCAAAAAAGCCTTGAGTTGTCAGAAGAACATGGTTTAATAAAACAAATAGGTGATGCAAATCTTAAACTCTCCGAATTATATGAGTACAAAGGGAACTTTCAAGCATCGAACACCTATTTGAAAAGTTACTTTATCTATAGAGATAGTATTCTGAACATTAAAACTGTTGAAAAAATGGCTGATTTGAGAACTGATTTTGAATTGGCTCAAAAACAAATTGAAGTTGATCTACTTCGCGTAAAACAAGGTAACCAGCGTATTACTGTTACTTCTTCCATCATAGCCTTTGTTTTGATCTCTTTGCTGGCCATAGGTCTGTTTCATCGAAACCGCTATATTCAAAAAACAAGTAATATCATTGAAGGAGAAAGAGATCGCTCAGACGTTTTACTCTGTAATATCTTACCGGAAAAAACAGCACAGGAGCTCAAGCAAATAGGTAAAGTGAAGGCAAAACACTTTGAGTCAGTTAGTGTTATGTTTACTGATTTTAAAGCCTTTACAGCTAATTCTCATAAACTATCTCCCGAGGAGTTGGTAGAAAGTGTAGATTTCTATTTTTCAAAATTCGACGAGATCATGGAAAAATATGGTTTGGAAAAGATCAAGACCATTGGAGATGCTTATATGTGTGCAGGTGGTCTACCCTTTAAAACAACTGATCATGCACAAAAGATGGTTGAAGCCGCCTTTGAAATTGCTGAATTTGTATTTGAATCAAAGAAAGACGACCCTAATAATTTGACTCGTTTCGATATCCGAATAGGAATTAATACCGGCCCGGTAGTTGCCGGCGTGGTCGGCACAAAAAAGTTTGCTTATGATATTTGGGGTGATACTGTGAACATAGCCTCTCGCATGGAATCAAACTCAGAAGCCGGAAAGATCAATATTTCCGAAAACACCTATCAGCTGCTTAAAGACACGTATGACTGCAGCTATCGCGGTGAAATAGAGGCCAAATACAAAGGCAAGTTGAAGATGTATTTTGTAAACGGCAGATTAGATCAGGAGCAAAAGCAAAGTGACCGTCGATCCGTGCGTATGGAAAATGTTTAACGAGACAATGAATCAATGAGACAGTGAATCAATGAGATAATGAATCAATGAGACAATGAGACAATGA
>CAZPHF010000166.1:0-3199 GCA_964586115.1 uncultured Flavobacteriaceae bacterium | reverse complement strand
GGGTGCTGAAAAATTAACTTCTACAGTTACTGGAGTAGAGATGTTCCGTAAGATTCTTGATAGAGGTGAAGCTGGTGATAATGTTGGTATCTTGTTAAGAGGTATTGATAAAGAATCAATCAAAAGAGGTATGGTAATCTGTAAGCCAGGTTCAATTACTCCTCATGCAAAATTCAAAGCTGAGGTTTATGTCTTGAAAAAAGAAGAAGGTGGACGTCACACTCCATTCCATAAAAATTACCGTCCTCAGTTCTACGTAAGAACAACTGATGTAACAGGAACAATTAATTTACCTGATGGTGTTGAAATGGTAATGCCTGGAGATAACTTGACAATTACTGTTGATTTGATTCAACCAATTGCCTTGAACTTAGGTTTACGTTTTGCAATCCGTGAAGGAGGTAGAACAGTAGGTGCTGGACAGGTAACTGAAATCATTGATTAGTTATAATCGATTTCAGTTGAAATAATAAAATTTGAATATCAGGTGCTTCTTTACGGAAGCGCCTTATATTCTTTTTAAAAAGTATGTTTTTTGAATAAAATATACTGATTAATTGGGAGACAAATGGACTGGCAAAAGTGCATTTTCTGACCATACGGGTGTAGCTCAGTTGGTAGAGCACTGGTCTCCAAAACCAGGTGTCGGGAGTTCGAGCCTCTCCACCCGTGCGTTAAAATGACAATAATGGGTATAGTGAATTACATTAAGGAATCATTTGAGGAGTTACAGCATAATGTTTCTTGGATGCCAAGAAATGAAGCTCAAAAAAATACCGTGTTGGTGGCAGTGTTTACTGTTATTTTTGCCATCGCTGTTTTTTTTGTAGATAAGTTCTTTCAAATGGGCTTAGAAAAATATTTCAATATTTTTAACTAATATATTAATATGTCTGATTCTTCTGTAATGAAATGGTATGCCGTTAGGGCAATTGGTGGACAAGAAAATAAGGTAAAAACTTATATTGAGAATGAAATTTCTCGATTGGGTTTATCTGATTATGTAAGCCAAGTTTTGGTACCAACAGAGAAAGTAATCCAGATCAGAAATGGTAAGAAATACCATAAAGAGAAGGTTTATTTTCCTGGTTATATTATGGTAGAAGCAAATTTGAGCGGTGAGGTGCCTCACGTGATCAAATCTGTGACAGGTGTGATTGGGTTTCTCGGTGAGACCAAAGGAGGAGATCCTGTTCCTTTAAGAAAAGCAGAAGTGAACAGAATGTTAGGTACAGTTGATGATTTGGCCGTACAGAATGAAAATGTAGCGATACCTTTTATTCCTGGTGAAACAGTGAAAGTTATTGATGGACCGTTCAATGGTTTTGACGGTACTATAGAAAAGATTAATGAAGAAAAGCGTAAGCTTGAAGTTATGGTAAAGATTTTTGGGAGAAAAACTCCTTTGGAATTGAACTATATGCAAGTTGAAAAAATTTCATAAATGTTACAGTATTATGTAAATGCATTAGCTTCCACTTAATGCGTTTTATTAATTAAAGTTAAAACAATGGCAAAAGAAATTAGTAAGGTAGTAAAATTGCAGGTTCGCGGAGGCGCGGCTAATCCCTCACCACCAGTAGGACCAGCATTAGGTGCTGCCGGAGTTAATATTATGGAGTTCTGTAAGCAGTTCAATGCTAGGACCCAAGACAAACCAGGAAAGATTTTACCAGTAGCAATTAATGTTTACAAGGATAAATCTTTTGATTTTGTTGTAAAAACTCCACCAGCAGCAGTTCAATTGTTAGAAGCGGCTAAAGTGAAGAAAGGTTCTGGAGAACCAAATCGTAAGAGAGTAGCTTCTGTTACTTGGGATCAGATACGTACCATTGCTGAAGATAAAATGCAGGATTTGAATGCATTTCAGATTGAGTCGGCTATGTTGATGGTTGCAGGAACAGCGAGATCTATGGGAATTCGAGTAAAGGGGACAGCTCCAGTTAAAACAGCGTAAGAAAATGGCAAAACTAACAAAGAATTTAAAAGAAGCTAGAGGTAAAGTAGACTTTAATGCATCGCATGATGTATTAGCGGCTTCTACTCTGGTTAAAGAAATCACCACCGTTAAATTTGATGCAAGTGTTGATCTTGCAATACGATTAGGTGTGGATCCACGTAAAGCGAACCAGATGGTAAGAGGTGTTGTAACCCTTCCAAACGGTACAGGTAAAGATGTTAAAGTATTGGCATTGGTTACTCCTGACAAAGAGGCGGAAGCCAAAGAAGCAGGTGCTGATTACGTAGGATTGGATGAATACCTTCAAAAAATTAAAGGAGGATGGACAGATGTTGACGTTATTGTGACTATGCCTAGTGTAATGGGTAAATTAGGTCCTTTAGGAAGAGTATTAGGCCCAAGAGGGTTGATGCCTAACCCAAAGACCGGTACTGTTACTATGGATGTAGCAAAAGCAGTCAAAGAGGTTAAAGGTGGTAAAATTGATTTTAAAGTGGATAAAACAGGAATCATTCACGCATCAATCGGAAAAGTTTCTTTCGAAGCGGACAAGATTGCTGAAAATGCGAATGAATTGATTAATACCGTTGTAAAGTTAAAACCTTCAACTGTTAAAGGGGTGTATATCAAGAGTATATTCTTGTCAAGTACAATGAGCCCTGGAGTTGCAATAGATACTAAAACAGTTTAATGCCGTAAAATTTTTGAATTATGACAAGAGAAGAAAAATCGCAAGTAATACAAGATTTGACTGGCAAGTTAACTGATAACCCAGTAATCTATTTGGCTGATATCTCAGGATTGAATGCCTCAGACACTTCAAATTTACGTAGGGCTTGTTTTAAAGCTAACGTTAAATTGGCAGTTGTGAAAAATACCTTGCTTGCAAAAGCAATGGAAAGTAGTGATAAAGATTTTGGTGAATTACCAAATGTTCTTAAGGGAAATACTTCTTTGATGATGGCTGAAACCGGAAATGCTCCGGCTAAGGTGATCAAAGCTTTCCGTAAAGGAAAAGACAAACCCGTTCTTAAAGGTGCTTATGTGGAAGAGGCTGTTTATGTTGGAGATGACCAACTAGACAACCTTGTTAACATTAAGTCTAGAGAAGAGATGATCGGAGAAGTTATTGGATTGTTACAATCACCTGCTAAGAATGTTATTTCAGCACTTCAATCAGGTGGAAGTAAGATACACGGTATCCTTCAAACTTTATCAGAAAAATAATAAACACACTAA
>CAZPHF010000165.1:0-3228 GCA_964586115.1 uncultured Flavobacteriaceae bacterium | reverse complement strand
GCTCGTTCACTAAAAATGTCTACCAGACATTTTCTTTACGCTCCGCCCTCTAAAGAAAGGGATCATAGGGTTTGTTGTTGATGCTTAAATATAGGGAAAATAGAGTTCCAACGGATGTCTTTATAACCATCAACAACTTTATTCTAGAGAAATCTCCTTATCAATTAGAAGAATTAATTCATGAGCTTCGATTATTAATTCATGAGCTGATTGTGAAATCCAAATTGACTCCCTCGCCATTCTTTTAATTAAATACATTCTTTTCATATTTCCTCGAATTAATTTTAAGGGGTCTTTCATGGTCATTACATTTGAAGTCAAAAAACCTTCCTCTCCAAGAGATGTTTCCCATTTCTCACGTATTTCTTCAATTTTTGTCTGATGGGTTTTCCCGAGACTTTGATCAGCAAGTTTATAATAAGAGTCTATAGCAGCTTTCAACTCTACATTCGCTAAATAGGAGTACATGCCGGTGCTTTTCAATTCGTTGAGGACAGAGTTGTTTAAATCTTGATCCATAAGCCTAGCAGACCATAAAAAGACTTGTCTGGTAAATTCAGGTTCATATGTTGAAGGCAAGGGATTTTTCCAAATAAGATTAAGTTCAAAACGATATACAATTAGATCATCACTTTTATAATCAAAAGTGGTTTGATTTGATTGATCCAATAGGTATTGAAACCCATAATATTTAAAAATATTCACCTTTTTAAGTATTTCTAAGGTTTCAATATCGCTTTCTAAATTCTGTTGAAGATTTTCAAGATATACTTTTAGTTTAATATTTTTTTCTCTCTCCTCATTCCAAGTATTAATCTGCAACGCTATCAATATCCCAATCACCACAAGAGCTATCTCACCAATAGCATATCGAGCATACTTCAAAGGTTTATTATCATCTGCCATTTTTTTACGGATTCGTCTAAAAAAATTTATCATAGTTATTAATATCAATGCCTTCGAGCCATCTGGCCCAAGCGCTAAAAATGTCTACTAGACATTTTCTTGACGCTCTGTCCTGGAAAAAGGGGATCATAGTTGGTTTGTTGATGCTTAAATATAGGGAAAATGAATTTAGGTTGAGGTCAGGAAAAGGGAAAAGGTCAATTTGAGATGAATCAGGTATTTGATTTGCAGATTGTTACATAGGTTTATCCGGATCCGTCCAGGCCAATTACTCGACAACAATGGATGTTAGATAATATGTATTTGTGGTGGGAGAAAGAAGGTAGACAATCTACATTAAATAATATGCTACCATAACTTAATAATTCAACTTTCAAATTCAGAACTCCAAGTCTATGCTCATATTATTAGCAGAATGGACTCCAATTCCAACTAATACACCAATAATTACAACTGGAATCGCTATTGTAACAGCTGCTGATGCTCCTTTATTCTTAAGATGAATCGCCTGAATTGCATCTTGTGATAATAATAGTTTTCCATATTTACCATCATAATCTTCTAACAACCCCTGATCCAATAAATTCTCTCCTTTGGTGGACTTTTGTTTGAGAACTCCATAAATTTGATCATTTTCCGTCTGTAATTTTTCAAATTTATAAATGTCATTAGTAGTAGTTATTACTTTAACCTTGTTATCTGATAGTATTGCTTCATCTACCGAAGCTGTTTTAGAGTAATATACACTGCAACTTTGTAAGGTCATTAGAAATATAAGAAGAAGAGCAACCCTTTTTAAATGAAGATGTATTTTTTTCATAATTTCTGATACTTAACATAGAATGAATTGTACACTTGTAAAGTATCATTTATTACATAAAAAAACAATGATAGCTATCAATAGATTAGCTGATTAGGATCAATTGATAAGCTAAAAACCGGTCACATTTCTACACTTAGCTAAATGTTATGGAAAAGGAAGCACAAAGAGGACAGATGTTATTTGTAATATATAATTTACTACTATAGAGATTATTAAGAGCGGTGAGATCGTCCCGTCCAGACCGTAAAAAAACCCGAATGAATAATCACTCGGGTTATAGATTTTAGAAACGTTGTTCTAATGTCTGGAAAGTAATGTTTTTTTCTAGTTATATAGACCGCAACGTCCATGGATAAGATACGTTTTCAATATATTCTTAGCCATTGTTGGCACACGTTTAATCTCCGCTCAAGTATTTTTTTCCTCGTTCAAGAGCGGCAATGATGCTGTCAATCTTGGCAACTCCAGTATTTGAATATTCATATTAGTCTTTAGTTCCAATAGTAGTGCCAGTTAGGGTATTATCTGGATTATGCCAAGTCCCAGTAAGAACTTCAGTTTCTGCGTTTAATTGGCTAACTGATCCTCCCCCGTTTGAAAAAGATATTCTAAGTTCTCCACTCTTTGATATACTTCCTGCCCCAATTCCAGGTCCTCCTGGACCAATATAGTTGTGTTTTGCAGTGCCATTCCCAAAGACAGTCGATGTAAACGTTCCAGAACTATCTCCAGAAAATGTTCCACTCCAAGTTCCTGCATAAAGAGAGGTGTCAGGAGGAGTCACAGAAAGAGGAGGATCATCGTCTTCATTAGAGCAAGATAGGAATGTAAGTGTGATTAATGTTAACGCTAATAATAGATTTTTCATGATAATTAATTTAATTTTCTAATAAGTTACATACTTATCTATAAGAAAAGTGAAGTTTCAGGACGAAACCATATAAATATTGTCCAAGTGGTATGATTAATTTATCGAAAAAAGTTAAACAATATTTTAAGCCACTGATGAGGGTATATAGAAATTCAAGAACAAATACGTGCTAACTGGCAGTGGTTGGTAAAGAAGGTTAAATGGTAAGTTATTGTTTGTCTAACAGGAAAACAGCGATTTAGATGTTAATTTCGAGTCCCGTCCAGACCGCAACTTTTATTAGGGGTTAAGTACTAAGGACTACGTTTTAAGTATTTCTATTTGATTGAAAAAACCTTTTAACACTTAACACTTACTGGAGGCTGAGAGGTTCTCCTAAGACCCCGATAGATCATCAATTCATTATTTTACTATATTTACTAAGGTCAATTTAGGTCTATTATTACTAATCTTAACTATTCAAGTTGATGTGTTATTTGAATTAAAAAGTAGTGGTAGCAAGGGTTAGAGGGAACAGAACATATAAGAAGATAAACACTATATGCACTTTATTAACTAGTTAGCTACAATTATAAAACGAAATCAAATGAATCTAAAAGAACAATTAGAAGACGTTAAAGATTACTTC
>CAZPHF010000164.1:0-3297 GCA_964586115.1 uncultured Flavobacteriaceae bacterium | reverse complement strand
ACCCTGCATTGATTTCCGGTACATCTCTTTTTGCCATAATATTATTTTGTTGATAATAATGATTTCACAAAATCCACTAGAAAGAATCCTAGTCCTATTCCTCCAAGGATCATTGAATACCATATTCCGGTACTCACCCATTTAGAAGTACTCCCAGCTTCTCCGTCTTTAATAATGTTTCCAGACATATTCGTTGTTGCTTCATCTGTAGACATCACGTAAGAAATTAACAATAACACCCCTAAGGCTGCCAAAGAAATTAAGGTCTTCTTTAATAATTTAGGCTGTCTGACTAAATTCCAAAGTGAGAATACGACAGCAATAATCGTGGTAATGATTAAGATCACTTTTGCGAACTGTACAAAGGGAGAAACAAGACTATTTTGTAAATCTAAACTCTCTTTTACAGCATCATCGCCTTCCATAATTATCCTTACCAGGAAGAAGATGGAAATCAAACCAATCAATCCTGAAACAAGTGATAATATTTTTGATATTTTACTATTCATAATTCTCTTATTTATTTCTGATCAAAAGATCCACTAATTTAATCGAGGCATCTTCCATGTTATTTACAATACTATCGATTTTAGAAATGATATAATTATAAAAGATCTGTAGAATAATTGCCACTACTAAACCAAATACCGTTGTTAAAAGTGCCACTTTAATACCACCTGCTACAACCGCTGGTGAAATATCTCCAGCCGCTTCAATAGAGTCAAATGCAGAAATCATACCAATTACTGTACCCATGAAACCAAGCATCGGAGCAAGAGCAATAAATAAAGACAACCAGGAAACGTTTTTCTCTAAAAGTCCCATCTGAACACCACCATAAGCAACAACCGCTTTTTCAGCAGCATCGACACCTTCATCCATTCTGTCTAAACCTTGATAAAAAATCGAGGCAACAGGTCCCTTAGTATTTCTACAAAGTTCTTTAGCAGCTTCTATACCACCTGTACCTATAGCTTCTTCTACATCATTAACTAATTTTTCAGTATTGGTAGTAGCCATGTTTAAGTAAATGATTCTTTCAATGGCTATAGCCAAACCTAAAATCAAAGTTACCAATACAATCCCCATAAAGAAAGGACCACCTTCAATAAAACGCTGTTTTAAAACTTGATGAAAAGTTTTTTCAGCAACTGGTTCTGTTTGTGCATAAATGTTTTGAACCGAGCTCAAAAACATAAATCCTGTCATCGCGAGGATAGTAAATACTTTTTTCATTTTTTTAAATGTTTGTTATTTAAATTTAGTTAACGGGTTTAAAGATATAAAAAATTTGGAACATAAGAACATCTTCCGCGGAGAGAAAGGGATTCGAACCCCCGTTACAATTTCTCATAAACACGCTTTCCAAGCGTGCGCCTTAAGCCACTCGGCCACCTCTCCAAAATGTCAAAATTTTTATGACGACCAAGTAACAAAAAATAATTTAAATGAAAAAACTTTTAACTGAAAACTAGTTCATTTCCCCGCGAAGTGAAGTCTCAAATTCTAATTTGAAATTTATAAAAGGAATATTTTTCCCTAAAAGTAATTTTAATTTAGCTATTGCTGACTCGGTAGTGATATTTTTACCACTGATCACACCGGCGTTTTTCAATTGCATACTTGTCTCGTAATGCCCCATTAATACACCTCCACTAATACATTGGGTGACATTGATTACGGGAATTTCTTGAGCAATGAGTGACTTGAGCAAATCGGAAAACCAGGAGTCAGTGAGTGCATTTCCAGCTCCATAGGTCTCAAGAATGACTCCTTCAAGTTTCGGATAATTTAAAATATGTTCGACCACATCTCTGTTTATTCCGGGGAAAAGTTTCAGAATGACCACATTGGCATTCAAATTCTTTTGCAATGCCAGAGAGCGATTGCGATCTGCTTTGTGTAGCCTTTGATCATTAAAATTTAAATGTACACCACTCTCCCCCAAATAAGGGTAATTTGGTGATTCAAATGCTTCAAACTGCTCTGAACTTACTTTGGTAGTTCGGTTGGCTCTATACAATTTATATTCAAAATACAATCCCACCTCTTGAATTCTAGGCAGTCCATGCTCCTGTGCTGCAGCTACTTGTATCGCTGTAATCAGATTTTCCTTGGCATCAGTTCTCAAATCGCCAATAGGCAACTGTGACCCGGTAAAAATAACCGGCTTACTTAAGTTTTCCAATATAAAACTCAAGGCCGAAGCTGTGTATGACATCGTGTCAGTACCCGTAAGTACAACAAAACCATCGATATCATCATACCTCTTTTCTATAATTTCTGCAATCATGACCCAATATTTCGGTGACATATCAGACGAATCAATAGGGTTTGAAAAGGTCTTTGTTTCAATCTTACAGTCAAGTAATTTAAGCTCGGGTATCTTCGCTTTAATATTTTCAAAGTCGAATGGCTTCAAGGCATTTGATTTATAATCCTTGACCATTCCAATGGTTCCTCCCGTGTAGATCAGAAGGATATCTGGCACATTATTTTTCATATAAATAAAATTTGCATGCTTTTTGATATAAAAGTATCAATTAAAACTAAAGATATATTTAAAATGACAGGTTCTTTTTTATTGATCATAATAATTGGATTGACTGGCATGTTGGTGCAAAGTCGATTAAAAAATAAATTTAAAAAGTATTCTCAATTGCATTTACAAAACGGTATGAGTGGAAGAGAAATCGCCGAAAAAATGCTTGCAGATAATGGAATATACGATGTAAAGGTGATCTCCACACCGGGTCGTTTAACAGACCATTACAATCCTCAGAATAAAACAGTAAATTTGAGTGAAGCGGTTTATTCAGAACGAAATGCTGCCGCAGCTGCAGTGGCTGCCCATGAATGTGGGCACGCTGTTCAACATGCAAATAGCTATGCCTGGCTTGAGTTGAGATCTAAACTGGTTCCTGCAGTTGGTATCTCATCAAAGCTTGCCTCCTTTATTTTGATTGCCGGAATATTTACAGTACAAATATTTCCTCAGTTACTGCTACTGGGTATCTTGTTATTCGCAGCTACAGTTGTATTTACTATTGTTACCCTTCCCGTTGAATATGACGCAAGCAACAGAGCTCTCGCCTGGCTGGAAGAAAAAAATATGGTGACAAATACAGAACATGATGCCGCTAAGGATGCCCTCAAATGGGCCGCAAGAACTTATGTAGTCGCAGCGCTGAGTTCAATTGCCACGCTGTTGTATTATGTTAATATTTATGGTAGTAGGAGTTGAGAAGTGTTAAGTGTTAAGTGTTAAGTGTTAAGTGTTAAGTGTTAAGTGTTAAG
>CAZPHF010000163.1:0-3306 GCA_964586115.1 uncultured Flavobacteriaceae bacterium | reverse complement strand
TTATCCCTTTGGACCATTTAGGAAGTACATCTTCATCAATCCTCTATTTTTAAGTTCTGTTTCACCTCTATATTCACAGTTATACAGATCCTTAATTAACTCATAGGTGTCCTGTATTTATACCTGCTCGAATCTCGAAGTTTACTATATCAGGATATTTAGTTTTCTTAGGGTTTTTCATGACGTCAAGAATCTCCAATCCTGCATCCCAAAAACAAGGTTAGCAGAAAAAGGGAAACAATATTTTTTAAATCTAGAAAGTTCCACTGATTAAAATTCTTTTGTTTAATTCGTCCGGTCCCACATTCATTCTAAGTGAAATTCAGACTTGAAACTAAGGTGCAAAAATTAAATTTTGTGAGAGATTAGTTTAAAAAGATAGATATAAAGTATCTTTATTTTTTTAAGCTAAAACTAATTATTAATGAAACTAATTCTTACCACTCTGCTTCTCTTTTTAACCTTCATTTCATTTTCTCAAAAAAAAGTTTTAGATCATGCTGATTTTGAAATTTGGAACAGCATCAAAAATGAATCTATTTCACCTGATGGAGATTATATCATGTATTCTTTAGAGAAAGGAGAAGGAGATAATTTTTTAAAACTAAAAGATGCCGGAGCTTCAACAATTTTTGAATATGCGCGTGCTCAAAAAGGGCAATTCACTTTTGATTCGGACTTTGCGTTGTTTACCATCAAAGCATGGAAAGATAGTATTATTGAACTTAAACGTAAAAAAATCAAAAAAGATAAACTGCCGAAAGATTCTCTGGGCATTTTTAATATCAAGGAAAAGAGCCTTACAAAAATAGCCAATGTAAAGGCTTATAAAATCCCTAAAAAATGGGACGGATATGTAGCTTATCAACTTGAAGAAATTAAAGATGATAATAAAGATGAAAAGGATTCTCTCGATACAGAAGAAAAGAAAAAGAAAAAAAAGGATAAAAAAGTAAGTGATGAGAATGGTTATCACATGGTATTGAGAAATTTAGTAAGCAAAAAGCAAGACACTTTTAAATTTGTTACCAATTTTTCATTTGCGGAAAAAGGGAAACGTTTTGCTTTCAGCACTACAGGCGAAAATGAAAAGTCAAATTCAGGGGTTTTTGTACTGGATTTAAATAAGGATAAACTCACTGCTATTTATGAAACTAAAAAAGGAAAATATTACGAACTGAATTTTAGTGAAAGCGGTAAGAATTTGGCCTTTATTGTTGACACTGATACTACTAAAATACAAGTGAGACCAAACGAATTGTACCATTGGAGCGAGGGTCAGTCAGCAGCAGAAAAAATGCTTGATGCAAATTCTTCACCCAAAGGTTACAGAATATCTTCTGATGGAAAAATAAGCTTCTCAAAAAATGATTCAAAGTTGTTTTTTGGTTTAGCAAAACCCGCAGTTCTAAAGGATACGACCCTTATAGAGGAAGAAATTGTAAATGTTGAAGTTTGGACATACGATGAGCCCAGATTATATACAGTTCAGGAATCCGAAGTGAAGAAAGATGAAAAGAAATCGTATCAAACGGTCATTAATTTAAATACTCATAAATTGATTCAGCTTGCAACAGAAGCATATCCTGATGCCCTTTTAGGTAAGGAAGGTGATGCTGATTATGGATTGATAAACACGCGTCTTCCTTACCAATTAGAAAGCCAATGGACGGGTGATAGAGTCAGAGATTTTGCCGTTGTTAATCTGGAAACTGGAAAAACAGATAAAGCATTGACAAAGGTTTCAGGTACTGTAAGCTTAAGTCCCGATGGTACATATGCATATGGTTATAATCGAATTGACAGTACTTGGTTTTCATATAGCGTTTCCACATTACAATACAAGGCCCTTACAAAGGGGAAACCTTTTTATAATGAATTAAATGACGCTCCGAGGCATCCAAATTCTTATGGTAAGGCCGGATGGACAAAAGATGACAAATCCCTGATTATCTATGACCGTTATGATATTTGGGAATTCAATCCTGATAGTGGAACAAATACGAGATTAACAAAAGGCCGAGAAAACAAAACTGTTTACAGATATGTTCAGCTGGATGACGATGAGCAGTATTTAGACGCTGATAAAAAATGGTTGTTTACAACCTTTGTCGAAGAAACTAAAAACTCAGGTTATTTTGAATATGATTATAAGCGCAAAAAAGGAAAACAATTATTGGATGGCCCCTATAGCTATTCCAAACCTAAAATGGCTCAGCAAGCAGATAAAGTAATTTTTAAAAGAGAATCTTTTAAAGAATTCCCGAATATATACTATTCAGACCTAAACTTTAAAAAGCAAACAATGATCAGCGATGCAAATCCTCAGCAAAAAGATTATAATTGGGGCAGCATCGAACTCGTAAAATGGACATCATTGGATGGAAAAGAACTTACAGGTATGTTGGTCAAACCAGAAGACTTTGACCCTGACAAGAAATACCCCATGATTGTAAATTTTTATGAAAAAAGTTCAGATCGTCTTCACCGCCATTGGGCACCTTCACCGGGAAGATCAACCATTAATTACAGTTTTTATGCCAGCAGGGGATATCTTATTTTTAATCCTGATGTTTACTACCGGGTAGGCTATCCCGGAGAAAGTGCATACAATTGTGTTATCCCCGGAATTACATCTTTGATTGAAAAAGGTTTTGTAGATAAAAATAATATTGGAGCTCAAGGTCACAGTTGGGGTGGTTACCAAATAGCATATCTAGTTACTAAAACTGATATTTTTAAGGCCGCTGAATCTGGTGCCCCGGTACCTAATATGATCAGTGCGTATGGCGGTATTCGATGGGAGACAGGACTTAGTCGACAGTTTCAATATGAGCATACGCAAAGTAGAATAGGTGGAACTCCTTGGGAATATCCTTCACGTTATATAGAGAATTCACCCATTTTTAATATTGATAAAATAAATACACCCCTGCTCATTATGCATAACGATGGTGATGGTCACGTTCCATGGTACCAGGGAATCGAATTCTTTGTGAGTTTACGACGCTTGGGTAAACCATCATGGTTTCTCAACTATAATGATGAACCACACTGGCCTTTAAAGCGTCAAAATAGAAAAGATTTTAATATCAGATTGGCTCAGTTTTTCGATCATTATTTAAAAGGTCAATCTAAACCTGTTTGGATGCAAAGCGGCGTGCCTGCTATTGAAAAGGGTATCAATCAAGGTTATGAACTGTTAAACAATAAATAGTTGTAAGCGCATTTAAAATTTTGCTTAACAAGGTATAATTTAACAGCTATGGCTAAGTCCATATTCCAATAATTCCAAAGATTAGAATA
>CAZPHF010000162.1:0-3307 GCA_964586115.1 uncultured Flavobacteriaceae bacterium | reverse complement strand
AGGTAGCATTAAAAGTTTTGTCTTTGGCTCGTAAGCCATGGTAAGCCAATCGCAGATATTCATCGGCTAAGGCATTGATATCAGTGAGTTCTTTTTTACCATCACTGCTTCGGCTGTGCTGTAACATACCTTTTACAATCGCATCTGCTCTTTTGCCATGATGGTTGATCTTGTCTAAATTTTGTTTTACATCCTTCGCAATAGTCTTTACCTCTTCCAAATCATTGTTTTCAATTTCCTCTATCATTTCATCGATCATCTCATTGCTCACTTCAGAAAAATTATTCACAAAATTCAGTGGATTCTGAATCTCATGAGCGATACCCGCTGTTAACTCCCCTAAGGAAGCCATTTTTTCTGATTGGATCAATTGAGATTGGGTAGCTTTTAAATCTGTATAGGCTTTTTCAATTTCTTTCGCCTGGGCAAGTTCTTTATCTCTGGATTTTTCCCTTTCGGCTTTTAGAAGCCTTGTTTTTTGAAAGCGATGAATTACATATACACCAATGAAAAACATAAAGCCATACATAACGTAAGCCCACCAGGTAAGCCACCATGGGGGACTAATATTTACTATAATTTCCTTTTCTGCAAATACTCCCATGTTCGTAGCTGCCTTTATACGAAATATGTAATTCCCCGGAGAAACGTTGATATATTGCACTGTTTTATCCATTCCAGGGGCTCTCCAATCTGCATCATAGTTTTCCAACTTGAATAAAATTGTATTATCATAGGGGTTCGTAAAATCAATTGCGGTAAAATCAAAGGAAAATATATTTTGATCATACTGTAAATTGATTTCTGATTCTTCATTTATTGGAACGCCTATAGGGCTTCCTTCTCCGGGTGAAACCGATTCAGCTCCCAGCTTGAAATCGTTGATCAAAACAACCGGAGCTTGCGCTTTTCTTATAATATTATCTGGTAAAATTCTATAATAACTACTAGGATAATAAGGAAAACAAATTGCCCCATTTAAGTCTTTAAAAATTAGTGCTGAATAAAACAAAGAAGATCTCACGCCATTATTATTAGAATAGGAATGAACAAGAGAGCGGTCACTATTTATTTGCCAAATTCCGGTTTCCCCGGTTAACCATAGATTATTTTTACTATCTACTTCTATACCTGAGTACGAACTAGAAAAAATTCCATTAGGGTCAATGAATTTTTCAAATTTACTAATACCAATCACATACCTAGACAAACCTTCGTTTGAAGCGGCCCAAATAACCCCATCAACGTCTTGAACCATCCCGAATATGGCTTCATCAGGAAGAAAATGATCAAATTTTCCGGATTTCATATCTAACCTGTTTAGACCGCCTCCATAAGTACCAACCCAAAGATGTGTTTGATCTTCATCCTCTAATAAGGTGCTCACACTGTAAGAATCTGAAAGACTACTAGTGTTCAAAGAATCATGACTATAGTGAATAAAATCTACTGAACCCTTCTTCATCATGTTTAAGCCAGTATTTGTTCCAATCCAAAGATTTGAAAAACTGTCCTTAAGAAGACTGGTAATTGTATCATTGTCAATACTTTGTAAATCATTTTCATCATGATAATAATGTGTAAATGATTTTGTTTTTGGATTGAAATGATTCAGACCTCCACCTTCTGTACCAACCCAAAGGCCACCGTTCTCGTCTGGCACAATACTTCTTATCAATCCCGAACCAATGCTTGAAGGAATCAAGGAGTCATGCTCAAACTTCGTATTCAATTCTGAATTTATATCCCTATGAATTAATCCATCAAAGGTTCCAATCCACATCGTACTCTCCTCCTGATACAAAGAAAAAATAAAGGCATCAACATTTATATCCTCAAATCTTGTTTGAGAAGGATTTACCCTAAACACATTATTTTCCGTGCTACTTATCCAAATTACACCATCACGTGATATAAAGGAAGACCAAAAAAGCATATCCTTCAATCCACCATAACTTTCGTCGCCACCATAATGCCTTACTTTTTCCGTTTTAGGATCATAGCGATTTATCCCAGCGCCCATAGTTCCAATCCATATATGGCCCGTTTTATCCTCTTTAATAAAAGCGATATGATCGACTGCCCCAGTTAATGTGATTGGTTGCAAAGCGGGACGGCTTAATTTATCTGGATATAAAGGGTCAAAAGTAAGTCGCTGAAATGTTCCTTTATCCCGATCCATTAGATGCAGGCCATCTTCGGCAGTACCTATCCAGAACTTTCCCTGGCTATCTTCATGAATGGCTGTAATACGATTATCAATAAGACTTAAGGGGTCATTTTCATCATGTACATATCGGATAAATTTACCCGTATTTCTATCAAATTGGTTCAGCCCGCCAATATTTATATCGTAACCACCCCAAGGTTCTCCTGTACCAAACCACAAGCTATTATTGGAATCCTCATAGATCTCTTTGACACAATTGTTGCTAATCGTTGTAGGATCATTTGGGTCAGAAGTAAAATGTTTAAATTTTTGAGATTTTCTGTCAAAGATTTCGAGCCCCCCAGTTGTACCAACCCAAAGGACTCCCTGATGATCTTCAAAAATGGCTTTCACATCATTATGAATGATACTCTCAGGATCATTGGAACTATGAACAAAATGCGTAAATATTCCAGTACTGGGGTCAAGTCGTTCCAGTCCTGAACCCGTTGTACCAATCCATATGATTCCCTCAGAATCTTCTAAGATGCATTCTGCGCCGTTAGGAGCGATAGAATTCGGATCGAGTGGATCATTGACATATGACTTAAAATTATATCCATCAAACCTCTGTACACCTTGATTTCCTGTAGTAAACCACATATAACCAGATCTATCCTGCATCATACTGGTTGTCAACCCCCAAGATGGAGACTCTGAAGGTGGCGACACCTGGGTAAAATGTAATTTTTGAGACAAGGCAACACCTAAATTGCACATAAGTATGAGCAAAAAAAGATACTTCGATTTGGTGTTCAATTTCATATACTTTACTTCTTATTAATATCTCTAAATCGGTAACTGAATTAAGAATTCCGTACCCTCATTTTCTCTTGTCTCTACTTTTAACTCACCCCCATGCGCCTTTACAATATCATAACTTAAAGATAAGCCTAAGCCGGTTCCCTGACCAGCGGGTTTGGTGGTAAAAAAAGGTTGAAATATTTTATCAAGCACTTTCTTGGGTATACCAT
Source organism: uncultured Flavobacteriaceae bacterium (assembly GCA_964586115.1). Taxonomy (GTDB): domain Bacteria; phylum Bacteroidota; class Bacteroidia; order Flavobacteriales; family Flavobacteriaceae; genus Lutimonas. Next base: position 124 of record CAZPHF010000162.1, on the reverse strand, counting down.
TACCGTTATCAATCACTTTGATTACCATTTTTTCACCTTCTTTTTTAGTACTTACGGTAACGATGGGCTCATAATTTTCTATTCCAGATTTCTTTTTTTCATCGACCACATAAAAGGCGTTAGT
>CAZPHF010000161.1:0-3351 GCA_964586115.1 uncultured Flavobacteriaceae bacterium | reverse complement strand
TGTATTTTTTGGTTAAAAAATAGTAAGGAGAGAAGCTATTTGTATCATTTATTTACGTTAGAAAACAATGTGCTTTACTTCTCTCCTTTCTCCCCTCTCTTCTTCTCCATGATAAACTACCAGGAGTGTTTTATACCATAAAGGAAATCCTTTATGAGATCATTTCTTTTTGAGAAATTTGATGTCTTTATGTCAGTTTTGGAATGTATAGCAATTTTCCCACTTCCTGAAAATAGTAAGGAGAGAAGTTATTTGTTTCAATAGAATGACAGAACAATGACTTCACTTCTCTCCTTTCTCCCCTTTCTTCTCTCCATGATCAGTATCATAGAGTATATATATGATTAAGAATCAATAATCCTTAATAACATCTCTTTAAGAGAAATTTAATTTTCAAAATGTCAACTTTAGGAATTCATAGCAATTTATCCACGGAGTTTAAAATAAGGAGAGAAGCTCTTTCTTCTTTTGAAGTGAAAGTAATCTTCTCTCCTTTCCCCCCTTTATGCCTTTTCTCAAAGGCTGTTTTTTCATAACAGTAACTATTACTTGAATAATTACACTACAAATATATGCACACATCATGTTTCTCACAATAGAGGAACTTGGGATTTTCAAAATTACCCAAAAACCGTTAGATGGGAATCAGCCAAAAAAAAAACTGTCTGAATCAGATTCAGACAGTCTTAACACACTATAACTAAGGTATTAGTATTACCGCAATCGATCTACAGATTTTACAAGTTTATCATCCTTTATGATTGATTTATTGGCCAAGGCTAACAAAACAATCATCAATAAAGGTATGAAAACCCCAATACCCTTCTCTGAAACAACAGTTTCTCCAGGCAACTTTAGTTGATGATATACGACAATTCCTAACAATAAAAAGTTGATTACAATATTCAATCTATTGTATATGATTTGTTTTGTTCGGTTTTTAAAAGATATCAAGGTCAAAAAAGCCATAAGTGCTGAGACCATAAATAATATAGGAATAACAAGAACAGGTATTTCCCTTGTTTGCAACATTGAATTCAAATAAACCAGCTCATCCTTTGCACTTACCCAGAACGCAACTAAAAAAGCAACAGGGCCAGCTAGTATGATAGCGATCAGTAAATAAAGGGTTTGAATTCTTTGTAACATTTCTTAAAAATGAAGGGCAAAAATACACTAATCTTTTTAAGAAATAAACTTCTATATTAATTTTATTTTGTAATATTGTGACATCAAATCGAAACATATTGTAAAATTACTTCTTTTACGATACCCTTTATATTATCAAAACATATTCATTTAAACAGATAATTCTCACCAAAGAATTGATATCATTAATTAACATTTATATATGATGTTTGACATAGACGAACTCAAAGAGATGAAACTTTTGGAGTTGCAAGAAATCGCACAAAAAATTGAAGTTCCAAAGTTCCGTCAGTTGAAAAAACTTGATTTGGTTTATCAAATATTGGACGTACAGGCTGCAAACCCGAAACAACTAAAAGAAACAGCTGCTTCCAATAAACCAAAACGAAAAAGAATTTCTAAAAATGAGTCGGCACCTGACATGGCCTCCCAAGCCACCGACATTAAAAAAGAAGTTCTTCCAAATAAAGAAATCAAAAAAACTGAAGCACAACCTGTCATTGAGACTAAAGTACCGGTTAAAAATGAGCAGATTGAGGAGGAAAAACCGACTCAAGATGCCGTAAAACCTATTGCTCCGGATAGAAACCAACCTGTTGCTCCAGATAGAAATCAAACCGTTGCTCCAGATAGAAATCAAACTGTTCCACAGAAAAGAATTCAATCTCAATCAAAAGAGCAAAATAAACAACATCCCGGACAGCAAAAAGAACAGAACAAACAACATCCTGTTCAACAAAAAGATCAGAACAAACAGCATCCGGCTCAGCAAAAGGAGCAAAAAAATACGCAGCATCCTCAGGTAAAAGAGCAAAGAAATACGCAACATCCTCGGAAAAAGGAGCAAAGAAATCCTAATCAGAATCCCAAACAACGTGGAAATGAGACCAGTCATCCTGGCAAATACAGAGATCCTGACTTTGAATTTGACGGTATAATTGAAAGTGAAGGTGTTTTAGAAATCATGCCTGATGGATATGGTTTCTTAAGATCGTCTGACTATAATTACCTTTCTTCACCAGATGATATTTACGTATCTCAATCACAGATCAAACTTTTTGGTTTAAAAACGGGTGATACAGTTAAGGGGAAAGTGAGACCTCCTAAGGAAGGTGAAAAATATTTCCCTCTTATCAGAGTGAGCCTTATCAATGGTCTTAATCCAAGTATTGTAAGGGATCGTGTTTCTTTTGAACACCTAACTCCTCTATTTCCTGAAGAAAAATTCGATCTTGCAGAAAAGGGAAGTAATCTTTCAACCAGAATCATTGACTTATTTTCACCTATTGGGAAGGGTCAAAGAGGTATGTTGGTAGCACAACCAAAAACAGGGAAAACAATTCTTTTAAAAGATATTGCAAATGCAATTGCTGCAAATCATCCCGAAGTTTACCAATTGGTTTTACTCATTGATGAACGTCCTGAGGAAGTTACAGATATGCAGAGAAACGTAAAAGGAGAAGTAATTGCTTCAACTTTTGACGAATCAGCTGAGAAACATGTAAGGGTTGCCAACATTGTGCTTGAAAAAGCTAAAAGGCTTGTTGAGTGCGGTCATGATGTGGTGATATTATTAGATTCTATTACACGTTTGGCCCGAGCTTATAATACAGTAGCACCCGCTTCTGGGAAAATCCTTTCAGGTGGTATTGATGCCAATGCATTACACAAACCAAAAAGATTTTTTGGAGCGGCAAGAAACATTGAAAATGGTGGATCACTTACTATAATTGCAACAGCGCTTACAGAGACTGGTTCAAAAATGGATGAAGTAATTTTTGAAGAGTTCAAAGGAACTGGTAACATGGAACTTCAATTGGATAGAAATATTTCAAACAGAAGAATTTACCCTGCAATTGATCTTGTTAAATCAAGTACGCGTCGTGATGATCTTCTTCATGGAGACAAAGCAAAACAACAACGTCTTTGGGTCTTAAGAAAGTATCTTGCCGACATGAATCCTATAGAAGCTATGGAATTTGTCAAAGACAAAATAAAATACACTAATAATAATGAAGAGTTTTTAATGTCTATGAATGGATAAATCCAAAGATCATAGGTGTTTTATAGATAATTAATTGAAAGTCAGGTATAAAAATACCTGACTTTTTTTATGAAAAAACCTTTGTCTATATCTCTAAATAATGTGTATCTTTGCACCCACATCGCGGGATAGAGCAGTAGGTAGCTCGTTGGGCTCAT
>CAZPHF010000160.1:0-3425 GCA_964586115.1 uncultured Flavobacteriaceae bacterium | reverse complement strand
AGCTATACTAATAAAATGTTTATTGGAAATATGCTTATATCTCCATTTTAAAAACCTTATTAATAAACGTTTGCTTTCCGGCATAATTAAAATTAGTTGAAATCGAAATATTTTAGATATCTAAATCATTGTTTCTCCAACCTGAATAAAATAAATAATCAAATGGATTATAAATCCAGTTTCAAATGCAACTCCTTTAGTTGCATTCCATCAATTTTAGAGGGAGCCTCTATCATCACATCCCTTCCAGAATTATTTTTTGGAAAGGCAATAAAATCTCTGATCGTCTCCTGTCCTCCTAAAATAGCTACCAATCGGTCAAGTCCAAAGGCCAGTCCTCCATGAGGTGGCGCACCGTATTCAAATGCATTCATCAAAAATCCAAATTGATCCTTGGCTTCTTCTTTTGAAAATCCTAAAAGGTCGAACATCCTCGATTGTGTCTCCTTATCAAAGATTCTTATGGATCCCCCTCCTATTTCATTTCCATTGAGTACCATGTCATAGGCATTGGCGCGTACCTTTCCTGGTTCGGTTTCCAATAAATCCATATCCTCTGGTTTTGGAGAAGTAAATGGATGATGCATGGCATGATATCTTTGCGTTTCCTCATCCCATTCAAGCAACGGAAAATCTACTACCCATAAAGGAGCAAATTCATGAGGTTTTCTCAAACCTAATTCCTCAGCCATTTCCATTCTAAGTGCACTCAGCTGGGTTCTCGTTTTATCGGCATCTCCAGCCATCACAAGTAAAAGATCGCCTGTTTCGGCACCCAATTGATCAGCCCAACTTTTCAACTGCTCTTGATCGAAAAACTTGTCAACAGAAGATTTAAAACTCCCATCTTCATTGTATTTCACCCAAATAAGACCATTCGCTCCAATTTGAGGTTTTTTTACAAAATCTACTATCTTATCGAGTTGTTTTCTTGAATATCCGGCACATCCCGGAACTGCTATCCCAACAACTAATTCTTGTGAATCAAATACACCAAACCCTTTTCCTTTGGCTAACGCATTCAATTCTCCAAACTTCATTCCAAATCTGATATCTGGTTTATCATTGCCAAAGGTTTTTATGGCTTCATCATAAGTTATTCTTGGAAATTCGGCTACATCAAGTCCTTTGATTTCCTTTAAAAGGTGTCTTACAAGACCTTCAAAGGTGTTGAGTATATCCTCCTGCTCCACAAAGGCCATTTCACAATCTATCTGAGTAAATTCAGGCTGTCTGTCAGCTCTTAGGTCCTCGTCTCTAAAACATTTTACGATCTGAAAGTATTTATCAAGCCCTCCAACCATTAATAACTGTTTAAAGGTTTGTGGAGATTGAGGAAGGGCATAAAATTGTCCCTCATTCATTCTCGACGGCACCACAAAATCCCTGGCGCCTTCAGGTGTAGATTTGATCAGATATGGGGTCTCCACATCTATAAATCCTTCTGCAGTCAAATATTTCCTGACTTCCATAGTGACTTTGGAGCGAAAGATCAAATTCTCCCGAACCGGTTTCCTTCGTATATCTAGATATCTGTATTTCATCCTCAATTCATCTCCCCCGTCTGTTTCATTCTCTATGGTAAAAGGAGGCGTTTTTGACTCGTTAAGGATATTTAATTCTGACACCAGGATTTCAATATCTCCTGTAGGCATTTGATCATTTTTGGCTTCGCGCTCTATGACTTTTCCTTTGACCTGAATAACGAATTCACGCCCTAGAGATCTCGCCTTTTCAACCATGCTGGCATCTGTTCTTTCAGCGTCAAAGATCAGTTGGGTTATTCCGTATCGGTCTCGAAGATCCACCCAAACCATAAATCCTTTATCTCTTACTTTTTGAACCCAACCTGAAAGGCATATTTCCTGCCCTTCATGCTCCAGTCTTAACTCTCCGTTATTATGACTCCTGTACATAGTAATCCTCATTTTATTGAAGCTGCAAATTTAATCAATTAGAGAAGAGTTGTTGACTTTTTAAAACAAATTTTCGTCGGCTTTCCTTAGACTTATATCTGTATTCATTTTATCGGGAGAAATGATCTCTAGAATGTACTTTGCTTTTAATAAACTTTATATTTGTATAAATTTATTGATGTGAATTCAGAAAGTACGGAAATTTCAAAACTTTATCTTGTGCCGACTCCTATCGGAAATCTTGAAGATATCACCTTAAGGGCGATAAGAATATTGAAAGAAGTAGACGTCATATTGGCTGAAGACACAAGAACTTCAGGCAAATTACTCAAACATTATCAAATTGACACTCCAATGCTTTCTCATCATATGCATAATGAGCATAAAATGGTTGATCGTATCGTTAAACGGATACATGCAGGGGAAAACTTTGCGCTGATTTCTGATGCCGGAACACCTGCCATTTCAGATCCGGGCTTTTTACTGACCAGAGCTTGTATAGAAAAGGGAGTTGATGTAGAGTGCTTACCTGGTGCAACGGCTTTTGTTCCTGCACTGGTCAATAGTGGATTTCCTAATGATAAATTCGTTTTTGAAGGGTTTTTGCCTGTAAAAAAAGGAAGGCAAACAAGACTGAAAATGTTGTCTGAGGAAACTCGTACCCTCATCTTTTATGAATCTCCTCATAAGCTAGTCAAAACGCTTGGACATTTTGAAGAATATTTTGGAGAAAATCGTATGGTTTCGGTCTCAAGAGAATTGACAAAGTTATTTGAAGAAACCCGAAGGGGTACAGTAACGGAAATTAAAGAGCATTTTATGGAACATCCGCCAAAGGGTGAAATTGTAATTATCGTTAAAGGAAATACCCAAAAATAATTACTAAGCCTTTATGCAACTCATTCTTCGTACATACAATCTACAACTTAAACATACTTTCAGGATCTCAAGACAGTCATTTGACCATAAAAAGGTGCTGATTGTAGAATTAAAAGATGGAGAATATTCGGGTTATGGTGAAGCGTCTGAGAATCCCTATTATCATCAAAGTGTAGATGATATGATTCTTGATCTGAGTATCATCAAGCAACAAATTGAATCCGATTCAGATAAAACCCCAGAAATATTTTGGGATAAAATGTTTCCATTATTAAAAGACAATATGTTTGCCCTTTGTGCACTGGATATAGCCTACAATGACCTATACGCCCGTAAGAAAGGAAAAAAGCTTTATGAATTGTGGAATTATAAAATCGAAAACAACATTCTTTCAAATTTCACCATTGGCATAGACAGCATTGAAAATATGATTCTTAAAATGCAGGAAACTCCCTGGCCCATTTATAAGATCAAATTGGGAACTAAAGAAGATCTTGCCATTATAAGAGCCTTACGACAACATACTGATGCGGTCTTTAGGATTGATGCCAACGGTTCTTGGGACGTGGAGGAAACTCTGGAAAATGCCTACGAGTTAAAGAAATTAGGTGTAGAGTTTCTGGAACAACC
>CAZPHF010000159.1:0-3436 GCA_964586115.1 uncultured Flavobacteriaceae bacterium | reverse complement strand
AGTTACGAGATCATCCAAGAGATTTGGCCTGATTATCCAACGGATGAAGATTTTCTTTGGAATGAAGATGAATACTAAAAAAATAAAAGTCTCTTAAGAGGCTTTTTTTTTTATGTTGACCCTTCTTTGATTTGATCAAAATGAGCCAGTAGCATAAAATAATTACCGAGACTCAATCGGTTCTAATAACACATATCATTATGAGTTTTTTAAATTCAGTATTGAAAGCTTTTGTTGGAGATAAGAAGAAAAAAGATCTCAAGCTTTTACAACCATTAGTAGACAAAGTAAGATCCTTCGATAAGGAAATGTCCTTATTGTCAATCGATGAACTTCGAGGCAAGACAAGTACTTTTAAAAAGATTATTGGAGAGGCGATCAAGCCTTTTGAAGACCAGATAGAGGCGCTTCATAAAGAAATTGAAACCGCAGGAATCGATAGAAAAGAGGCTGTTTATAAAGAAATTGACCAATTGAAAGATGAAGCTTATGAAGCTTCGGAAAACGTATTGAATGAGATCCAGCCTGAGGCATTTGCGGTCATGCGAGAAACGGCCAAAAGGTTTACTGAAAATACAACCCTAAAAGTGAAGGCCACAGCTTTTGACAGAGAGATATCTGTACACGATTATGTGACGCTTGATGGCGATCATGCGATCTGGTCAAATACATGGGACGCGGCAGGAAAACCTATTATCTGGGACATGGTTCACTATGATGTTCAATTGATTGGTGGGGCTGTTTTACACCAGGGAAATATTGCCGAAATGATGACAGGTGAAGGAAAAACACTTGTAGCTACTTTACCCATTTATCTAAATGCCTTAACAGGTAATGGCGTTCATGTAGTGACCGTTAACAACTATCTGGCAAAACGGGATGCGGCCTGGATGGGACCTATATTTGAATTTCACGGACTCAGTATAGACTGTATAGATAACCACAAACCCAATTCTGATGAAAGACGTGCAGCCTATTTAGCGGATATTACATACGGTACGAACAACGAATTTGGATTTGATTATCTAAGAGACAATATGGCTCATTCGCCAAAGGATCTTGTTCAAAGACCCCATAACTACACCATTGTTGATGAGGTGGATTCTGTTCTTGTGGATGATGCCAGAACGCCCTTAATCATTTCCGGAGCTATTCCTCAAGGAGACAGACATGAATTCAATGAGTTAAAACCAAAGGTCGACCAACTGGTGAGTATCCAAAACAAGTACCTGATCGGGATACTGGCGGAGGCTAAAAAATTGATTGCTGAAGGAAATACCAAGGAAGGTGGTTTTTTATTATACAGAGTTTTTAGAGGTTTGCCGAAAAACAAAGCTTTGATCAAGTTTCTGAGCCAGGAAGGGATCAAGCAATTGCTGCAAAAAACCGAAAATTTTTATATGCAGGACAACAACCGTGAAATGCCTAAGGTTGATGAGGAGCTACTATTTGTGATAGAAGAAAAGACCAATTCTATTGATTTGAGCGATAAAGGAATCGCACATTTGTCTGGAGGTAACGAAAATCATTTCTTTGTTTTACCTGATATGGGTATCGAAGTAGGTAAAATTGATGCTAAAGAAATTTCTGTCGAAGAAAAGGCTAAAGAGAAAGAAGAATTATACCGCGATTTCAGTATCAAAAGTGAGCGTATTCATACCATGAATCAATTGCTAAAGGCCTATACCCTATTCGAGAAAGATGTAGAATACGTTATCATAGACGATCAGATTAAGATCGTTGATGAGCAAACAGGTCGTGTGATGGACGGAAGGAGATATTCTGACGGTTTGCATCAGGCCCTGGAAGCGAAGGAAGATGTTAAGATCGAGGCTGCGACGCAGACTTTTGCCACCATTACCCTGCAAAATTTTTTTAGAATGTACCGTAAACTCTCAGGGATGACTGGTACAGCGATCACAGAGGCTGGTGAATTCTGGGAGATCTACAAACTCGATGTTATTGAAATTCCCACCAATGTGCCACTTATCAGAGATGATCGTGAGGATTTGATTTATAAAACCAAAAGAGAAAAATACAATGCAGTCATTGATGAGATCAATAATCTGGTCGATCAGCAAAGGCCAGTGCTTGTAGGTACTACTTCTGTAGAGATCTCGGAATTGTTGTCAAAAATGCTTTCTATTAGAAAAATTCCTCATAATGTACTGAACGCAAAACTGCACAAAAAAGAAGCAGATATTGTGGAATCAGCAGGTAACCCTGGAGTTGTTACCATTGCTACCAACATGGCTGGTAGGGGTACTGACATTAAATTGTCTGAGGAAGTTAAAACTGCCGGTGGTCTGGCCATTGTGGGTACGGAAAGACACGATTCAAGACGTGTTGACCGCCAGTTAAGAGGTCGTGCCGGACGTCAGGGAGATCCTGGTTCTACTCAATTCTATGTGTCCCTTGAAGATAATTTGATGCGCCTTTTTGGTTCAGAAAGAATTGCCAAAATGATGGATAAAATGGGACTTAAGGAGGGAGAAGTCATCCAACACTCTATGATCTCCAAATCCATTGAAAGAGCACAGAAAAAAGTGGAGGAAAATAACTTTGGTATTCGTAAGCGATTACTGGAATATGATGATATCATGAACGCCCAAAGAGAGGTTATATATAAGCGTAGAAGACATGCCTTATATGGAGAACGTCTGCAGGTTGACATTGTGAATATGATCTATGATACCTGTGATTCTATTGTATTGAACAATAAGATGACCAATGACTATTCAAATTTTGAATTCGAATTGATCCGTTTTTCTTCAAGTACTTCTCCATTTAGCAAAGAAGAGTTCGCTGCAAAGGAAGAAAGAGAACTGGTAGATGAACTTTTTGATGTCGTATATAAGCATTATCAGGGTAAAATAGAAAGAAGTGCTATAGCTGCCTTTCCTGTGATCAAAGATGTGTATGAAAAACAAGGGGATCGATATGAACGTATTGTGGTTCCTTTCACGGATGGTATCAAGACCTTACAGGTCGTCACGAATTTAAAGGATGCTTATGAGAGTAAGGGGCAACAATTGGTGGAAGATTTTGAAAAAAATATCACCCTTGCCATTATTGATGATACATGGAAAGATCATTTAAGAAAAATGGATGATCTGAAGCAATCTGTTCAGAATGCTACCTATGAGCAAAAAGATCCACTGTTGATCTATAAATTCGAGGCCTTTGAATTATTCAAAGAAATGCTCGATAAGGTAAATAAAGAAGTATTGTCATTCCTGTTTAAAGGGGAGCTACCGAGTCAAAGCCCTCAGCAGGTGTCACAGGCACGTGAACAGAAACAAGAAAAAGTGCAGTTGAGCAAAGCTGAATTTAATAGCCCAACTCAGGAAGCTCAAACAAATCAAACGCAGCCACAGCAGGTTACAGAGACCATTGTGAGAACTGAGCGTAAGATAGGTCGTAATGAAAAAGTAAC
>CAZPHF010000158.1:0-3556 GCA_964586115.1 uncultured Flavobacteriaceae bacterium | reverse complement strand
ATTTATAAAATTGGAATACTTCTCTTTAAACTTTGGTTTAGAATAACTCATATTTTTCTTTATTTAGTTAATAATTAGGTAGTTTTTTAATCTAATTTTTTCATTATATTTATTTTTTTAAAGTTATTTTATCATATTCTAATTATCTTGAACATATATATCATACTTTTGAACATACCTCTTAAATCAAGCTTTATGTATTAAAATTTTATTCGCTCTAGCATGAATTCATTATTAAACCAACATAAAAATAATAGAAAGATAACCACTTTAGTGGAGAACAGAACTACTTATAGTGCTGATTATGCTGAACTTAATATTTATGAAACACATGCCTTTGCTGAAAATATTTCATTGACTTTTAACTTTCCTATCATTGCAAGTATGCTTACAGGGAAAAAAGTAATGCATATTGATGGTTTTGAAGCCTTTGATTTTTTTCCTGGAGAATCTGTTGTAATGCCAACTAATAAGGAAATGATTATTGATTTTCCTTTAGCTACAAAAAATCAACCTACACAATGTTTAGCCTTGGGTATTGATGCCTTTAAAATTGATGAAGTTGTTGAAAAATTTAACCATCATGTTGCCATTGAAAATGAAAACAATAATTGGAATTTAGACGAAACGGCATCACATTTAATAAACAATATAGATGTAAATCATTTAATTGAAAGATTGACTTACACCTTTACCAATAACAATAAATCAAAAGACGTATTATTAGATTTAATGATCCAAGAATTGATAGTTAGACTTTTACAAACTAAAGCAAAGTCGTTAATTATAAATGATCCTAATCAAATTTTTAACGATACTAGAATAGGAACTGTTATTAAATACATTAAGGATAACTTAACTAATAAAGACATTAATGTAGAAGCGTTAGCAAAAAAAGCGCACATGAGCACTTCACATTTTCACAAACAGTTTAAAAATACTTTAGGCATCTCTCCTATTGACTATATAAATTCTCAAAAAATTAAATTTTCCAAGAAATTAATTAAAGAATCTACAGATTTTAGAATGTCTGAAATTGCGTTTAAATCTGGGTTTAATAACACAAGTTATTTTAACAGACAATTTAAAAAGATGGAAATGATGACGCCTCAACAATTCAAAAAATCTGTATTATTTTAAGCTAATTCCAACTATTAGTAATACGATAGTACTAATTCTCGCGACCTCGTCTTGAGGTATTAATACTTTAATGTGTTCAGCATTATTATCACCCTTGGTATTGATTTCATAATTCCTAAAATTATTTTTGACAACCTGTTTTATTGTAAATAGTTATGTGATGCACAATAACTGAATGAATGTAAAACAAGTAACTTGTAAAATAATATTACAAGTTTTAAAATGATTATCTATATTTGTCAAGAACAATTGTATTAAACGATACTAAATCGGCATAAAATGTCTGTATTCGCAATAAAAAGGTTTTGCCACTATTAGCCATAGTTTAACTTGTATTTTTACAATACAAGTTAAAAATTTATCAATAAAAGATTATAATAAAAAAGCATAATCCAACTACCAAAAATGACAATATCAACCAGAGCGCAACTAAAAAAAACAAGTACACCAACTATTGCTTCGATTCTATTTAAATTAGGTTTAAAATTTCAGTTTATTCAAGATGTTAGGCCTTTGTCTCCAGGCAGAGAAAATATGGTTGGAGAAGCTTTTACTTTAAGATATATCCCTGCAAGAGAGGATTTAAATCCAATGACTGTTTTTAGAGATCCCAAGCATCCGCAAAGAGTAGCGGTTGAAACTTGCCCAGAAGGAGCAGTTATGGTTATGGATAGCAGAAAGTCTGCTCGTGCAGCATCAGCTGGATCTATCTTGATTACAAGGCTTATGGTTCGCGGAGCGGCAGGCGTTGTGACGGATGGCGGATTTAGAGACTCGGGTATCATCGCTAATTTAGATTTTTCTTCTTACCATAAAACACCTTCAGCACCTACTAATTTGACCTTGAATCAGGCGCTTGATATAAATGTTCCTATTGGCTGTGGAGATGTAGCCGTTTTTCCTGGAGACGTTATTGTTGGTGACGATGATGGAGTTATGGTCATTCCAGCCCATTTAGCGGATACAGTGGCCGAAGAGGCAGAGAAGATGGAGCTATATGAAGAATTTGTAACTGAAAGAGTATTAGCAGGTGACCCTGTTATTGGTCTTTATCCTTTAACTTCAGAAGAATCCAAAGATAAATTCGAAAAATGGAAAGCCAAGAAATAAGTGTTTAATTTCGAAAATAGATTAAAACAACATTTATTCCTCAATGTGAATGTTTATAATTCGTTGTTTTATTTTAGATATATGGTAACGCATGGCTAAACGTGCTCCTTCTTGATCCTGCATTTCTATGGCGTCTAAAATACGTTGATGTTCCTCTAGAACTTCGTTGTTACGGTTAGGAGATGTTTGATTTTTAACACTTTCTCTTGATAGTTCTTGGGCAATTGCCATGGTTTTGGTTAATCCGATGTGAATGTTTTCAAGTAATTGGACAAAAATCTCATTGTTAGTGGCCTTTGCAATTCCAATATGGAATTTGTAATCAGAATGAATGGAAAGATTAAACGCTTCAAAATCTTTTCGCATTGTCTTCATTGCATCTTTAATTTCTTCCAGTTGGGCGTTTGTTCTTCTAGCCGCGGCTAGTGATGCCGTTTCTCCTTCTAAGGCTATTCTAACTTCATGACTTTGCAAAATAACTGCAATATCATTGGCAGTTGCGAATTGGCTGAGATTCTTTAAAGGGCTATGCAATACAAAAGTCCCAATTCCTTTTCTAGTAACCACCAAATCTTCATCTTGTAATTTGAGCATGGCTTCTCTAACAACAGGTCTTGAAACTTTAAACGATTTACAGAGTTCATTTTCTGAAGGAATTTTGTCTCCTTCCTTTAAAACCCCGGCAATTATCCAATCGAGAAGTTGATCATGAAGTTGATCGGCCAATTTCGCCGTCTTTTTTGGCTTTATATCTAATTTCATTTTTGCTGAAAAATCATTTTAACTATGGTAATATAAACAAATAATGCTAGAAAAAAACCCTAACTCAACTATGAATTAAGAGTTTGAAAGTGCTACTTCCAGTAATCAAACCACTCTATTTAATAATTGATTATCAGTAGTTCCTCCACCTTAGTTGTTATTATTTCACTGCCCCGCTGGAAGCGGGGTTAGTTTGGTTTTTATATTGATTTTCATTGAATTCACGCATAGTGCTATGCTAATATTCCTGCAAAAATGAAAACATAATAAAATCCTGTTATAATAAAAACGATACCTGCAACTGTTCGCATCACTTTTTCAATTTTCGTAATTCTGTTGTAGAATACGCCTACTTTTCCAGCTGTAAAGGCCAATAAGTACGTAAAAAGAATAACGGGTAATCCTGTTCCAAATGCGAATATTATAGGCAAATAAAGTCCATCTGCCGATGTAATTGTCATTGGGACCAACATACCAAAAAATAATGCTCCGCTATATGGACAAAATGCTAAAGCAAAAACGACACCAATCAAAAAAGAACCTA
>CAZPHF010000157.1:0-3556 GCA_964586115.1 uncultured Flavobacteriaceae bacterium | reverse complement strand
AAGTGTTAAGTGTTAAGTGGAAAATATTTTTTTCTTCATCAAACGGAAATACTTAATCCTTAAAACTTAGTCCTTAGTCCTTATTTGATTTCGGATTAATTATATTTGCAGAAATTTATGATCCTTGGGCACTATAAAAATCAGCAATATACGAGTCTATGCCTATCATGGTTGCTTGGTAGAAGAAGGGAAAATTGGTTCTGATTACAGGGTCGACCTTTCTGTAAAAGCCAACTTGAGGTCTTCTGCCAAAACAGATCAACTAGCCGATACAGTAGATTATGTTCACTTAAACAAAATCGTAAAAGAAGAAATGGCAATTAGAACTAAACTTCTGGAAACTGTTGCAGACCTGATTCTTGATCGTATACTACGTGAAATACCTTTGGTCAAGAAAGCCAAAATTAAAGTGTCCAAATTAAACCCTCCCATTGGAGGTAATGTCGAAATGGTATCGATCATAATGGAAAGAGAAAGATAATCAAGTGATGTATGCAGCAAACACTAACCATTATAGTTCCGGTTTATAACGAAGAAGACAATCTTTCTCGTGTTGAAAAGGAACTTTCAAATTATTTGGATATATGCCTTGCATCCGCTAAGGTGTTATTTGTAAATGATGGCTCCGTAGATAAAAGTCAGGCGGCTATTCTCGATATTTGTCAAAGGGATAAACGTTTTTCCTACCTAAGTTTTAAACAAAACAGAGGTTTGAGTGCTGCCTTAAAAGCAGGCTTTGACCATGTCAATACTGACTTGGTAGGTTATATTGATTCTGATTTGCAAACTGCCCCTTCAGATTTTAATTTATTACTGGCTGAAATAGAGCATTATGACTTGGTTACAGGGGTAAGGTCAAACAGAAAAGATTCATTTGTGAAAAACATGTCTTCTACAATTGCCAATGTTATCAGAAGGGCTTTTACACATGACGGCATGGATGATACGGGGTGTCCGTTAAAGATTATTAAAACCGAAAATGCCAAAAGAATTCCAATGTTCAAAGGGCTACATAGATTTCTACCAGCCATGATTCTTTTACAGGAAGGTAAGATCAAACAGGTTCCTGTGCAGCACTTTCCCAGAATTGCGGGAGAAGCGAAGTACCATCTTTGGAACAGGTTAGTCGGCCCTTTGGCCGATTGTTTTGCCTACCTTTGGATGAAACGCAAATACATCAACTATCAAATAGCAGAGAGCTCTGCTGAGTTAAAGAATCAATAATGAGTGACTGGCTCGTTTACAGTATTGGATTTTCGGCGCAAATCCTCTTTTCTTCCAGGTTACTGATCCAATGGATACAATCTGAAAAGGTTAAAAAAGTGGTCACTCCTTTGCTGTTTTGGCAACTGAGTTTGCTGGCCTCTTTTTTATTATTTGTCTATGGTTGGTTAAGAGATGATTTCGCCATCATGCTAGGGCAGGTCCTTACATATTTTATATATATCCGAAATTTACAGATTCAGGGGTTCTGGAAAAAACTGCATCGTGTATTTAGAATTTTTCTTTATGTTTTCCCATTGATCATTGTATGGTACACTTATAACAATAACCAGTTTGATTTGGAAAGGGTTTTTAGAAATCAGGATATTCCTGGCTGGCTCATTGTTTTAGGAAGTATAGCTCAAGTGGTATTTACCTTTAGATTCGTTTACCAATGGATCTATTCTGAAAAGAAAAAAGAGTCTATTTTACCCATGGGCTTCTGGGTGCTGAGCGCCACTGGTTCCGTTCTTATCATTACCTATGCAATTCTTAGAAAAGATCCTGTACTCTTTGCCGGTCATATTTTCGGAAGTATTGTTTACATTCGTAACATTCTTTTGATTAAAAATTCCAAACATGAATAACCGATCTTATGTACTAGCTATTGCACTGGTATGTCTGGCCATTTTCTTTCCGCATTTAAGCGTGGTGGAAGTGAATATCATGGAAGCGAGAAACTTTATTACAGCCAGAGAAATGCTGGAATACGGTAACTGGATTCATACGACAATGAATTTAGAGCCTCGTTATGAAAAACCTCCCTTACCTACCTGGATGACAGCAATTTCGGGTGCCATTTTTGGGATGAAGAATTTATTTGGCTTAAGACTTCCTGCCGTCCTTTCGGTGGTCTTTTTGATATTTACATTTTATTATTTAGGCATCCAAATATTAAAAGACAAGAAGCAGTCCTTTATTGCTACGCTTATTTTGTCTACTTCCTTTTATATTATTTTTTCAGGCCGTAACGGACAATGGGATATTTTTGCACATGCTTTCATGCTTTTTGCCATACTTCAGCTCTTTAAAGCTTTTGAAACTGATCAAAAAGCCTGGAAAAACTGGTTATTAGCCGGTTTGTTCCTTGGACTTTCCTTTATGTGTAAAGGACCTGTGTCGTTATTTGCGCTGCTGCTTCCCTTCCTGATCGCTTATGGCATCGTCTATAAATACAGGGATTTTACAAAAAAGATAAAACCTCTTGTGTCGAGCCTGATCGTTTTTGCCATTGTAGGATTCACCTGGGGTGCCTATATCTACCTTAGTGACACCTCTTCGGCCGAATATATTGCTGATAAGGAAACCATGGCCTGGGCGAACCGAAGTGTAAAGCCCTTCTATCATTATTGGAGTTTTTTCACTCAATCAGGTGCCTGGACCTATTTCTCTTTTCTTGCCCTTTTGTACCCTTTTATGATCAAAAGAGTTGACAATAAAAAGTTCTACCAATTCAGCCTGTTCTGGACATTGACAGCCGTAGTTCTCTTGTCTTTGATTCCAGAAAAAAAAGAAAGATACCTGCTACCTGTATTGATTCCCTTAGCTCTGAATACGAGTTTTTATATGAATTATCTTTTTCAAAAGTCGAAGGAATTACTCAAAATCGATGTCTATCTGGCAAATTTTGGATTTGGCCTCATTGGCATTATTGGGCTGGTTTTCCCTTTCGGGGTCTATTTGTTTTTTAAAGGGCAACTAAGTCCTCATTGGGTTGCTTACTTTATCAGTTCGACTACACTATTTGCTTTGGGAATATTGATGTTTTCCTGGCTCAGGAAAAGGGCTTATGAAAAATGCTTTTATGGCATGATCCTATTGCTATGCAGTATCGTCCTTTTTGCTTTTCCCATGGCTGAATTATTATACGATAATGACAAATTCTTAAGTGCAAGTACAATCAGGGAGATCGATGAGATGAAAGACCTTGAGTTATACGCTACATACAAGGTTATTTCTCCAGAAATCATTTACGATTTGGGAGAGCCTGTGAAAAGGGTGAAATCATTTGAAGAATTACCAAAACAAGGTAAGTTCGGGTTATTGTCTTACGAACCGATACCTGAGGAAATTCAAAAGAGCTTTACAATGCAATTCATTGTTCAATTCGACATCAATAACCTTAAGGAGGGCAAGAGCGCTCATAAGGCCAGAAAAACGTCAAAACTCTTTCTCCTTGAAAAGAAGTAATATCTAACAATTATAATTGTTATCATTAAATTTTTATTTAAATTTGCAACCGTTTTTGGCGTCATGGCCGAGTGGCTAGGCAGGGCTCTGCAAAAGCTCGTAC
>CAZPHF010000156.1:0-3768 GCA_964586115.1 uncultured Flavobacteriaceae bacterium | reverse complement strand
TAAACAACCTTAGCCTTGTCTACCAAAAACAAGAACAATACCAGTTGGCCATAGAAGCCATAAACGATGCCTTATCAAATAAAACCTTAGCACAGAAACATCCCAATCTCTATGCAAAACTCATCGATAACCTTACGTATAACAGATTTTTAAAAGGAGACAAACCCGGGCTTTTAGATGATTTTAATAAGGCGCTGCATATACGTGATTCAATAGGCAATGAGGCTGGAGTTGGCATCAGTAAAATACATCTCGCCGAATATAGCTTGAGTCTTATGGATAGTTTAAAAGCGACTATACAAGCTCAGGAAGCCTATGAAATTGCAATAAAACTGGGTTTAAATCGCGATATATTAAACAGTCTCTTCTTGTTGTCAAAAGCAAATCCTATTCATGCAACGATGTATATGGATGAGTATATCAAATTGAATGACAGCTTGTTATTGAAAGAAAGAAAGGTTAGAGATAAATTCACACGGATACAATTTGAAACCGAAGGCTATATCGTAGCCAATGAAGACCTCAAAAAGAAGAATGTCTGGATTTCCTTAACCAGTTTGTTCGCTTTAGCCAGTGTTAGCCTATTGTTTTTTGGCTATCGGCAAAAATCGAAAAACAGAACCTTGGTGCTGGAGCAACAGCAGCAGAAAGCTAATGAAGAAATTTATGATTTGATGTTAAAGCAACAACATCGTGAAGAAGAAGGAAGAATTCAGGAAAGGATCAGGATCTCAGAAGAACTGCATGACGGGGCACTTGCAAGACTATTTTCAGTGCGGATAGGCTTAGGCTTTCTAAAAGTTAAAGGGAACAACGGAGAACAGGATCGCTTTAATGTCTTTAAAAAAGAATTGCAACTGGTTGAAAAGGAAATCAGAAACTTATCGCATGCACTGAAAAACGATGATCTGTCAGCAAAAAAAGACTTTCCAAAACTCCTTTCAGAATTATTGGAGGAACAAAGTAGTATCGGAAAATTCGATTATTCATTTAAACAGGACAGCTCCATAGGATGGAATCAGGTGGACGAGAAAATAAAGATCAATTTATTTAGAATCGTACAGGAAGCCATATGTAATATTATAAAATACGCTGATTGCCAAAAGGTTAGGCTATCTTTAAAGAGAGGGGCTCAACTGGTGGACATCATCATTGTTGACGATGGTATTGGTTTCGATACTAATAAAAAGAGTAAAGGCATTGGATTAAAAAACATGAAATCGAGAGCAAAAAGTATTGGAGCCGGGATTCGTATCAGCTCGATAGTTCAAAAAGGAACCCGAATAGAAATAAGTATACCAACCAAAATCTTATACCATGAACCAACAACATAAAGTATTGATCATTGATGATCATCCCTTAATCTGTAACCAGTATATAGAAGCATTACAAGAAGTAATGAGTCAGGATCAGCAGCTTAGAATGAAGATTGAAGCTGTTGGAGATTGTGATTCAGCAAAAGAAAAAATTAAAAATACTTCGTCAAAAGGAGTATGGGACTTGGTCTTTCTGGATATCCGTATGCCTCCTTCAAAAGACCGAAGAATATTGTCTGGCGAGGATCTTGGAGAAATGATCAGACAGTGCCATCCTTTAGCTAAAATTATTGTGGCAACGACCTTTAATGACAATTACCGAATTCAAAATATTTTCAAAAGCCTTAACCCGGAAGGCTTTCTGATCAAGAATGACATCGACACGCCAGAATTGATTGAAGCTATTCTTAAAGTTATGCAGGGAGGAGTACATTACACGAGCACTGTAGCAAACCTTTTGAGAAAAAAGATGTTCACCGATATCAATATTGATAAAATAGACCGGCAAATTTTGTATGAATTATCAGTAGGGACTAAGATGAAAGACCTTCCAAACTTCGTACCTTTGTCTATAGCTGGTATTGAAAAAAGGAAAAGAAATCTGAAACAGATTTTTGATGTGGAAGACCAGGGAGACAAGGCTTTAATTTTGAAAGCCAGAGAATTAGGTTTTATTTAATACATATATGAAAATTGTAATCGCTCCTGATAAGTTCAGGGGATCACTTACCGGAATCGAATTTTGCTGGATCGTAAAAGAAGCGATCTGGGAGGTATTTCCAGATGTGGAATTTATTGAAGCTCCTGTAGCGGATGGGGGTGATGGCACCCTTGCCGCACTTGAGGCTCAGGTGCCTCATGGAAAAAAAAGTATAGAGGTACACGACCCGCTCTTTAGAAAAATTAAGGCCTCTTATCTCTATAATGATACTTTTAAAATCGCCTTTGTTGAAATGGCAGAAGCTTCCGGATTAAGGCTTTTAAAAGAGGAAGAGTATCAATGTTGTCAAACCACTTCTTATGGTACAGGAGAGTTGATCAAAGCTGCGCTGGATCAGGGTGCCGAAAAAATCATCTTAGGTATTGGAGGATCTGCTACGAATGATTGTGGTATGGGTATGGCAGCTGCTTTGGGTTATCAGTTTTTGGATGCTGAAGGGAAAGACGTTAAACCTATTGGAAAAAATCTTTCGAAGGTTAAAGAAATTAGAACAGGTGCTGTTGATCCGAGAATTATGACGGTTGATTTTGAGGTGGCTTGCGATGTCATCAACCCCTTGTATGGGGAAGAAGGGGCAGCTTATATATTCGGGCCTCAAAAAGGTGCTACAAATGAAGAAATAGCGATGTTGGATCAGGGATTAAGAGATTTTAACCAACAACTCATTCAGGCATTCGATAAAGACATCCATGATATTTACGGTGCAGGCGCCGCAGGAGGAATGGGAGCAGGGGCACTGACCTTTTTAAACGGAGAATTAAAGTCAGGTATAGAATTGGTCAAAGAAATGATACGTTTTGATAAAAGAATAGAAGGAGCTGATTGGGTGATTACGGGTGAAGGGAAACTGGATTTTCAAACCTTATCAGGTAAAGCCCTAAAAGGAGTGGCCGAATCAGCCCACTTGCAAAAGATACCGGTTGCTACCTTTTGCGGCAGAATTACCTTACCACAGGATGCCCTTGCTACAATGGGTATAAGGTATTCTTCTTCTGTGATGCTTGAAGCCAAAGATTATGACGACGCCATGAAAAATGGAAAGACTTATTTGTCGAAAATGGCGAAGGATTTTGCTGTGAGGTTGCAGAGGGATATGTGACAATGAAACAATGAATTAATGAATCAATGAAATAATGAGACAATGAATTAATGAGATAATGAGGCAATGAGGCAATGAGATAATGAGATAATGAATCAATGAATTAATGAGATAATGTATAAATAATAAAACCCAAAACTTAATACTTAGTCCTTAACCCTTAACAGTTGATCCTTAACCCTTAACACTTAACACTTAACCCTTAACACTTAGTCCCTAGTCCTTAACACTTAACCCTTAACCCTTAGTCCTTAGTCCTTAGTCCTTAACCCTTAGCACTTAACCCTTCACCCTATGCTTATACTGATCTCTCTTGTTGTAGTTGTGATTTTGATGATCATTGCATCCTCAAAATTCAATATCCACCCTTTTTTGAGTTTGTTGTTTGCTGGTATAGTAATGGGTTTTGTAGGCGGCTTAAATGAAACGCTTATTACTAAAACCTTAGTGGAAGGATTTGGGAAAACCCTCGGAAGTATTGGGATTATCATTGCTTTTGGAACCATTATTGGTGTTTATCTTGAAAAAAGTGGCGGGGCCATGGCGCTGGCCAATTGGGTGATCAAACTGGTTGGAAAGAAAAATGCGCCTTTGGCGATGAATTTGACAGGTTTTATCGTGTCTATTCCGGT
>CAZPHF010000155.1:0-3847 GCA_964586115.1 uncultured Flavobacteriaceae bacterium | reverse complement strand
GCCCTTAATCTCGTTCCATTCTGTTCTGAAATCGTTAAAATTTCAACAGGAAACTCTTTGGCTTCAAATGGTAAACCAATCTTCTCATGTCGTTCATCAATTTTCGGATGACCGGGACTCGCTTTAGCCAAACCACTCAGGTCTCCTTTTAAATCCATCAGTAAAACAGGTATGCCTTTCTCTGAAAGATTCTCAGCAAAAACCTGTAAGGTCTTGGTCTTTCCTGTTCCTGTCGCACCTGAAATAAGTCCGTGACGATTAATGGTTTTTAAAGGAATATTTACAAGGGACCCGCTAAGAGTTTCATCTCCTAGCATCGCTGCTCCCAAAGTGATCGATTCGCCTTTAGATTGATAACCTTGGGCGATCAGATCAACAAACTCTTTCTTATCGGACATAGATTTGATTTTTGATAAAATTAACCCTTTTAAACAATAATTAAAAATCTATTCTACAGACATTTTTTATTGTTTTTTGTGTTCAATTAAAATTGCACAGGGGTTCTAATTCCTTAAGAAAATAATAGCAGCATTTCAGAATTTCCTGATTATATTTGCGCCATGTTAAAAGAAACCGAATTATTGATAAAAAAGGGTGAAATGCTTCCGCTTATGGAAGAGTTTTACACGATTCAGGGAGAAGGATATCATACGGGAAAAGCTGCTTATTTTATTAGGGTAGGCGGTTGTGACGTGGGCTGCCATTGGTGTGATGTCAAAGAAAGTTGGAATGCCGAATTGCACCCTCCCACTTTAACAGATCAAATCGTTAAAAAAGCAAAACAATTTGCAAATACTGTTGTCATCACCGGGGGAGAACCTTTGATGTGGAACATGGACTATATCACTAAAAAATTAGGTGACGCCAGTTTAAAAGTACATATTGAAACCTCAGGGGCCTATAAGCTTTCAGGTCAATATGACTGGGTCTGTCTCTCTCCCAAAAAAAATAAATTACCACTTCAGGAAGTATATCAATCGGCGCATGAGCTTAAAGTGATTGTTTATAATAAGCATGACTTTAAATTCGCGGAGGAACAAGCTCTATTGGTAGGAATGAATTGTGAATTATACTTACAACCTGAATGGAGTAATAGAGATAAAATGACTCCAATGATCGTTAATTACGTCATGGATCATCCTAAGTGGAAGATCTCATTGCAAACGCATAAGTATTTGAATATACCTTAGGGCAATGAAATAATGATATAATGAAACAATGATATAATGAGGCAATGAATTAATGAGGTAAGGAAAATCCCAAGAGTCCTTTTACATATCTGATACCTTGCCAGCAAGTTTTCCTTTGACATAGGTCATTGCCAATGCATAGGTCTGTTCAACAGTCATATCACTATTATCAATTTCTATAGCATCATCGGCTTTAACCAGCGGGGAATCTGCTCGTGTTGTATCAAGATGATCTCTTGAAGTTACATTTTCCAAAACCGAAGCGTATTCAATCTCCACACCGTTATCTATCATTTCTTTATACCTGCGTTGGGCTCGTTTTTCAGCTGAGGCAGTCATAAACAATTTGAGTTCAGCTTCAGGAAAAACAACAGTACCTATATCACGACCATCCATTACAATACCCTTATTTAAAGACATTTTTTGCTGTTGCTCTACGAGTTTTTCTCTTATCGCTGAAATGCTGGCCACCTGACTCACCATATTCGAAACTTCAATGGACCTGATAAATGACTCTACATTTTGCCCGTTGAGAAATATCTCTGCATAACCTAGTGCAGCATTAAATTCAAAGCCAAGATCAATTTTATCCAAATCAGCGATCAAGCCTTCTTTGTTAAAATGCTGTTTATCGATCAATTCTTTTGACATGGCATAATAGGCTACCGCGCGATACATCGCTCCTGTATCCACATAGACATAGCCAATTTCTTTAGCCAAATGCTTGGCCAATGTACTTTTTCCTGTTGATGAGTAACCATCAATGGCAATGATGATTTTTTTACTCTGACTCATTTTAAAATCCTTTTCTTGTTAAATCGATATATAATGTAAAGGTACTTGAATTATCCACCGGATGATATTTTGTAAAGGCATAATCCAGTTTCAACTTGCCCATTTTTAATCCGAATCCGGCCGAGACTCCGGCAAAGGTTCTAGTTTCTGTGAGCTTTAGCTCGGCTGCCCTTCTAAAATTATAGCCCAGTCTTAAATTAAATTTCTTTTTCGGGAAAAACTCTGCTCCTATCACAAAATGTCGGATCGCATTTTGAAAGACATTTATATCCTCTGAATTTGTATTTCCATCAAGATCCGTTTCATCATTAGACGGGTTCGCCACAGCTATATTCCATTGTTGTAAGCTATTAATGGTGAGGTGCCATTTTATAGGTACATCAGACAATTCATAGGAAGCACCTACAGCTATATCATAAGCGATCTCTTCTCGTTTCTCATCGTAGGGAGAAAACTGATAGCCAACATTTCTGATAACCGCTGTAAATGAATAAGGCCGTAGATCAGAATAATATAAAATACCGAGATCCATCGCAGCACCCTGTGAGGTAAAATTTTCTATTTTTGAACTTAGAAACTTAAGGTTTACGCCTGTATAAAAATCAGATCTGGGAAAATTATAGGCATACCCTATGGAAAAGGCAAGATCGCGGGCACCAAAATCACCTGTTTCGTTACCATCTTCATCTGCTCCTATAAATTCACCATAATTGATGTATTGGATTCCTGTGTGCAAGGTTCCGAATCGGCGATTGATGGTATGGGCAAAAGTGGCGGATCCGATATTTACACCCGTCAGGTAGTTTACATAATTTACTGACACCTGATTGTCCATAAACTTACTAATAGTAGATGGATTCCATAAAGGTTGATTTACATCGTCATTCAAGGTAAGTGTCTCTCCTCCCAATGCAGCCTGAGGTGCTGATGTAGGAATATTCAAAAAAGTATAGATCCTCTCCCCTCCAACCTGTGCTGAAGTTATTTGAAAAATAAGGCATAATACTATTGAGAATCTAATTTTCATAGGTTCTACAAAGAAATGAAATAATGAGGGAATGAAATAATGAAATATTGATATTATGAGGTGGAGTTGCGAGGTGATGGGAGGTGAACTCCTCAGCTCCGAGGTGATCGGAGGTGAGGTGATGGGAAATTAGACCCTCAGCTCTGAGGTCTTCAGCCGTAAAACCCTCAACCGTGAAGCCCCCGGAAGTGAAGGGATGAGAAATGAAACCCTGACATATTTAAGTTAACCTCTATTAGTCTTAAACCATCAACCTTTAAAACATCATTTCTATGAATTTTGAGAAAGACAGAATTTACCATGTTTATAACCAAGGTAACAATCGAAAAAAAATATTCTTAACCAGAAGTAATTATCAATTATTTCATAAAAAGATGGATAGATTCATCTGCCCTTATGCAGATATTCTGGCCTGGTGCTTAATGCCAAATCACTTTCATTTGATGATCTTGGTAAAAGAAGTTGAACTCTTCTATGAGGAAAAATCAAAGAAGCTTTTAAACGGAAGTGAAATTGTAAATAAAAATATGTGTAAAAAACGAGCTCTAAACGAATCTATCGGCATTTTACTGCGGTCTTATACCAGAATCGTTAATGCTGAAAATGAGTTTACTGGATCTTTGTTTAGAAAAAGATCTAAGGCAAATATAATAAACTCGTTTAAAGGGCTGCAACCTAATTTCTGGAAGTCAAAAATTGCAATATTTAACATGTTACCTGAAAATCAATATCCACAAATTTGCTTCAATTATATTCATCATAATCCTGTGAAAGCGGGATTGGTAAGTAAAGATATTGACTGGGAATTTTCATCTGCACGGGATTATGCAAATTT
>CAZPHF010000154.1:0-3851 GCA_964586115.1 uncultured Flavobacteriaceae bacterium | reverse complement strand
AACATATATGACACACCCCTGAGCCTGCCGGCTCTGCCCCTCTCGAGAGGGGAGTACTCCCAAGAACAACTCGTGAAAAAACAATGAGCAGTATATTAAAAACATATATGACACACCCCTGAGCCTGCCGGCTCTGCCCCTCTCGAGAGGGGAGTCGATCAAAACTATGATTCCAACTAGCGATTTGGATCAGTGGACCTCCCCTCTTGAGAGGGGAAATCCGACGGAAGGAGGATAGGGGTGTGTTTAAAATAGCTTCTAACCTTTCCAAAACATCAAAACCCAGGACAAATAAAATCTTTTAATAAAAAATCGTAATTTCCCCTAACCAACAAAAAAATCAAACATGTCTCCATACCTCGCCGAATTTTTAGGAACCTTTTTTCTTATCCTGATTGGAGGGGGTGTTGTGGCCGGGGTTATTCTAAAAGATTCCAAGGCTTTTGGTTCTGGATGGAATACCATTGTGGTCAGTTGGGGTCTTGCCGTTACTTTTGCCATTTATGGCGTGGGAAGTATCAGTGGGGCGCATATCAATCCGGCGGTTACATTGGGCTTTGCTTTTGTAGGTGAATTTCCATGGGCTAAAGTACCTGGTTATATACTCTCACAAGTTGCCGGGGCATTTAGCGGAGGTGTTATTGTATGGATCTTTTATGTGCCTTTATGGTCAAGAACTGATGATCCAGTTGCAAAACTAGCCACTTTCGCAACCGTTCCGGCCATTCGGTCGTATATCCATAATTTGATCAGTGAAATCATCGGGACTGCTGTTCTTATTTTCAGTTTATTGTTTATAGGCACTACGAATTTTACAGAAGGCTTAAATCCTTTGGTTGTTGGTGCCTTGATTATGGTCATTGGGTTTGCCCTTGGAGGGACCACAGGTTTTGCGATCAACCCGGCCAGGGATCTCGGACCTCGTTTAGCGCATTTCATACTTCCCATTAGTGGAAAGGGAACTTCAGACTGGAAGTACGCCTTTGTACCTATTCTCGGGCCCATACTCGGAAGTTTCTTAGGAGCCTCTTGCTATCAGCTACTGTATAAGAATGATTTTCAAGTTCGATATGGGATCATTTTGGCCCTTGTAGCGGGTATTTTAATATCAGTTGTCGTCTCCAATATCAAATCTCAAAAAAATAAAGATCATGGCTAAAAAATATATTATTGCCTTGGATCAGGGCACTACAAGTTCCAGAACCGTATTGTTCGATGATACTGGAAAAATCTGTGGTATTTCCCAAAAAGAAACCGAACAGATCTATCCCAAACATGGCTGGGTGGAGCAAAATGCGGTGGAAATTTACCAATCACAACTAGAGACGCTTCACAATGTGATGCGAGAAAACAATGTTGATTTTGAAGACGTATTGAGCATTGGCATCACCAATCAAAGAGAAACTACCGTTGTCTGGAACAAACATACTGGTGAACCCATCTATAACGCCATTGTCTGGCAAGATGTCAGAACAAGCAAGTTTTGTAAAGAATTAAAAGCAGATGAACAACTGAATGAATATGTGCATTTTAATACCGGGTTGGTCATCGATTCTTATTTTTCAGCCACCAAGATCAAATGGATCCTTGACAATGTACCTAAAGCAAAAGCATTAAGTGAGAAAGGCTCCTTACTATTCGGAACCGTCGACACCTGGCTTTTATGGAACCTTACAAAAGGAAAGGTGCATGCAACAGATTACTCTAACGCTTCGAGAACCATGCTTTACAATATTGTAGACCTGGAATGGGATAAACATATGCTGGAGAAATTAAACATTCCAAGATCAATACTTCCAGAAGTTCAACCATCCAGTTTTCACTATGGGAATTTCACCTTTGACAATCATGTTATCCCGATCACGGGGATTGCCGGTGATCAACAGGCGGCCCTTTTTGGTCAGGCTTGTTTTAAAAAAGGGGAAACCAAAAACACTTATGGAACCGGTTGTTTTCTGCTTATGAATACGGGCAAAAAGCCAAAATTTTCTACCAATGGCCTGCTGACAACCATTGCCTGGGGCCTCGATGGAGAGGTGCAATATGCTCTTGAAGGAAGTGTATTCATAGCAGGTGCCGCCATTCAATGGCTAAGAGATGGATTACAACTTATTGATCACGCCAAAGATTCCGAATATTTTGCCAAACAGGTCAAAGAAGATAGCGCTGTGTATGTAGTTCCTGCCTTTGCAGGTTTAGGAGCTCCTTATTGGGATATGGATGCCAGAGGCTCCATTTTCGGACTTACCCGAGACACTGGTAAAAATCATTTGATCAAGGCAACCCTAGAATCACTGGCTTATAGAAGCACAGACCTTATCCTTGCCATGGAAGAAGATTCCGGCGTTAAACTGACAGCTCTTAAAGTAGACGGTGGAGCCTGTGCCAATAATTATCTGATGCAGTTTCAAGCTGATATTTTAGATACACGTGTTGAAAGGGCAGAGATCATTGAATCCACCGCCCTGGGCGCAGCTTACCTGGCAGGTATTGGAGTGGGCTTATGGAAAAAGGAAGATATCCTGAAAAATCGAAAGATCCAGAAGGAATTCCGTCCGCATATGGATCAAGATAGACGAAACAAATTATACGCCACCTGGAAAAAAGCGGTTTCCCGATCAATGAACTGGGAAGATTAAAAAAACAATGCTTTATAAATGAAAAAAGACATAGAAATTCCTAAGGTTGAAAACCTGTTTTTGGCGATCAGTCAGGAATACAATGAAGCTTTTAAAGCTAATGATCACTATGCCTATCTGATCAATAAAAAAGAAACAGATCTTGAAATGGTGCTTATTGTGTCCAAAGGCATCGATCAGCATAAAGAGACCTCTGTAATGAGACATAAAATAGAACATTTACCCGCTCAATCTTTTGCAAAAGTTGAACTTATGCTCGAAGACATCCTTTCGCTAAATAATCATTTCAAAGTGACTTTTTTTGAAAACAACCGTATGTTTGAAAAGGAGTTCATTCTGAAGAAAAACAGCATGAAAGAAGGAAGTTTACGACATATAGACATCCTAAACAAAAGAGGCATCTTACTAAAATAATATATCATGGCTAAACAATACGACCATATCAACAAACGCATTCAACAATTTATTTCTGAACAAAAGATTTTTTTCGTGGCCACAGCTACTGACTCAAGTCGCATTAATCTATCGCCAAAAGGAATGGATAGTTTTAGGGTGATGGACGAGAAAAGAGTGCTTTGGCTGAATCTGACCGGCAGTGGAAATGAAACAGCAGCCCATCTTGGTGTTGACGGACGCATCACTATGATGTTTTGCGCCTTTGAAGGAGCCCCAATGATCTTGAGGTTGTATGGCAAAGGGAAGGTCATTAATCCCAATGACGAGAAATGGTCAGATTATGTCGATCAATTCCCAAAACAAGCGGGTACAAGACAGATCATTGATATTGATATAGAAATGGTACAGACCTCTTGCGGGATGTCAATACCCTATTTTGACTTCAAGGAAGAACGCCTTCAACTTGACGATTGGGCCAAGCAAAAAGGTAAAGAAGGAATCAAAAACTATTGGAAAGAAAAGAATGAAGTTAGTATAGACGGTATTCCAACCAAAATCCAGCAAGGCTATTAATATGTCAAAATTTTCAAACCTTGACAGATCGGAGCTGAATTCGAGATTAGCGACAGAAACCTTCGACTTGCTGATCATTGGCGGCGGCATCACAGGAGCCGGCATAGCACTGGATGCCGCAAGCAGAGGGCTAAAAGTTGTATTAGTTGAGCAAAATGATTTTGCATCAGGCACAAGTTCTAAGTCTACGAAACTCATCCATGGTGGCCTGAGATATTTAAAGCAATTTGATTTTTGGCTGGT
>CAZPHF010000153.1:0-3927 GCA_964586115.1 uncultured Flavobacteriaceae bacterium | reverse complement strand
TTCGGATTTTTCGAATCTTTCCAAGGTTCATTGAATCCTTCAAAATAGAAACAGGATATACCAGCCTTATTCGTCCAATCGCGCATGAGTCTATAATAAACGCCTTCCTTATATTCATCAGTAGCTCTGGAACCTGTGGCACTGTAAAAATCACCTGATTTTGACACCGTAGCCCAGCCTGTTTCGCCAATATGAATGGGTTTTTGAACACCAATACTTTTCATATAGTTTGAAACACTATCATATTGGGATACTGCAAATTCTTTGGCACGAAGCATCGCTGCGTCAATTTTCTCAATATCCGATAAACTTTCTTCATCTTCAGGAACTCCCCAAAATGCAGGATTATAATGTGTATTATGATAAGGATAGGTATGCATAGAGATGTAATCTACAGCATGATATAATTTTTCAAGATCTTCTGTATGGTATTCAGTACCCAGACCACCCCAAGAGGAAAAGTCATCAGAACTGGTGATCCATAAGTCTTTAGAAAGTTTTCCAGATTCTTTTAAACCTTGTAAATGGTTCACCCATTTTAATATAACTGAAGGTTGAACATAATAAGTCGCCGCCCAATTCACCATAGCTTCATTCCCAACAGCGATTAC
The DNA here is from genome assembly GCA_964586115.1 of uncultured Flavobacteriaceae bacterium. Taxonomy (GTDB): domain Bacteria; phylum Bacteroidota; class Bacteroidia; order Flavobacteriales; family Flavobacteriaceae; genus Lutimonas. The sequence continues at coordinate 3,316 of CAZPHF010000153.1, read as the reverse complement.
TTTTACTATATCCGGGTATTTATTCGCAAGCCCAACCGCTGTTTCAATTTCAGGTCCATTCTCCTCACTTTCTACATCGTGATTCGGCTCTTCATCTGTGAATGCATTTTTACAATTGATCCAAGCACCCAACATGACATACATTTCAAAATCAGGATTTTCTTTTTTCAATTCAGCAATTGCCTGTAATAAGTTAGTTGCTTGTGGCAAGTGAACTTTATAGGTACGTACAATTTTAACGCCCATGGCGGATAATAGTTTCATATCATCTTTGAGCTCATCTAAGGTAGGTTCTATGTCATGATCTACATGTCTGTAACCTCCATAAGACATTGCCAAATAATCCGGATTTCCTAAGATCTCTGCAGCGGTTTTATCTTTTTCTTTAATCACGGTTTCGGTTTCTTTTTTTGTCTTATCCATGCATCCAATAGTCACCATTAAAATGCTTAGAAAGAGTATTTTTTTTATATTAAACTTCATTTGGGTCTCTATTTTTTGAGTGAAACAATTATCTGACTAATTTCTCCAGTTCTTGCAAATACTTTTTTACTTGTCTGAACATCAATATTTAAATCGGTAAATTCTAGAATAGCACCTTGAGTAAATACAACTTTTAAACCTTCTTTATCAGCTAGCTTATATATAATTGGAATCTGGCAGTAGGTAAAACACAGGGAATCTTTTTCAACTTCAATCTCCTTTGCTTCCTTATAAATATCAATATATTTAAAGGTTTCAGGTTCTTTTAAAAATTCTTCTCTTCTGAGTAAACGAGGATTGAACAACAGTTTCCCATCGGCAACAAATACGCCTAATTCACCAAATCTACTTAAAACATCTTCTTTGACCTGTCCTGTCATGCCAGGTTGTTGTGCCCCTTTACCCGCTGGGGTGTGTGAATAGGGGTCGGTTGGAAAAGCACCATATAATTCAGGAGATTTATGTACCCCAATACCCTCATTAGCTTCGTAATAATGATCCAATAATTTTCCAATGGTAACCTCATCTACACCATTTTCAAGAGCTAATAAACAGGTTTCCTGAATACTTAAAACTAATTTTGACACCATGTGCCAATAAATAGAACCTAAGCCTTCATATCCAAAAAATGTTCCAGATCTTCCTGTAAACGATTTATGATCAAAAATATCTTCAAAAACGTCCAACAGCAGCTGTGTGTCATTTTCAATAAGTGATTCATACGTTGCAGGTAATTGTAATAAAGCTTCTTTAAGGCTTTGCGCATTGTTAAATGATCCGTTAAAATGGTAATTTCCCTGAACATCTTTTTCAATAATCTGAGTATTCTCGTTTTCCAACAGCTCTTGCAATAAAGATGATGCCTTTACTTTTTCAGAAGGGATATTATTCTTAACATCAAATCTTGGCAACTCTTTGTTTGGATACAGTATATAACTATATTGATCTGGTCTGAACAAAGCACTGCTCTTCAAGGCATCTAACAACTCTAATGAAGCTTCTCCTGAAATATATCCAGAACTTAAAACGGCTACCTGACCCTCTAACATTTCTGGTAAGTAGGAGATAGAAACTTCCGAATCATTCTCAACCGTCATTAAATTGTAAGCATGGAATAAGTTATCTTCTCTTTTATTTGCATCTATAGAGTGGTCTAAGTATTGTTTAGAAATTTCTAAAAAGCCTAACAAATCACTTTTCGAAATGGAATCTTTATCACTCGAAAAACCATTTTCATAAATACCTGTTCTAAAATCACTTCCGGCATTTCCAAGTCCGTCTAATACCGTCTTTCGATCTTTATCTGAAACTTTTCCTGAAAGTATATGTACATTTTCAGTAAAGGTTTCAAATACTTTATTAAAAAATTGGGCTAATTCTACAGAGACTACTTTGTCTTCATCAGGCATGTTTTTAACGATTCCCTCAAAGAAATGTAAGAACCTCCTGAGATAGTAAAGAGTTACCATAGAAACCCCATTGCCTACAAGCGCATTGTTGGCATCATTCCATTCGGGCCTTTGCGTATTCATCCATATTCCTCCTTCCGGAATAAAGTTTGATACTTTTGCCAGTACAGTTGCCAATAACTTTTCAATAAGATTTACTTTATAGATAAAGTAGTTTTCATCTCTAAGTAAGGCCCCATCAGCTCCTAATTCTATTCTTTTTTGGGCAATTCTTTCATCTGACTCATGGTCAAAATCAATCGTGTCCTTAGGGTGCATTAAGATATCCTCGTAACTTTTAATTCTGTAGGGTACATTGGCATACACAAAAATATCCTGATCAAAGTAAGTTGCCAGTTGATTAGGGTAATGATCTTCAATAAACTCTAAAAACTTTAACAGATAGATTATTTGATGATCTCCCCAATACCCAATATACGACCACGGATCGTCTGGTTCTATGGTCTCCCAATCGAAACCATCTTTAGTTACTCGGTAAGGATTATAACCATCAAAGGTGGTAGCGTTTAGAAATTTATGAATCATACTTTCGATAAACTCCGGATACGAATGGGCTAAAGCTTCCCAGTTTTGAAAAATGTCTCTCCAGTTACCTTCATAGTCCAATATTTTTGAACCGTCTAATTCACTTGTTGTATTGATTGAAAACCTGTTCCATGGTCTGCTAGGGTCGCCATGCCTTCTGCTAAATTTAAGTGGCATGTATTCAATCGCGAGTCTTTTAAAGTTTTTATCCGTTTCTTTTTGAGCCAAATTTTTCAAATAACTAAGGCTAAAAGATTCGGGAAGATTACTTAGAAGGTCTTCTTTTTTCTTAAAGATTTTTTTGTTGGCAACTTCAATATATTTTACAAAATCCCATTTTTCAATTTTATAGCCATCATCAAAAATACCACCACGCATTATATTAAAAAGTGTGTTAGCAAAATGTCTTGTGTTTATTAATGCATCAGCAGTTAATTGCAGGCCATCAGAAGCGGCATTCAACTCTAATAAATTTTTTGATCCTAATTCGATATCTTCCTGAATAACAGCAATAAGATCTGTTCCGCTATTAATCAATGCAGAAATTTCACTGATGTTCACCATGGTTTGGTTGACATTTGCAACCAGCATCCATTTCTTTTCAGCATTAGGATCTAAAGTAATGTCTGAACAAACAAAATAAGCCCCTTTCTCGGCCTTAATATCTACTTCTTGAGTAATAGCCTTTCCTTTTCTGAACTTATTAACTTGTAAAGAAGAGAGCAAATACTTTGCATTATCGATTCCGGCAGACCATACTGTAGTTGCCTTTAGTGCTTCACTAGGCTCTGCTTTATCTACAATTATGGCACTTAAAGCATAAATACCAATACCAACTT
>CAZPHF010000152.1:0-4255 GCA_964586115.1 uncultured Flavobacteriaceae bacterium | reverse complement strand
GGATCAACAAATTGACAGGCAGATGAAGATATAATGAATCAATGAATCAATGAAATAATGAGACATTGAAACAATGAAATAATGAGACAATGAAACAATGAGACAATGAAACAATGATACAATGAAACAATGATATAATGAAACAATGATATAATGAATTAATGAAATATTTATTTTAACTTAACACTTAACACTTAACACTTAACACTTAACACTTAACACTTAACACTTAACACTTAATAATTAGCACTCTCCGGATACTTCGCCATAAACTCTTCAAGTTTATCAACCATTAGTTTACTTCCTACAAAAATGGGTACACGCTGATGCAGTTCTTTTGGTTTGATCTCAAGAATTCTTTTGTATCCGTCTGTGGCCTTGGCACCTGCCTGTTCGGCCAGAAAAGCGATGGGGTTACATTCATACAGCAGTCGCAGTTTCCCTTGCGGGGACTTTGAACTGGTGGGGTACATATAGATGCCTCCTTTGATCATATTTCGGTGAAAATCTGACACCAGGGAACCAATATAACGGGCAGAATAAGGTCGGTTGTCTTCTTCTTCCTGACAGTATTTTAAATAGTCTTTTACACCCTGTGGAAAGTGAATATAATAGCCTTCATTGATCGAATAGATGCTTCCATCATCGGGAAAACACATATTGGGATGCGACAGATAATAAGTTCCCGTTGCAGGGTTCAGAGTAAAGCCGTTTACTCCATGACCTGTGGTATAGACCAACATGGTAGACGTACCATATACCACATATCCGGCAGCTACCTGTAAATTACCAGGTTGCAGAAAATCTTCTTTTGTAGCGGGAGTACCAACAGGCGTAACCCGACGGTAAATAGAAAAAATCGTACCTACTGAAACGTTTACATCTATGTTGGATGATCCGTCAAGAGGGTCGATCAAAACGACATATTTATTATCGTGCGATTTGTTCTTTCCTTCAATGATCACATAATCATCTTCTTCCTCACTTGCAATACCACATACGATCTCTCTGTTGATCAAGGTCTTCATAAAAATATCGTTAGCATAAACATCAAGCTTTTGTTGATCTTCTCCCTGAATATTGGTTTCTCCAGCGTCACCTATAATATCTACCAATCCGGCTTTATTTACCTCGTGATTGACCACCTTACTGGCAAGCCTTATTGAGCTCAATAAACGGGAAAGTTCTCCCGATGAATATTGAAAATCTTTCTGATTATCTATGATATATTCGCCAAGGGTCTTATGCTTATTCATTTTGTCTGAGTTTAGGGAATTACTATACAAATATGGTTATTTTTGTATACTTTAAAACGCAAATATGAAGATAATATTGAGGGAAGGTAAAAAATATGACATGGCTTCGGTGCTCCTGTTGATCAAAGAATTGGCTGAATTTGAAAAAGAGGGTAATGCCGTTGAAGTCACAAAAGATGATTTGGAAAGAGATGGCTTCGGTGAAGTTCCGGCGTTTAAAGTATTTGTCGCTGAACACAAAGGAGAGATTGTTGGAATGGCTTTGTTTTATGAAAGATACTCAACCTGGAAAGGAAGAATTATTCACTTGGAAGACCTTATCGTAAAACAGGCATACAGAGGTAAAGGTTTTGGGAAGGCGCTTTATTCAAAGGTTTTATCATACGCTCATGACCAAAAACTAAAGAGAGTGTCTTGGGAAGTACTTGACTGGAATAAGGTGGCTATAGATTTTTATACTTCAACCGGGGCAAATATTATGCCTGGCTGGCAGGTGGTACATATGAATGAGCATTCTCTTGAGGCTTTTGCAAAAGAGGCCTAACAACTATAATATTTGAAGAATAATAAGTCATGGAAATATTCAAATTCGGGGGAGCTTCTGTAAAGGATGCCGAGGGCGTCAGGAATTTTATGGTTATGCTTCAAAAGTTGGACAAGAAAGAAGTTGTGATCATAGTTTCGGCCATGGGTAAAATGACAAATGCTTTTGAAGTTTTGGTCAACTCCTATTACGAAAAGGAGGGCAATCTTGAAACGCATCTGGATAGGATTCGCCAATTTCATCTGAATATAATTGAAGAGCTTGAATTTGATCAAAATGCCTCAATCTATGATGAGCTTCAGGGTATTTTTAAGGAAATTTCCAATTTTCTGAAAAAGAACAATTCTACAGATTTCAACTATATATACGATCAAATCGTAAGTAAGGCTGAATTTATTTCTACAAAGATTTGTAGTGCTTATTTAACAGCTCATGGTCTAAAACATCAATGGCTTGATGTAAGAAAATGCATCAAGACTGATAGTGATTTTAGAAGAGCAAGAGTTGATTGGGAGACAACAACTAAGGCTATTCACGAAATGATCGATAGCTCTGGTATCACACTGACTCAAGGGTTTATAGGTAGCGATAATTACGGTAGAACAACAACGCTTGGAAGGGAAGGGTCAGACTATACAGCAGGAATTTTTGCTTTTTGTTTAGATGCCAAAGTCGTATCCATATTTAAGGATGTGCCAGGTGTACTTAACGCCGACCCTAGAGAATTTGAGCAAACAACCTTAATCGAACAGATATCGTATAAAGAGGCGATTGAAATGGCTTTTTATGGGGCATCCGTAATTCACCCAAAAACATTACAACCCCTGCAACGAAAAGGTATTCCATTGGTAGTCAGATCATTTATTGACGCTGATATGAAAGGAACCTATGTAGGGAGTGAGCTCGATATTGTGCCAAAAATTCCTTGCTTTATTGTGAAAAAGCATCAGAGATTAATTTCGATTTCTGATAAGGAATTTCATTTTGTTATGGAAAATGATATCAGTGAGATCTTTGGACTTTTGCATGAGTACAAGATCAAAGTAAACCTGATTCAAAACTCTGCCATTAGTTTTTCTCTTTGTATTGAGGATAATTTTAATAATTTTGAGCAGCTTCTTGGAAAACTGAAACCCAAATACAAAGTAAAATATAATGAAAATCTTACCTTGTATACGATTAGGCACTTCGATGAAGCAGCAATGACCATGTTGGAAAGTGGTAAGGAAGTATTACTTAAACAAAGGAGCAGAGAAACTCTTCAAATAATTGTAAAAGCAAAATGAACAGATGAGTCTGGTCAATTCAAAGGAAATAGCAAAGGTCATCAAGCTTGATAAACTCGGGTGGATAGGTACTTTTTTTGGATGGATGCTTTTAAAGACCTTAAGGATCTCAAAACTCAACAGGATCTATGAAAAGAACAAGGACAAGGAAGACATAGCTTTTCTTGACGCGATACTTGGTGATTTTCAGATCGATTTTGAAATACCTGATGATGATCTGGCCAGAATTCCAAAAGTAGGAGCGTTTATAACGGTGTCAAATCATCCGCTCGGTGGAATAGACGGGATACTCTTGCTAAAACTATTGTTAGAGAAAAGACCCGATTATAAGATTATTGCAAATTTTCTTTTGCATCGTATAGTTCCTTTAAAAAAATACGTGATGCCTGTGAATCCTTTTGAGCACCATAAAGATGCCAAATCGAGTATTACAGGAATAAAAAATGCCTTGCTTCATTTGAGTCAAGGCTACCCTTTAGGGATTTTTCCGGCAGGAGAAGTCTCTACGTTTAAAGATGGGAAACTTGTGTTGGATAAACCCTGGGAAGAAGGAGCCATCAAGATCATAAAAAAGGCAAATGTTCCGGTCATCCCGATTTATTTTCATGCCAAAAACAGTAATTTATTTTATTTTTTATCCAGGTTGAATCCAACCTTAAGAACGGCCAAATTGCCTTCTGAATTACTTAGTCAAAAGAACAGAGTTATCAAGGTAAGAATTGGGAAACCCATATCTGTAAAAGAACAAGATGAATTTAAAAGCCTTGAAGATTTTCATCAATATTTGAGGAAGAAGACTTATATATTGGCTCATCCATTTGAGAAAAACAGTTCTTATATCAATACAAATAATTTTAAGATCCCTAAATCAGCTGAAGCAATTATCGATGCCGTGAACCCTGATTTGATGAAGGAGGAACTCAAGGTCCTAGACGAAAATGATTCTTTAATTTTGACAAGTAAGTCATATAGGATTTATTTGGCAGATAGCAATCACATACCGAATATCTTAAGAGAGATAGGCCGTTTAAGAGAGGTAACTTTTAGAGAGGTGGGAGAAGGCACTAATAAATCATTGGATCTTGATAAATTTGATCAGTTTTATAAACATCTGTTTCTCTGGGATGATGCCAATAAACAATTGGTTGGTGCCTATAGAATGGGATTGG
>CAZPHF010000151.1:0-4347 GCA_964586115.1 uncultured Flavobacteriaceae bacterium | reverse complement strand
TACTGAACTTGTGATTTCCTATAAACGGCATCCATCCAAAAAACTCATGATGATCTCCTTCCGGGATAACGCTAACTGTATCATCATAAAAACCTAGTGAATCTTTATTACCTACCGCCGAACCTGTCAATGGGTTTCCACTGATCATTCTGCTTTTTCCAGATTTCAATTTTCCAGCGACAAGATCACTCATCTGAGTCCCCTGAATTACTGAATAATACTGCGGACCTTCAACCTGACTTCCAGCTAGGGCAATGATTCTGGTTGGATCATATTTTCCTGTTAGAAACATACTTCCTATTGCGACAACGTCCTGAGGATTTACCACCCAAACACGGTCTCCAGAATTGATCGGATCTATCCATGCAATTTGAACACCTACATTACCAGCCGGATGCTTTCCAGTTACTTTATGAAGAACAATCCCAGTTATCTGGTCAAAATAGGTATCAGAAGCACCTGCAGATAAGTGAACTTTCCCTTCAGTTAATTTACTCAAGGCGTCAATACCTGCTTGAAATTCCTTTTCTTTCCCTTCTAATACAACCTTGTAAGAGGCCGTCAAAGGAGCAGTAGCATATGCGGAGATAAAAATCGCTTTTGGAGTATCTGCAGGACTTGCAACAACATCATAAGGACGCTGTTTGATCATGGGCCAGCAGCCACTTTCTAGTAAAGATTCTTTTACCTGAGGTCCTGCTAATTTACTTGGTGTTTTAACTCCAAAATCAACATAGGAATCTTTTTGATCAGCCGTAATTTTAACCGATAATATCTTGCGCTTTGCACCGCGAACGACTTCTTTAATCACTCCACTAACCGGAGAAACAAACTTCATCTGCTCATTGTTCTTCGCATAATAGACCGTATCTCCCACCTTAACCTTATCACCCTCTTTTACAGCTAGTTTCGGTAGTATTCCGTGAAAATTTGATGGATCAATAGCAAAAGTTTTTGAGCGATTCGCCGTAGATATTTCTTGATTGGCTACTCCTTTAAGCTTGATATTCAAGCCTTTTTTAATTTTAATGTCTGTAGACATACTTTGCTTAATTAATTATATTTTACTTTGTTTTGCATTAGCAAAAAAGGAAAAATCAATTGTTTCTTAATCGAGTGCAAATTTAATAATTAATATTTTATAGATTAGCATTTAGTTAACATTTATTTAGGTTGAATAAATGAATCGTTTTTTGTTCACCTATCTCAGTAAAAAACAAATCAATCATTACACAACATACTACAAAACAGATGCATATAGATTCTAACTACTTTAAAAAATTCTTCCTATTTGGAGCGATTGTATGTTGTTTCTTTCAATTAAAAGCGCAACAGAATAATATCATCCCACCACCTTTACATATCAAAACCATTGAATTTAAACCCTTAGATCCTGAAGTCTACGCACCTATTGTTAAATTAGGTGAAAAACTCAGACTTACTTTTGACGACATCAACGCCGAGCAAAGAATCTATTCATATAAGATCGAGCATTGTGACTACAATTGGCAGGTATCCAATTTATCTTCCACAGAATTTATGACTGGGTATGCCACTGATAGGTTCCGAGACTACCAAAATTCCTTTAACACGCTGCAGTACTATACGCATTACGAACTTGAAATTCCTAATAACAACAACAGAATCAAAATAAGTGGAAACTATCTGATTAGTATTTTGGACGATTATGGCAATGTCATGTTTACAAGAAGATTCATCATGTATCAAACCAAAGTGAATGTTGCGGTAACCGCGCATAGAAGCACTGACCCTTCAAAAATAAATGAACAGCACAGTATCCAATTCCAGATCAATCATCCTAACTTATTATTGAACGATCCTTACCGGGAGATTCAAGTTGATGTCTACCAAAACAACGACTGGAATTCTGTGATAAAGAACCTCAAACCAAAATACACCAGAGGTACTCAACTATGGTATAACTATGTTGATGGCATATCGTATTGGGCCGGTAATGAATACCTGTATTTTGACACCAAGGAGATCAGGAATGCCACCAATAATATATTCAAAACCCGTTTAGACAATATTTTCAACACCTATCTCTACACGAATGAGGCACGGGGAAGTAGGCCTTATTCTTTCTACCCGGATGTAAATGGGAACTTCGTCTTAAGAACCCTTGATGCTGACGATGTTTCTCTTGAAGGGGATTATTCCTTTGTGCATTTTAGCTTGAAGTATGATGAAAACTTTGACCAGGATGATATCTATATTTATGGGAATTATAATGACTGGCAGATTACTCCTGAGAATAAAATGTCCTATAACAAAGATACTGGCCTGTATGAAGCCTCCATATTGTTTAAGCAAGGTTTTTACAACTACACCTATGTTGCTGTAAACAAGGACTTCAGAATGAATCCTTACAAAGTGGAAGGCTCCTTTTACCAAACTGAAAATGAATACACCGTCATCGTGTATTACAGAAAATTTGGTGATCGATATGACCAGGTGATCGGTTTCGGATCAACTAATTCTGAAAAATTACTTAATTAACCTTTTTACTTAGTCCGACTTTTTTACTAATGGGTTTCGCCCATGGATAATTTTTTGCATCTTTATGTTATCTAATTATATAGAGATGAAAAACATTATCACCTTTATTTTTCTGTTTAATTTTTGTGTATCAATAACAGCTCAAGAAATAATAAAACTTCCATTTGAGAAAGTTGATCATTTGACCTGGGAAGGGAATGAAAAAGTATATTTTTCCGAACAATGGGGTGCCATGGTTGTTACAAATGTCTCCATCCCCACACTTCAAATTTATAAACCAAAACCAAGTCTAAACACAGGCACTTCCGTAATTATAGCTCCAGGAGGAGGATTCTATGCCTTAAGTATTGAAAATGAAGGTAGAGAAGTTGCTAAACGGCTAAATGACAAAGGAATCACGGCGCTATTATTAAAATACAGATTAGTCCCTACTAGGGAAGACGGGACAGTCGAATTTTCTGAAAATTTTGACAAAGACTCAGAAGAACTTCAACGAGAGGTGGCTAAGATGATCCCATATTCTATAGCCGACGGATTAGAGGCTATTTCTTACACACGACAACATGCTCAGGACTTGGGTATAGATGAAAATAAAATTGGCTTTATGGGATTTTCAGCCGGTGGAGCTGTAACCATGGGGGTTGCCTATCATTATAATAAAAAAAATCGACCTGATTTTCTTGTGCCCGTCTATGCATGGACCGACGCCATACCCATGCAAATACCTAAAAAAGAAGCCCCGCCAATGCTGTTGATTTGTGCTTCAGATGACTCATTGGGTTTCGCGCCCGGATCTATCGAACTTTATAATTCCTGGTCTAGAGAAGAGTTAAATGTAGCACTACATATGTATTCCAAAGGAGGTCATGGTTTTGGCATGAAAAAACAAGGTTTGCCTTCTGATAACTGGATAGAACGTTTTTATGACTGGTCTGTAGCTGAGGAAATTACTATTCCAAAATAGCAACATTCTTTGACTATCTATATCCTATTGATTAAACTTTTATACGATGAATTTATCAGCTGAAATTGCAAGACATATTAGAGAGGTACATTTTGGCGAGAACTGGACCGATGTTTCTTTAAAGTCTTTACTTTCAGATCTTAGCTGGAAGGAGGCCACAATTCAAGTCCATCATCTCAACACAATCGCAGAGCTCGTTTTTCATATCAATTATTATGTCAATGCAGTTTTAAAAGTTTTGCAGAAAGGGCCATTAGAAGCCAGAGATCAATACAGTTTTGACCTTTCTCCTATCAATTCTCAAAAAGACTGGGATCTTTTGATGGCTAAAACCTGGAAAGAAGGCGAAGAATTTGCAAAACTGATTGAAAAAATGACTGATCAGGAGCTATGGAGTATCATGATTGATAAAAAATATGGTACTTATTACCGAAATTTTCAAGGTATTATTGAACATTTTCACTATCATTTGGGCCAAATTGCTTTGATCAAAAAAATAATTCGAGCGCATGATCAGTAGATCCAAACTACTTTAATTCCTTGTCACAACGCTTGTCAAAAAATGATCTAAATCACTGTAAAAGATCAAAATAGCAGCTTGCGAAATATCTAATGAAAACAAGAATCTTTTCAGAATAATTCGCTAATTTGCGGTCAATCATTCAAATAATTAGAAATAAACCTCATTCTGATTTAAAAATTTAGAAACATGTCATGACCTCTAAACAGGTGATGACATTAGTCATGTTTTGAAGTCTATCTTATCAATAATTTTGCATGGTATTTCAAGAACGATTAACAAAAATTACAAAAAATGAATATCAGTCACATTGAACACATCGGAATCGCCGTAAAGAGCATCG
>CAZPHF010000150.1:0-4436 GCA_964586115.1 uncultured Flavobacteriaceae bacterium | reverse complement strand
AAAGCAGGAGATGAAATCTGGATTGCACGTTATTTATTAAACAGATTAACTGAAAATTACGGATACTATGTTGAATTACACCCTAAGCCTGTAAAAGGTGACTGGAATGGTTCTGGTATGCATGCCAATTTCTCTAATACTACTTTAAGAACTTGTGGTTCTCAAGAAACGTATGAGAAAATTTGTGAAGCTTTTAGACCTGTAACTGATGAACATATCGGCGTATATGGAGCCTATAATGATGAAAGACTAACTGGTCTTCATGAAACTGCTCATGTTTCTGACTTTAGCTATGGAGTCTCTGATAGAGGTGCTTCAATTCGTATTCCTATCATTACTGTAGAAAACGGTTGGAAAGGTTGGTTAGAAGATCGTAGACCTTCTTCAAATGGTGATCCTTATAAGATTGCAGGTAGAATTATCCAAACGGTTAAATCTGCTAAGATTTAATTTATTGAATAATAATTTTATAATTGGTTTATAATTAAAATGCTTTCTTTTTTAAGGGGGCATTTTTTTATATCACTATACTGATAAAAACAACGTAAGATCCCAAGAGTATTAAACCTTCTCCCCAGGATAATCTCATTCTTCCCGGCGTAAAGACCAGAGGAAAGATACTCAGAGATACAACAAGCATCCAAATGAGGTCAAAGTCGATCAAACCGGGATCCTCAGCTGTAATTGGCGTCACCATTGAAGTAATTCCCAGCACAGCCAAGATATTAAACATATTTGACCCTAATAGATTCCCAAGAGAAATAGCCTTTTCGTTTCGAGATATCGCCACCAAAGATGCTGCCAGTTCTGGAATACTGGTCCCAACAGAAATAATTGTTATACCAATGACTCTTTTGCTAACACCAAACTCAGTAGCTATATTTACAGATCCTTCGATCAGTAATTCGGAACCGCCCCATAGTCCTATACCTCCCACTAATAAAAATAGCAGAGATTTTCCAAGAGGATATTCAACATTATCTTCGGGCACTTCGTCAATAACAGCTACTTTTTGATATTTGAACAAATAAATCAAAATTAGAATCAGGGTTGAGAAAAGGACCGCGCCTTCCCATCTTTGCAATTCTCCGTCAAAAGCCAGAAAAAAATACAGCATTACGGAAGCCAGCATCATAACTGGCCAATCAGTGACGTAAAAACTTTTTTCCACTTTGATAGTGCTTACCATGATCACTATGGCCAGGACAAAGCCTAAATTGGCAATATTTGAGCCTATAACGTTGCCTAGTGCTATATCTGCATGGCCATTGAGCGCCGCTTTTAAACTAACGATCAACTCAGGCATGGAAGTGGCAAAAGAAACCACTGTCATTCCTATGACTATTTTTGGGATTTTCAATCTCATCGACATTGATACTGCCGCCTTAAGCAGCCAGCTACCGCCAAGAATCAGAATGACAAACCCACTCACTATATATAAGTAATTCATATAGGCACTTTGTACAAATATATAACTTAGAAATGAGTTGCTGAATACAAATTTATTCAGGTTTAAAAGTTTAAAGATGCCTTGTCCATTCCATAAATATCAGTAATTCTTCCGACAACATTGTTTCCGTTTCTCCAATATCACTCCTCACCTGCCTGCGGCAGGCAGGATTCTCATTTCATTTTATTAATTTTTTGTTAAATAACTACTTTTTTAGTTATACAACTATATTATTAGTTTACATTTGACTCAGAATTAAAATCAATATGGAGAAACTCACCAATAAGGAAGAAGAGATCATGAGGGTCTTATGGAAACTAAAGGAGGCCTTTGTCAAGGAAATTGTTGCCGAATTACCCAGTCCTAAACCCCATTACAATACCATTTCAACCGTGGTACGGAATATGGAAGAAAAAGGGTTCATCAAATATAATGCCTTTGGAAAATCACATCAATACTATCCGGCCATCAGCAAAGAAGCGTATAAAAAAACCTTTATGCAGAAAACGATTCAAAATTATTTTGAAGACTCCTATAAAAATGTCGTTTCCTTTTTCGCCAAAGAAGAAAAGATCAGTGTTAGTGAATTAAAAGAGATTATTTCAATCATTGAAAAGAATCAAAAAAATCAATCTTAAGCACTATGGAATACTTTATCAAATTCTCGGCTATTCTTAGTTTGTTCTTTATCTTTTACAAACTCTTCCTGGAAAAAGAAACTTTTTTCAACAGCATCAGGTTCTATTTTCTTTTAGGCATTATCACAGCACTTGCCCTTCCGTTTATAATCATCCCTGAATATATTACGGTAGAGGGTTTTTATGTTGAACAAGCGATCGGTGCCATAACTGAGACGGGCAATGCTGACAAAGCATTCAATATTAGCCTTACTTCCTTTCTTCTCGGAATTTACAGTTTAGGCGTCCTGTTCTTCGGAATCAGATTCCTGTTGCAACTAGGGTCGTTAATTCGCTTTATCCTAAAGTATCCCAAAAAGTATCATAATGGTTTTGTTTTTATTGAGGCTAGTGAATCAACAAGTCCTTTTTCCTTCTTCAACTATATCATTTATCCGAAAAACGGATTCAACCAACAAGAATTAAACCAAATCATTGAACATGAAAAAGTACACGCTTCTCAATACCACAGCCTTGATATTCTGCTTTCTCAATTATTGATCATATTCAACTGGTTTAACCCACTGGCTTGGCTATACCATAGAGAAATTCAAAAAAATCTGGAATTCATTGCTGACCAAGGGGCACAACAAGACTTAAATACCAAAGAGTCTTATCAATATTTATTGTTAAAAACAGTTACACCAAATTATTCATTAGCCTTAACAAGCAATTTCTATAACTCATTAATAAAAAAAAGAATCAATATGTTACACAAAAACAAATCTGACAACATGATGTACTTCAAATTCATGTTTATCATACCTGCCCTTATCATTTTTGTATTCACTTTCAATACCAAGATCATCGCCCAACAAAAAACGGTTGAAACAATTGAAATACACCAAGAACTTAACATTGAAGTGATTACAAAAGATTTTCAGAAAAGTGATCTTGAAAAGCTAAAAGCCTCATTATTGAAAAAAGGCATCAGCCTTCAATACAAAAAATTAAAATATAACGACAAGAATGAGATCATTAGTATTCAGGTTTCACTATCAAACAAACAGAATAACAAAACCCAGCTCCAGCAAATGGGCACTGCTCCAATAAAGTCGATCAGCATTAAATTTGATGACAAAGGTGCTCTTGCCGTGGGCAATCTCGAAGGCATGGAAGATCATAATGTGTTTTTCAGTTCAGAAGGTGATAAAATACACAAAAAGGTGATTGTTACTAGTGACGGATCACAGTCATCATCAGATACAGACAGTTATGTTTTCATCTCAGATGACGGAGATGAAACGCATGTAAAAGTGGTCAATGGCGTAAAAGTGATTGAAGAAAAACGTGGGCCTCATTCTGAAAATGTCTGGATCTCAGAATCAGGAGACAGTACCAAACTTAGAACGATCGAGATCATTGAAGAATATGATGGTGAAAAACAGGTTTTCATCAAGAAAATACATAAAGATGGAGATAATGTTGAGGTGATCATAAATGGATCAGGTGATGTACATAAAGGACATGATAAATTGCTTTTTATTAGCGAAGGTGATGAAAAACCACTCATGATCGTTGATGGTAAAGAAGTTGAAGGAAGTAGTTTAGAAGACATCGACTCTAAAAATATTGAAACGGTAAATGTTTACAAAGGTGACAAGGCTATTGAAAAGTATGGCGAAAAAGCCAAGAATGGTGTGGTGGTCATCAAAACTAAAAAGTAAACTCCAAAGAAACTAAATTGTAAAAAATCGCCTTATTCGAGGCGATTTTTTATTTTTGTGGTTATGAAAAAACAAGTATTCAAGATTTTGGCCAAAGTCAACAAAACTGTGCTGCCCAGTTTAGGTAAACGGGAAGTAGATATGGGTAAAGCTAAAAAATGGCAAATGGCATTGATTGGTTGGCGTTATTATGTAACCAAGAACAGCCTTTAGTTAATGATTGAATGATGTAAAAATTTAGTAAATTAATGTTTGATTTTTTGTACCTTTAAGAAAACACTTTGTTATGGACGATCAATCAAAACACATCAATTTATTTACCGGGTCATTAATTGAAATACAGCGATTACAGATTGACCTTAACGACAAGGAAATACCTTCAATGGTTAAGAACAATTTTCAATCAGGTATAAGAGCCGGATTTTATGGAGGCTCTCCTTCTCAGGTTCAACTCTTTATCTTTGAAGAAGACCGCAAAAATGCACTCCCAATTCTACAAGCTTTTAAAGAGCAAATGGGTATTTAATTTTTTATTTATATTTTTTTCTATTCTCTAAAAAAGAAATATATTTGCAGCCCTAATCAATAAGGCCTCGTGGCGCAACTGAATAGCGCACTTGATTACGGCTCAAGAGGTTACTG
>CAZPHF010000149.1:0-4443 GCA_964586115.1 uncultured Flavobacteriaceae bacterium | reverse complement strand
TGAACATCCAAGCCATAAAAAGTGAAATGAGAAAAATAGCTAAAGACAAAGAGATCACGAGATTTTTGACCAAATAATTAGTGCCTTTCAAAAACACAAGTGCTTTTCCGGTAAGAGACACTTCAAATCGGTCACTGGGAAATACCTGATCAATCTTGTTCTGAATACGTCGTTCTATATTTTCCATTTTATCCGTGCCAATATCTTTCATAAAAGTGGTAATTCTGGCATATTGACCCGTAGAATCAACAAAATTCTTAAGTTGATTTGAGGTAGCGTCTGAATTTTTGGTATAAGCAAGTATAAAGTTTTTTTCTTGTTCGGTTGGAAGCTGGTAATATTTGGGATTACCATTGTAAAAGGCTTGTTTAGAATATTTCACCATGTTAAGCACAGAAATAGACTTAGACAATTCGGGAATCTCATCAATTTCTTCATCCAGTTTATTCATTTTTTTCATGGTGGAAAGATTCATAACACCTTTTTTACGTTTGGTGTCAATCAAAATTTCCAGGGGCATGATGCCTCCGAATTCCTGCTCAAAAAAGACAATATCTTTATAAAATTGTTTTCCTTTAGGCATGTCTTCTATTAGACTTCCTGAAACGCGTATCATATAAACACCAATAATACTTATTACGATGATACAGACAGTTGAAATATAGATGCCTATTCTGTGATGTCTCACCGTGTCTTCCATCCAGTTCACAATAGCATCTATCCATTTTCTTTCCAGGTGCTCAAGGTGCTTGTCTTTAGGCTTATGCATAAAACTGTAAATGATCGGAATGATCAGTAAAGACAGTATGAAAATAGCCAGGATATTTATAGAAGCAATAATACCAAATTCATTGAGCAACTGACTGTTGGTAAAAATAAAGGTGGCAAACCCTGAAGCTGTTGTGATATTGGTCATCAAAGTAGCATTGCCAATCTTTGAGATTACTCGCTGAAGAGATTTGGCTTGATTACCATGTTTTTTTACTTCCTGCTGGTATTTATTGATCAGGAAAATAGCGTTTGGAACTCCAATCACAATGATCAAGGGAGGTATTAAAGCCATCAAAACAGATATTTCATATTCGAACCAGCCAATAAATCCGAGGGCCCAAACCACCCCAATACTTACAACGGTCATGGTGATAAAAGTCGCCCTGTAAGACCTGAAGAACAACCAGAAGATAAGTGAGGTAATAAACAAGGCAAGGCCTACAAACAATCCGATCTCATCAATTATATTTTGGGCATTCATGGTGCGGATAAAAGGCATACCGGATACCCTTACATCCATACCAGTTTCTTTTTCAAAAGCTTCTACCATTGGATTCAGTACATCAAAAACAAAACGCTCTCTCTTTTTGGTATTGACTATGGCTTTATCCAGATAAATGGCCGTTTGAACCGTTCCTGTTTTCTTATTAAAAAGTATATTGTCAAAAAACGGCAGGTTATCAAATAATTCATCTCTAATGTCCAGGACTTCCTTATCGGTAGTGAGTTCACCCTCATAAAGCGGCTCAACATAGAATTTTTGATTCTTTTTGTCCTTCTTTAATTTCTGAATATCTCCCACGGAAATTGAAAAATCCACTTCAGGAAAGGAATCAAGTTTATGAGAAAATTCATTCCATTTATTAAAGTTGTCAACCTTGAATAGACTGGAATCTTGAATAGCGATAATGATCATATTCCCTTCTTCTCCAAAGATTTCTAGAAAATGATCATATTTGATATTCTCCTCATGGTCTCTTGGCAAGAGGTTTGCTTCTGAATGAGAAAATTTGATGTTCTCTATTTTGGACCCAAGAAATATAGTTACAGCGGCCAAAACAATAAGGATAAAAATCCTTTGTTTTAGGATAAACCGTGAAACTACTTGCCAAAAATTCATAAATCAGATTATTTTGCACTATAGGGCATAAGAGCATTCAACATTATCATGAATATTTTGAAGTAGTGGCTAAATCAAAAAGCAGATAATTGAGAATAGCATCAAATGGTCATAATTTCTTTCTCTTTAATGAGGTAAAGCGCGTCTACATTTGTGATGTATTTATCCGTCAAGGTCTGTACATCTGCTTCAGTATTAGCAAGGAGGTCTTCGGAGATATCAAGTTTTTTTAACTCATGATTAGCATCTTTTCGATCATTTCTAATGCTTACCTTGGCTTTTTCACCCTCAGACTTGGCATGTTTTGCCAACTCTCTTCTTCTTTCTTCGGTTAGAATAGGAACATTGATAATAATACTCTCCCCGTTGTTCATTGGATTAAACCCGAGATTGGCTGTTAAAATTCCTTTTTCGATCTCAGGAATAAGTTGTTTTTCCCAGGGTTGAACCGTGATCGTATGTGCATCCATGGTATTCACGTTGGCTACCTGACTCAAAGGAGTTAAGGTTCCATAGTACTCAACTTTTACTCCGTTGAGCATTGAAGGTGTTGCTTTTCCAGCTCTAATGTTGACAAATTCTGCTTCAAGATGATGGATAGCACTGTCCATGCTTTCCTTGGTAGAATCTATTATAAATTGAACTTCTTCATTCATGATAATAAAGGTTTATGAATTAACTAATGTCCCAACATTTTCACCTGAAATAACCTTCATTAAATTTCCTTTTTTATTCATGTCAAACACGATAATAGGAAGGTCATTTTCCTCACTTAAGGTAAATGCTGTCATATCCATTACCTTAAGGTCTTTGCTCATGACATCCTTAAAGGTAATATTTTCAAATTTAATTGCTGTAGGATCTTTCTCCGGATCCGAAGTATAGATTCCATCAACCCTTGTTCCCTTAATAATGACATCTGCATTGATCTCAATAGCTCTAAGAACTGCTGCCGTATCAGTTGTAAAATAAGGATTACCCGTACCACCTCCAAAGATGACCACGCGTCCCTTTTCAAGGTGCCTTACCGCTCTCCGTTTGATAAACGGCTCCGCTATTTGCTTCATCTCAATGGAAGTGAGTAGCCTCGTTTGTATGTCCGATTCTTCAAGTGCACTTTGTAAAGCAAGACCATTGATAATAGTAGCTAGCATTCCCATATAATCACCCTGAACTCTATCCATTCCATTACTTGCTCCTGCTAGTCCTCGAAAGATATTTCCACCTCCAATGACGATAGCCACCTCAATGCCTTTTTCAATAATTTTTTTGATTTCCATCGCATATTCGGCAAGTCTGTTAGGATCAATACCATAGTTTCGATCGCCCATCAAGGCTTCGCCGCTTAACTTTAGAAGAATTCTTTTATATTTCATAGATTTCGTTGTGAGATGTACAAATATAATAAATTATAGCTATGAAAAATTCAAGTTTCGGAGATAAAATAAGCATCTATCTTCACTGTGTGAAGGGCAGTAGTGGTTGATTTTAAATTACATCAGAGTCGCTAGTTGTAAGCAGACCACAAAATGAATCGATTTAGTCATGAAAAAGCTCAATTAGTACAAATCTTGCAGCCATGAAGTCGTTTAGAAAAATTCTTAGTACAGTAGAAAAAGAGCATAAAAAAACCCCGAGATCACTCAGGGTTTCATATTTTTAAGAAATTAAAAGACTAACCTAGGGCAACTCTTTTAAAATCTACAACTTCTATATCACCAATAGACTTCACATATTTAGCAACACTCATTTTATTGTCTTTGATGAAATCCTGGTTAACCAACGTATTGTCTTTGAAAAAACGTCTGATCTTCCCTTCAGCAATTTTGTCAAGCATAGCTTCTGGCTTACCTTCCTGACGTAATTGATCTTTTGCAATCTCAATTTCTTTGTCAATCACTGATTGGTCAACACCATTTTCGTTAAGTGCAATTGGGTTCATTGCCGCAGCTTGCATAGCAACGTCTTTGGCAACTTCTTCAGCACCTTCAACTTTAGCAGACAAACCAACAATAGTGGCTATCTTTCCAGAGTGAATATATGATCCTACATAAGGAGCGGAAATTTTTTCAAAAGCAGAAAGCTCAATCTTTTCACCAATTACTCCTGTTTGCTCTATCAATTTTTCCTGTACAGTGATTCCGCCAAAATCAGCATTCATCAATTCTTCTTTTGTTGAGCTCTTAAGGGCTCTTACAGCCAATTCTTTCGCAAGATTTACAAATGATTCGTTTTTGCCAACGAAATCAGTCTCACAACCTAATACGATTACGGCACCTTCTGTGTGGTCTTCGTTCACGATAGCTATTGCAGCACCTTCAGTAGAATCTCTGTCGGCTCTTTTTGCAGCAACTTTTTGACCTTGTTTACGCAAAATTTCAATAGCTAAATCAAAATTACCTTCTGCTTCAACTAGGGCTTTTTTACAGTCCATCATTCCAGCACCAGTGGTTTTTCTCAAGTTATTAACTTCAGCAGCTGTTATTTTAGTCATTTTATTTATGTTTAATCGTTATTGTAACAATAACAAGTTCTACAATTATTTTTCTTCC
>CAZPHF010000148.1:0-4448 GCA_964586115.1 uncultured Flavobacteriaceae bacterium | reverse complement strand
TTTAATGGGTAGGTTTTAAGTGTTAAGGGTTAAGGACTAAGGACTAAGGACTAAGTTTTAAAATAAATTATTTACTGACACAACTTTTTAAAAAAATACCAAATCCATTGTCCCATTGTCCCATTGTTTCATTGTTTCATTATTTCATTATTTCATTGTAGCATTGTAGCATTCTTAAATTTTTAAATTCTTGCATCAAAAAAAAGCCTAAATTAGATAGGGTAAATTTCTTTCAAAACAATGAGGACTATGGAAGGAGAAACAAATATTCATTTTCTAGGCGCTGCGGGTACTGTGACCGGATCAAAATACCTCTTGGAAAGGGGACGTATCAAAATATTAGTTGATTGCGGACTCTTCCAAGGCCTAAAAGAATTACGATTAAAAAACTGGGAGTACCCATCTGTAAATGCCTCAGAAATTGATGCCGTATTGCTTACCCATGGCCACCTGGATCACACGGGTTATTTACCCCGATTGGTAAAACAAGGATTCAAGGGGCCTATTTATGGTAGCCATCCTACTATCGATATTGCCACGATCATATTAAAGGATAGTGCCAGAATTCAAGAGCAGGAAGCGAAACGTGCTAACAAAGAGGGTTATTCCAAGCATCACCCCGCGCAACCTTTATATAATCTTGATGATGTTGACAATACCCTCACTCATTTTAAAAGGATTCCTCCTGCGCAATGGCTTCCTCTGCTGGAAGGTATACGTATGCGATTTTCCTATAATGGTCATATTTTAGGTGGTACTTTTATAGAAATAGACTTATGGGGCAAACGTTTTGTTTTTTCGGGCGACATCGGTAGAATAAACGATTTGCTCTTATACCCACCTCTAAAACCAAAAAAAGCCAACTATTTGTTTATCGAATCGACCTATGGTGGCAGGTTTCATCCTGAGGAGGCAGAGGCGATTCCAGTGATTGAAAAAATTGTTAAGGAGACGATCAAAAGAGGTGGCAGTTTGTTTATCCCCAGTTTTTCTGTAGAAAGGGCTCAATTACTGATGATGATATTAGGTAGTTTGCTTAAGGAAAATAAAATTCCTAAAGTTCCGATGATCATGGATAGCCCTATGGGCGCAGATGTTTTGGAACTATTTCACCGCACAAGAGACTGGCACAGACTAGATGATGAGGCTTGTTATGACATGTGTGCTAATTTTAGGGTGGTGAGCAGTTTTCATGAAACGATGGCAATACAATCTGACGATACTCCTAAAATTGTTATTGCAGGCAGTGGTATGCTTACCGGAGGCAGGATCCTAAATTATCTGGAAGCACAGGCCCATAACTCCAATAACACTTTACTCTTTGTAGGCTATCAGGCAGAAGGTACTCGGGGGCGAAGCTTACTTGACGGCGAAAAAAGATTTAAAGCGTATGGCAAGTGGGTTCCGTTTAATATGCAAATAGAAATCATAGAAGGTCTTTCAGCACATGCTGATCATACAGAACTCCTCGACTGGATGAGTAAGTTACAATCAAAACCAGAACGCATCTTTATTGTTCATGGGGAGAAAGAAGCCAGTGAAGCCCTAAAAATTGGAATCAAAGAAACCTATCACTGGGATGCTGAAATTCCAGAATTGTATAGTATCCACAGCGTTTAGAGCCCAGCATAAACTGCCAAAAAAGATTGCCAGAAATTCTCTTTACCCAGCTTATTGTTGAACACCATTCAAAGTTTCAATCACGCCAAGTGCTGCTCTTTCGCCTGAAATCATTGCAGCATTAAGAGAACCATTAAGTTGGGTATCTCCGGCAAGGAAAATAGTGGTGGTTAAACGTGTTTCAGAAGGTAACATTTGATATTGTAAGTTGGTTAACTTCGGTAAAGCCATCGGAATGTTGTACCGCTTTATAAATGTACATGAATCAATACCACAGTGCTCTTTTAATTCTCTTTGAACTTGCTCAATAAGTGCCTCAGAAGAAAGCTTATGATGCTTTACTACTGTTACGGATAGTAACTGATGTTTAGCTGATTGCGCAGTGTCTAAACTTGTATGATAAAAAATATTATTGATCAAGGCATCAGCATTTGGTACAAGCCCAATTAATGGCTTGGAAATGACCCTGTTGTTTGTCTCAAAATATAAGGTCTCACAAGATTTCCATTGCGTGGCTTGCTTGCTTAAATTTTGAATTAGTGAACTGGCTTCTGTTGCTACAATCGTAAAATCACTGTCAAGTTTTTCACCTGAATCAAGTGTTATTTCTCCGTCTTTAAGGGCAGCCACAGAAGTATTAAATTTAAAAGTAGTATTGTTTAATTTCCCTGCCAGTTGCTTTGGAATGGCTTCTATTCCAGATTTAGGAAGGGCTGCATACCCCTCTCCGAACATTTTATATACAAATTCAAACATTCTGCTCGATGTTTCCAGTTCAGCTTCCAAAAAAATACCACTAAAAAATGGTTTAAAAAATTGGTCAATCATGTCAGAAGAAAAACCGACATCCTCTAAATAGGATAAGGTTGTTTGCTCCTTAGCAGAAAATATTTCAGTCAGGGTTTTATTTTTTAAACGCCTGTTCAGCTTAAATACCTGCAGCTTATCCCCAAAAGTTCCTATTTCTGAGAACAGCGAAGGAACCAACAATGATATATCTCTTATCGGATCTCCTATAATAGTCTGTTTACCTGATCTAAAAATGGCAGCGCCAGGCACAAATTTTTGTAAGTTCAATTGCTTAAAATCCAAATATTTTTTCGCCGCAGGATAGGACGTTAGGAGTACTTGAAAGCCATGGTCCAATTGGTAGCCATCTACAATATCTGTCTTTACTCTTCCACCAACGCGATCTGTCGCTTCGATAATAACAGCATTATAGCCATTATCTTCTAAAACTCTGGCGGCTATCAGTCCGCTTACTCCAGCCCCAATAATATGTATTTTATAGTCTTGTTTCTTCATAAGTATATTATTTACTAAAAAATAGAAAGGTATTCTTTTAGGCTCATTACTAGTTTTAATTTTTGTTTAACAATTAACTTGTAAAAATAAACAAAAATATAAATACCTTTGCTTCAAAGTTAAATTATATATAGCTATGAAAACAATTGATAAAGCCAAATTAGCACCAAGTAAATCTATTGAAACAAAAAAACAATCAATTTATGATATAGCTATCAATACTATCGATGGTAAACCAATTTCTTTTGCAGAATTTGAAGGGAAGAAAATACTTTTTGTCAATGTCGCTTCCGAATGCGGATTTACAAAACAATATGCAGCGTTACAAGCTTTGAGTGATAAGTATCAAGACAAGCTCGTTGTGATTGGTTCACCTTGTAACCAATTTGGTAATCAAGAGCCTGGAGATGCGTCACAAATTCAAGAATTTTGTGAATTGAATTTTGGTGTCAAATTTTTACTTACTGAAAAGATAGATGTAAAAGGAAACAAGCAGCATCCTTTGTATAAATGGCTCACCTCTAAAGAGCTAAACGGCAAAAAGAGTTCTAGCGTAAAATGGAATTTTCAAAAATATTTAGTTGATGATAAAGGACGTCTAATTGATTATTATTTTTCAATCACCAAACCAATGAGCTCAAAAATCACTAAACATTTATAATGTCTATAGCTATTCTTCGGCTTTTATTAGATTTTGGATTAGTTGTGTTGATATGGATCATCCAGCGCATTGTATATCCAGGTTTTCTTTATTATAGTGCTGAAAATCTAGTAAAGTGGCATAAAGAATATACTTCTCGTTTTAGTGCTATTGTCATGCCATTGATGCTTGGGCAACTAGGCATTTCTATATATCAATTGATTTCGCAAACTAATCTCTTTACAGTTATAAGTTTTGTAATTATTCTTCTTATATGGATAGCTACTTTCTTGCAATTTGTTCCTATACATGCTACTATTTCAAAAGGAAGAGCTAATGAAACAATGCTAAAGGCACTAGTTCATAAAAACTGGCTGCGAACTTTTTTATGGACGCTTTTGTTTGTTATAAACTGTATTGTTATATTTCAAAATAACTAGTGCTCTAAACTAGCCAGATAGACCTCTCCATTCTCAAGATGCTTTTGCTGTTTCTCAATAGGCATTTTATCAAACATACGTACGAGCATTCCTAATCTTGGATTTGATAAAAAGAAATCGCGATGCGTATGCATAAATCGCCAAAAGAGACCATCCCAAATAGCTTGCCACTCCCCTTTTTTGTAGTTGCTCATTTTCATTAGATAGTTACTGCCACTGATATATGGCTTTGAAGCCATTAGACCACCATCAGCAAATTGACTCATTCCATATATATTGGTTACCATTACCCAATCGTAGGCATCAATAAAAAGCTCCATAAACCACCTGTATACTTCGTCTGGGTCAAACTCACAGAGCATCATAAAATTACCCAATACCATTAAGCGTTCTATGTGATTACAATAGCCCGTTTGTAATACTTTTTTAATGGTTTGGTCAAT
>CAZPHF010000147.1:0-4468 GCA_964586115.1 uncultured Flavobacteriaceae bacterium | reverse complement strand
CAAAATTAGAACAAGTGTATAGAAATTTATTTTTCTTAAATTTTATACTCTTATGGCAAGTTAACGAGAATGTCCTAAAAAAAATACAACGAAGATTTCCTCGAATACGAGAATTTTGAATATACCCAAAAGGTTAGCTTTTTTTGGCGTTGGCTAAGTGGTTGAAAATTGTGTTTAGAAATAAACGCCAGTAAGAGTTTAATTTATAAAAAGCAATCGAGCGCATAGGCAGCGGCAATTTTACATAATGACAAATTATAGCTACAAATTTGTAAACGTGAAGTTTCTTAAGAATCGTGTATTTAAAAAATATTGAAGGATTGTACAGAATATTAAAATTATACGATTAATAAAAACACGAATTTTTAATGACCCAAGTAATAAGGTTTCTTATGAAAACAGAACTTACTGGGATATTTTACATAGTATAGAATTATAGCTATCAAATAAACCTACAAGTTTATTAGCCGTAATTCCCTTTAACATAATATCTGACGATATAAGCCTAAAGGCATTATATCTGATATTATGTTAAATATCGCTTGGCAGCGCTATACGGGAATTACTGTAAATGTTCTATAATTAATATTATGTTAAATAGAATATTTTGATACGGCCCTATCTATTGTCTATGTGATATATTCTATTGATGTTTACTGATTCATTAAATTTTTACTAACTTTAATAAATGTGTTACAAAAATGAATACATGACGTCATATAGATAACACTTGACTATGAAGAGTATTTTAATTCTTATTTTGATATTTTGTTTTCAATTAGGCTTTTCTCAGGTACCTGATTCCATTGTCACGTATTTTGGGAATTTCCAATATGGAAATTTTCAAACTGATCTGGAATTTGAATTTGAAAAAACAAACAATCAGTATCGCATCAAATTTAATAGTTTGAGCCAAAATGCTTTTGGGATCCCTGCTGGCGATGTCAAGCTTTCTGGAGATACTATTCACTTTGCCTTACAAAGTGATTATTACAGATATGATATCAGTTGTAGTCCATTTGGTCAACCTCATATGAATGGTACTTTAACAGTAGATGATAAATCTTATGACTTAGCACTTGATAAAGAAGCCAATAGAATTCCAAATACTATAAAATCAAAAGATATCAGGTTTCGTTCAGAAGGTTTGTTGCTTTACGGAACACTGTACTATCCTGAAAAGCACAATGGTAAAGCCATTTACTTGCTCACATCCTCAGGAGATCAAGACCGTAGTGGCTCAAGAGCTGAGGCGTTACTTTTTGCAAAGGCTGGTTATATCAGCTTTCATATAGACAAACGAGGTACTGGTATTTCTGACGGAAACTGGCAGTTAGCAGATATACCTGAGCTTTGTAAAGATGACCTTCATGCCCTGGAGTTTCTACACCAATCTGAAAAAATAGAATATGCTGATATAGGTGTCAAAGGAAGCAGTCAAGGCGCTACTAAAGTACCCTATATACTTCAAAAACAACCTGCACTTGCCTTTGGAATTGTGGTGAGTTGTCCTGCATCTACCCTTTTGGAAAGTGACCTCAACTACTGGAAAAACAGGAATATAAAAGAGATTGGTGAAGAAAATATTGATAAGGCATCAGAATTACAAGATGCTGTATTTCAGTATATCGCTACTAATTTATCTAAAGATACACTTGAAGCTAAAATTGAGCAGAATAAATCCCAGACATGGTTTCATAATATCTGGATACCTGAACTAGATCAGGTAGAATTTGATAAGAAACTCAATTATTCACCACTTCCCTATTTTAAAGGTAATACTTCTCCTATGCTGATCATAGAAGGTACAAAAGATGAGATCATTCCTGCAACTAGCCTTACAGATATTAAGAAAGTTATAGGACGGAAAAAGAATAAAAAAACAAAATTTATAGCACTCAAAGGAGCTGATCATGCTATGATGATGGTTGAAGACAGTGACTTCAAATATTGGCAATCTTTACATTCAAAATACATCCCCACGATATTAAAGTGGATTCATAAACTTTGAGACTTAGTAAGTATTTTAAATATGCTATTTGTACCTTACTAGATAGTATGAATAAATGATAACAGATCTCACTAAAATTTTTTTGAATTGTATTCGTTAATACAATAAGTGACTATACTTTCTAACGAATTCATGAATCCAAGAAAAAAAATAATTTTTCTTATTATCAACTTATTTACGGTTATAATAAGCTTTGGCCAACATTCTGTAGCCAGAGATTGGAATGAACAATTATTAGATGCAATCCGTAATGATGTTGCCAGACCAACTTCACATGCCAGAAATCTATTTCATAGCTCTGTGATTATGTATGATGCTTGGGCTATATTTCATGAGGAGGCCGAAACTGTCTTGTTGGGAAAACAATTTGGAACCTATACTTCTACTTTTAATGGAATTGCTCAACCTGCTAACATTGAGGTAGCTATACATGAAGTTTTAAGTTATGCTATGTATAGGATGTTAAATCATAGATTTGCT
This sequence comes from uncultured Flavobacteriaceae bacterium, assembly GCA_964586115.1. Taxonomy (GTDB): domain Bacteria; phylum Bacteroidota; class Bacteroidia; order Flavobacteriales; family Flavobacteriaceae; genus Lutimonas. The sequence continues at coordinate 1,977 of CAZPHF010000147.1, read as the reverse complement.
AATTCACCTGGTTCAACAGCATCTAAACAAGCATTTTTAGACCTCTTTATTTCTTATGGCTATGATGCCAATTTTACATCAACAGACTATAGTACAACATCTTACGCTGCACTAGGTAATTATTTAGCCAGTGAAATAATCGCTTTTGGCATGCAAGATGGGTCAAATGAACAAGATAACTATGAAAATAAGTATTATCAACCGGTAAATGAACCTTTAATACTTGATACTTATGCAGAAAATATCGATATAAACCCTAATCATTGGCAACCACTCGCCTTTGATGTATTTATAGATCAAAGTGGTAATATTTCTCCTACTAACACACCAGATTTTCTGAGCCCTGAATGGGGTCAGGTAACACCTTTTTGTTTAAAAGAAGATGACCTTACTATATTAAATAACGGTTTTAATTGCTATGTTTATAATGATCCCGGTCCACCCTTCTACATAGAAAATTCTAATGGAAATGGCATTGACGATGCCTATAAATGGAATTTCGCATTGGTTGCCTCATGGTCTTCACATTTAGATCCGGATAATCCAACTATGATTGATATAGCTCCTGGATCCATTGGTAATGTGAATCTTGTAAATTTTGAAGATACACTTATGGGTTATCAATCATTTTATGATTTCATAAATGGAGGTGATTCCGGAACAGGTCATGCTTTAAACCCTGTTACAAATAGACCTTATACCCCACAACTGGTAAAACGTGCAGATTATGCAAGAGTTTTAGCTGAGTTTTGGGCAGATGGCCCGGATTCGGAAACTCCACCAGGACATTGGTTTACAATCTTAAATTATGTCAATGATCATCCACTATTAGAAAAAAGAATAGGCGGTGAAGGCAATATACTAAGTAATTTAGAATGGGATGTCAAATCCTATTTAATGCTAGGAGGAGCTATGCACGATTGTGCCGTAAATACTTGGGGCATAAAAGGTTATTATGATTATGTAAGACCAATTTCAGCTATAAGGTATATGGCTGACAAAGGACAAAGTACGAATGTGTCCTTGCCTGCTTATCATCCACACGGAATACCTTTAATTGATGGACTCACCGCAATTATTGAAGAAGGTGATGAACTTGCAGGTTTAAATAATGAAAATGTGGGGAAAATAAAAATATATGCATGGAAAGGCCCTGATTTTATTGATGACCCATCATCAGATGTGGCAGGCGTTGATTGGATTTTGGGGACCCATTGGTGGCCATATCAACGAGGTACTTTTGTAACACCTCCTTTCGCGGGCTATATTTCTGGTCATTCAACTTTTTCCAGAGCAGCAGCCGAAGTTTTAACAGAGCTTACAGGCAATGAATTCTTTCCTGGTGGAATGGGCATATTTGATATTAAACAGAACGATTTTTTGGTATTTGAACAAGGTCCTACAGAAAATTTAACGCTGCAATGGGCTACCTATAGAGATGCGTCTGATCAAACCAGTTTATCGCGAATTTGGGGTGGCATTCATCCTCCAATTGACGATATAAGAGGTCGTATTATTGGTGAAAAAATTGGAGTTGAAGCCTATAATAGGGCTTTACAATATTTTACTGGTACTTTGAATATTACTCCCATAAATTTAAATGAATTGAGGCTCTACCCCATTCCATTTAATAATACAATTACACTGCGTCAAGAAGATCTTGATGATTTTAAAATCGATATATTTACTTTTGATGGTAAACTTGTCTTCAACAAAGTGATTCGTCAAAGCGCCAATACAATTACCTTAGATTTATACAATTTATCTAGAGGCATCTATCTTACTAGGATTACTAATTTCAAGAATAACAGAATTCATTATCAAAAAATTATTAAAAAATAATACTACTTACTTAACAATGAAAAAATGAATTAATAGTTTGTTGTCATCACATCATATAGTGAATCATTATTTTGACGTACTTTTGCCGGATGAAAATCCGGAAACCTTCCCAGTTCGAATTCATTGCCTTGATGG
>CAZPHF010000146.1:0-4613 GCA_964586115.1 uncultured Flavobacteriaceae bacterium | reverse complement strand
CTATAAATAATGTATGGATGATGATCTGTACAGCCTTGGTTTTCTTTATGCACTTAGGCTTCGCTCTCCTTGAAATAGGATTAACAAGACAAAAGAACACCATTAATATTTTATTTAAAAACATTTTTATCATTACCGTAGGGCTATTGCTTTACTGTCTGGTTGGATTCAATTTGATGTACCCTGGCTTTGCTGAAGGCTCTTCAGGATTCTTCGGATTTGCAGGCTTTGGTATTACAGCGCCTGAAGGTGGTATGACTGCCGCTTATGCGGATGGAGGCTACACTTGGTGGACTGACTTTTTGTTTCAAGGCATGTTTGCCGCTACTGCTGCTACGATCGTATCAGGTGCAGTTGCTGAAAGAATCAAAATTGTTCCATTTATGATCTTTGTGATCATCTATGTGGGTCTGATTTATCCATTAGCTGGATCATGGAAATGGGGTGGTGGATTTTTAGATATGAGAGCAACACCTTTCTATGACTTTGCCGGATCTACTTTGGTACATTCTGTAGGAGGATGGGCCGCCTTAGTTGCCGTATGGTTATTAGGTGCTCGAATAGGGAAATTTAAAGATGGAAAGCCTCAGGCTATTCCTGGTCACAATATCCCACTGGCAACAGCAGGTGTTTTGATCCTTTGGTTAGGATGGTTTGGATTTAACGGAGGTTCTGTACTTTCTGCTGACCCTGAATTAACCTCTCTTACCTTAGTGACCACATGTTTGGCAGCAGCAGCGGGTGGTGTAGTATCTTTCTTGGTATCCACTGCAATGTATAAAAACCTTGACCTTACCATGTACTTAAACGGTATTCTTGGGGGTCTTGTGAGTATCACAGCCGGTGCTGATCAGATGTCACCTACTGATGCTATATTAATTGGAAGTATTGGTGGTGCAATTATTGTATTCGCCGTTGCATTTATTGACAAAATTAAACTTGACGATCCTGTTGGAGCAATTGCCGTTCACCTTATTTGTGGAATGTGGGGAACTTTAGCCGTCGGTATTTTCGGAAACTTAGCCGGTATGGATCAATTGATCAGCCAATTTGTAGGAATTGCTTCCTATGCTATTATTTGTATCCTTTCTTCATTCATCATTCTATTTACACTCAAGAAAACAGTAGGCATAAGAGTCTCTGAAAAAGAAGAAGTTGAAGGTTTGGATGGATTTGAACACGGAATGGATGCATATCCAAACTTCAGGATGAATGAAAATTAAGAGTTTGTCCCATTTTATCTTTCTCTTAGCGTTAATACGTTGATTAGATTAAATTTGTGTAATGAGAGGGTTTATTTTATATAAACCCTCTTTTTTTTATACCTTTATGGACAATTAAAATCCACTATGAAACAGCTCATCATCACACTTGTTATTTCATTTATTTTCCAGCAAAATATTTCAGCCACAGGCCCAGTATGGGGGTCCACAGGACATCGAACCATTGGTGAAATTGCTGAAAAACATTTAAGTAAAAAGGCCAAAAAACAAATAGAAGATTTGTTGCAGGGACAAGGACTGGCTATTGTATCTACTTTTGGAGATGATATCAAATCAGATGATCAGTATGATAAATTCTATACCTGGCATTATGTCAATTTTCCCTTCGACACCAAATATGAAAACAGTGACAAAGATAAAAATGGAGATATCGTAATGGGCATAGAGCATTGCACCAATATCCTTAAAGACCCTAATGCTTCTAAAGAAGATAAAGTCTTTTATCTAAAATTTTTGGTTCACCTCATTGGAGACCTTCACCAGCCCTTGCATGTGGGGAGAAAGGAAGACAAAGGTGGTAATGATATCAAAATTCTTTGGCACTATAAAAAATCAAATCTCCACAGGGTATGGGATTCTGATATGATCGAATTTTATAATATGTCATATACTGAATTGAGTGGTAACACAAAGAATTTGTCTAATGCGCAAATTGAAAGTATTGCAAAAGGATCTGTTCTTGACTGGACTTATGAATCACAGGCTCTTGCAAAAAAAATATACAAGTCGGCAAAGCAGGACGAAAAATTAAGTTATCGCTATTCTTACGATCATTTTGACCTGGTAAGATCTCAATTGCAAAAATCGGGAATACGGTTGGCTAAGATTTTGAACGAAGTGTTCTCCTGATCATTCGCTGCTATTCACTCCATAGAATGCTTATTGATTTGTATCCAATAGATCACAATAAGGATCATACCTATTAATAGCACTAATAATTTATCTGTATTTACGCTAAATATCTGATTCAAAGTGTAATACTAAAGCAAAGGATCATCAGGCCTGGAAAGTATCATAAACGTCTGGAATAAAAGCAATGCAAACAGGGCGTTGGTCAATATCTTCAAACTAAATAAAAATTCACTCCTTCTTTCTTTTTCTACCTCTGTTGGAGGCTTTTTAATAGTTTTTTTATCATCTTGCAAATTAATATGGTTAGTTCAGAACAATTGAAGGAACTTATTTATAAACTTAAAGCCATAAATCTTAATCTTTTAGATAAATCTACCAAGATGATCACTGTAAATTTTTGTACGAGAAACCACTCTCTTATGTTTAAGGCCAACTGAAATGTTAAAAAACTCTAAAGGGAAGATACTAAAAATGTTAAATGTTCGTTTTAAACAAGCATTCTTAACAATTGCAATAATGAAACTGAATATAATTGTAAAAAGTATAGTCGTATTTGCGCTGCTTAGTTTTTCAACTTTAAATGAAAAAACTAATGACAATCCGCCTTCTAAAGAAGATTTTATCGACTTAAAAGAAATAATGCCAAATCTAAGATCAGATTTAAGGTATTACGGTGATAACAATTTTGTAGGTAAACCTATAGATGGATATAATTCGGCGAAATGCCTGCTTACAAAGGACGCAGCATATGCACTCAAAAAGGTTCAAGACGAATTGGAAAGACTTGGATTCGGTTTGCTTATTTACGATGCTTACAGACCGCAGCGAGCTACTGATCATTTTGTAAAATGGGCCGAAGATGAAACTGATACAACCATGAAAATGCAGTATTATCCGAATATCGATAAAGGCGATCTGTTTTCAAAAGGATATATTTCAGTAAAATCTGGTCATAGTAGAGGAAGTACGGTTGATCTTACCATTGTTTCCTTAAAAACGAAACAAATTCTTAACATGGGGAGTCCTTATGATCTTTTTGATGAAGTCTCTGGTGCGAACCATACCGAATCAATTACGAAAAATCAACACTCGCTTAGAATGTTGTTAAAAAGAAGAATGGAAAAGCACGGATGGAAGTCATATGACATGGAATGGTGGCACTTTACCTTAGATAACGAGCCTTTCCCAAATAATTATTTTGATTTTCCTATTGATTAATGATTCATGGATACAATGATTAAATGATACATTGGTATAATGATACATTGATATAATGATAGATTAAAGAATCCGATTGAATTATTCAATCGGATTCTTTTTTTGTATCTGATTGTCATCTAAAAATACTGAGGCGATCGCAAGTAAAACCTTCAGACGTGAAGCCCTCAACTCCCATCGCCTCGGATATCTTACAACAAGAAAACACAACTGGTATCAACAAAAAAACCATCCGTCAGTTGACGGATGGTTTTGTTTTATTGAAAATGATCGAGTTTAATTATTCATCAAGTCGTAACTACGTTTGATAAAATCCGTCATTTCTTTTCCTTGTAACAAATTCTGAGACAACCTGGCCAAATCAAGTGCCTGACTGATATATTCAGTTCTCTTACCCTTTGCTTTAAGAATCTTTTGCATCAAATCACTATTGGTATTCACCACAAGGTTATACATTTCAGGAAATCCGCCCATTCCCATCATGCCTCCACCACCACCGGTCTGTTGCATTTCCTTCATTCTTCTCATAAACTCAGGTTGGGTAATGATAAATGGGTTTGATTTAGAATCCATTGGCTCAAGCTGCACTGAATACTTTTCCTTAGGCACAATCTCTTCAATATATCCCTTTAACTTCTCTTGATCTTCGTCTGAAAGCTTAGAAATCTGATTTTCATCCTTCTGAATCAACTTGTCTATTGCATCAGCATCTACTCTAGCAAATTTTACTTTTTCGCCTTCTGATTCCAGTTTTTGAATCAGGTGAGAAATAATCGGAGAATCCAATAACAATACCTCATAGCCTTTGGCTTCAGCCTCTACGATAAAACTGTGCTGAGCATCCTTATCATTGGCATATAAAATCACGAGGTTACCGTCTTTGTCAGTTTGTGCAGCCTTAGTTTTCTCTTGCAATTCTTCAAAAGTAAAATAAGCATCCTTTGTTGTTGGAAATAAAGCAAACTTTTGAGCCTTCTCAAAGAATTTAGGCTCTGACAACATTCCATATTCAATAACAATTTTGATGTCGTTCCATTTCTTTTCAAAACCTTCTCTGTCATTTTTAAACAAAGAGCTCAATTTGTCAGCCACTTTTTTACTGATATATGATGCTATTTTTTTTACTGCGCCATCAGCTTGCAAATAACTTCTTGAAACATTCAATGGAATATCCGGAGAATCGATGACCCCTCTCAACATTTGAAGAAAATCAGGAACAATTCCCTCAACATTATCAGTCACAAAAACTTGATTCTGATA
>CAZPHF010000145.1:0-4683 GCA_964586115.1 uncultured Flavobacteriaceae bacterium | reverse complement strand
GACTAGTTGCTGGTGCTTTATCAATGGCAGCTGGAGAATATGTTTCTGTAAGTTCGCAAACAGATGTTGAAAAAGCTGACATCGAACGTGAAAGGCAAGAACTGAATGAAATGCCCGAAATCGAGTTACAAAGACTAGCGGGAATTTATGAAAAAAGAGGCCTGAAAAAAGAAACTGCCATAACAGTAGCTAAAGAATTAACGGAACACGATGCGCTAGGAGCACATGTTAGAGACGAATTAGGTATTAATGAAATTAGTCAGGCTAAACCTCTGCAAGCTGCATTTGCTTCTGGTGCAGCATTTACAGTAGGAGGATTACTTCCTTTTTTAGTAACGCTCTTTCTTCCTTTAAAGAGTTTAGAATATTCACTTTACGGTTTTGCACTAGTTTTTCTTATAATTTCAGGAGCTTTAGCAGCTAAAACTGGTGGTTCAAGTATTGGAATAGCAATTATCCGAATTACATTCTGGGGAACTGTGGCAATGGGACTGACCGCTCTAGTTGGTTATTTGTTCAATGTGAATGTCGGATAAAAAACTACACACAACAAAGAACTGAGTTAAAATTCAAAGCTATTCCACATTATGCGCAGTCCTGCCTGCCCTTCTTCGGCGGGTAAACCGGCAAGGCAGGTATAATTCTAAACAAGTTATAACACAACTATGTAAAATAGCCACTTACAGCCACTTCACCCACTACTGCATATCACACTTTTAGCGATGATAAATCTCAAGTGGACACATAGTAGCTTATTGAAATTATAACGCAAAAAGTGCCACAATGCAACACTGAGAATGCTCTTGTGATCAACATATAGTAGACTTACTTGAAGAGGAGGTTAAGGGATGAGGGGTTCTCATAAAGTCTTTTACTCTTCGAGTTAATAGATTCCTTAATATACCATAATTATGTATTTTAGACAACCACAACTAATCATAAACGTTTTCGGAACAGCTAGAGAAAAAGAGAAGAATAATATGGAGCAGGCAATAATCTATAACCAAAGTATGAAAAAGTCTTTACTAATAATTCTCCTTGTCTTCAACTTTGGCCTGTCTGCACAGACCAATCTTGATTCTATTTATAATGTTTGGCAAGACCAAGCCCAAACAGACTCTATTAGGGTTGCAGCATTTAAACAATATATCTGGGATGGATATATGTTTTCTAAACCTGACAGTGCATTTATACTAGCAGAGGTTCTATACGGTTTTGCCACACAACAAAATTATATAAGAGCCAATGCTCAGGGATTATATATTCAAGGAGTTTCATTACACCTACGCGGAATTTATAATGAAGCATTGGTGTATTACCAGAACGGTTCAAAAAATTTTAAAGAAGCAGAAGACGATGAAGGGGTTGCCTCTTGCTTAAATGCCACCGGCCTGATTTATCTCTACAAGAACAATTATAATGAAGCACTTGGATATTTCGTACGAAGTTTGAAAATAAGAGAAGAAATAGATGATCAAGAGGGGGTTGCTAGTGCTCTCAACAATATCGGATATATTTACTATAGCCAAGATGATTACTCTAATGCATTGGATTACTATTCACAAAGTTTAAAGATAAGAGAAGAAATAGAAGATCAACAGGGAATTGCAACTTCTCTTGTCAATATCGGAGAAATTTATAGCGCTCAAGATGATTATATAAAAGCCTTGGATTTCTATTCACGAAGTGTAAAGATTTTTGAAGAAATAGACAACCAACAAGGTGTTGCTACCGTTCTAAACAACTTTGGCTACATATATCGCAATCAAAGTGATTATGCCAATGCACTGGATTACTATTCCCAAAGTTTGAAGATAAAAGAAGAAATAGGTGACCAACAGGGTATTGCAATGTCGCTAAATAATATTGGAAATATATACAAAATAACAGGTGATTATCAGCAAGCAATAGCCTACTGTCAGAAGGGATTTAAACTCGCCAAGACCATCGATGCTCTATTAGAACAGAAAGAAGGTTGCACATGCTTATACGATGCTTATAAAGCCATTGGTAATGGAAATAAGGCCTTGGAATACCATGAATTGCTCTCCGTCATAAAAGATTCTCTGAATGTAGAAGAAACTTCCAAAAAGCTTCTGCGAATGGAATTTCAGAAACAGGTCACCACCGATAGCATTGCTCAGGTTGAAAAGGACAGGCTATTAAATGTTGTACATGAAGAAGAGGTGCTCGCCAATGAGAATCAACGAAATATCTTAGTAGCTTCAGGAGTTTTCGTTTTATTACTGGCATTGGCCTTGGGAAGCAGGCTTAGCTATGTGCGAAAGTCAAAAGCAAAATTACAATTGGAGAAAGATCGATCAGAGAACTTACTTCTCAATATACTCCCTGAGGAGATCGCACAAGAGCTCAAAAATACAGGACGATCCGTTGCGCGTGATTTTGAAAAGGTTACTATTCTGTTTACCGATTTTAAATCCTTTACAGAAACTTCTTCTCAATTAAGTGCCCATGAACTTATTGAAGAAATCAATAGTTGCTTCGAGGCATTTGATAATATAGTTGAGAAATATGGCATAGAAAAAATTAAAACCATTGGTGATTCTTATATGGCTGCCGGAGGCCTGCCAATACAAAGTGACGAGTCCGTAAAAAACACAGTGCTGGCAGCTATGGAAATGCAAACTTTTATTTCTGAGCGGAAAAAGACTATGAATAAAAATAGTTTACCTGCATTTGAAATGCGTGCTGGAATCCACACGGGACCAGTCGTAGCAGGAATTGTTGGAGTAAAGAAATTTCAATATGATATTTGGGGTGATACGGTAAACACGGCAAGCAGAATGGAAAGCAATGGTCAGGTGGCCAAAGTGAACATAAGTCTTTCTACTTACGAATTACTTAAAGCAGATCCGGATTTTTCCTTTGTTCATCGCGGCAAAATAGATGCAAAAGGAAAAGGAGAAATTGACATGTTTTTTGTTTGTAGAGCTCAAGAAATCCGATAATCAAAAGACCTAGTCATGCCCGCTGGCAAGGCAGGTATTATTCTAAAGATTTATAACGCCACTATGTAAAATAGATGCTTGCAGCCAATTCACCCTTATATTGAATATTAGTTATTTGTAATTTAAATATTTCCTCTTATTTCATTGTTTACAGGTAGTTAACGGAGAGTTTGAACCACCTTACGGAAGATTGAGAGTACTAGTCATGTACAGACTACAACCTAAGAAGGGAGAGTTGTATGGCTGTTGGAGTCTATCTAGCATGAATACAGCTTTTTACCTTGAATTATTATGATCTGGGTAAGACCAAAATAAAGTTAAAAGAAGCGTTTTTCAAAATTTTGATTAGGGATAAGAACAGAGGTATAAAGATCAAAATAGCATAATCTCCCACCAGAAAAAGATCTTTTTATTGTTTTTTGACATTTGTACAGACTAGTTTAAATGTATTTTAGATACTACATTTATTTTATCCATAAATTTGAATAAATTCAATTTGCTTTTTAATGGAGAAATACTATTTAACCGATTACACAGAATCAATTGAGGAACTGTCAAAGTCTTTTGAGTTTCTTGTTTCAAATTCAACTGTCAGGACAAGGGCAAAATCAGAAGGGTTTTATTCAACTGGACATGGCATTGTATCTAAAAACTTCTATGTTGGAAATAACGTCACTGAAGGATTAATTTCAATTGAGATTGAAAATTCAGAATCATGCATATTATCAATACCAAAAAACGGCCGGTATAAAACTATTTTATCAAAAAAGGTTACTAAAAAGTTCTCTCCAAAATCTGGTGGAATCATCTTACCATCAAATAATATTACTTATGAGGCAATTACGAATTATGTTGATGATCTAATTATGATTATTGACATGAAAAAGCTTAAACCCATTTTTAAGAAGAATTATAATTATAACTTTAAAAATATACCAACTGCATTTATAAGGCTTGATATAAAAAACAAAAAAGTATTTTCCCTTGTCAATTTTATCAAATCTACATTGGAAACTACCAAAAACTTTCCTCATTTGAGAGAATCTTTATTAATCAAATCAAACATTGAAGAAATATCGGCCTTGTACATCACAGATTTAATCGCTGAGGCTTTAAAGATTCCATTTAATTTAAAAAATGCTTCAATTGGTTTGGATCTTGTGTTGAAGGCAGAAAAACTAATGGAAGAAAACCCAGATAAGTATTTTACAATAGGACAAATTGCTGATCAGACTTTTACAACTTCTCGTAATCTTCAAATGGCTTTTAAAAAACACCGAACGTATTCTCCATTGCATTTTCTGAAAGAAAGGAAGTTTCACAGGGCAAGAAGGCTATTATTAAATTCACAACCTGAATCATCAATAAAAAGTATTGCTCTATCTGTGGGCATTATGGACATTAATCGTTTTGGTGCGCGTTATAAGGAACTTTTTGGTGAATTACCGTCTGAGACCAAACAAAAATCGCTACGCAACTCAGCACGCTTATAAACGCCAATCACATTTTCAAGATTTGCTTGACTCTTTTACTACAATATTTAATTGCATAGACTTTTTCGTTTATTGTAAGCATCTAAGAATAATAGTTTATTATATTGCTAATAATCAGCTTTAATTAAATATCAACAACTAATTATAACCATTTCGAAATGAAAAAAACACTATTTACGCTCGTTATGGCAAGTTTTACACTTGTCGCTTCAGCTCAAACA
>CAZPHF010000144.1:0-4724 GCA_964586115.1 uncultured Flavobacteriaceae bacterium | reverse complement strand
ACCGAATCACAAGAATCATTACTTAAAGATATTGTCAGCTTTTTGATTCCGGAAGGAGATCTGCCTGGCGCAGGTTCTCTCAATGTTCATGATTTTGTTTGGGTCATGGTGGATGACTGTATGGCCAGCGATAAACAAGCTACTTATTTACAAGGATTGAATGACTTTGAAGGCCAAATCAAAAAAGTTGCAGGGAAGACATTTAAGTCCCAAAACAATAAAGAACGAATACAAGCTTTTAAAAGCCTTACTGAAGAAACATCAGAGAATGAGCCTGTAAAAGCCTTCATCAATACAACCAAGCAATTTACCATGCTGGGCTATATGAGATCAGAATATATCATGACGAAGGTGATGCCCTACAGCCTTGTTCCCGGAACCTATGGGCCTTGCGAAATAGTTGACAACTCTAAAAGAATAAACCTAAATGGCTAATTTCAATATTGACACCAAAGAAGAGAATACTTATGATGTGATCGTTATAGGTTCAGGTATGAGTGGGGGTTGGGCAGCCAAAGAATTCGCTGAAAAAGGGCTCAAAACCCTGGTGATTGAACGGGGCAGAGAAGTAAAACACAATGTGAATTACCCCACAACAAATATGAATCCATGGGAATTTGAACACCGTGGAAGAATTACTGAAAAAGTAAAAGAAGAAAACCCTATCGCCAGCAGATGCTATGTGTTTCAGGAAGACGCGGAACATTTCGTTTCAAAAGACAAGGAACACCCTTATATTCAAGACAAACCATTTGACTGGATCAAGGGGTATCAAACAGGAGGTAAGTCACTTTTATGGGCCAGACAAACCCAAAGGCTGAGTCAGTATGATCTTGAAGGCCCTGTGCGGGATGGATTTGCTGTTGAATGGCCAATAAATTATAAGGAATTGGCTCCCTGGTACAGTCATGTGGAAAAGTTTGTGGGTATCGCTGGTAATCGCGACGGCATTGACGTTTTGCCAGACGGTGAGTTTTTGCCCGGTATGGGGCTTAATTGCATCGAAGAACATTTTAAGTCTGTCGTTGAAAAAAATTATGCTAACAGACATGTCATCAGTGGCAGATGCGCTCATATCACTGAAAATAGGGAAATTTTTGCCCAACAAGGTAGAGGCCAGTGTCAATATAGAAATCTCTGCCAACGTGGTTGTCCTTTTGGTGGCTATTTTAGCAGTAATTCAAGTACCCTCCCCTGGGCCATGAAAACTGGCAACATGAGCATGATCAATGATTCAGTTGTACATTCTATACTTTATGATGAACAAAAAGAAAAGGCTACTGGTGTAGTGGTTATTGACTCCAACACAAAGGAAACCAAAGAATATTTTGCCTCCATTATTTTTGTCAATGCCGGTACTTTAAATACCAATTTGATCCTGCTCAATTCAAAATCGACTCGTTTTCCTAATGGGCTTGGCAATGAAAATGGCCTCTTGGGCAAGTTTATAGCCTTTCATAATTACAGGGCTACAATTTATGCCGAATTTGATGGATACAAAGATAAGCATACAACAGGAAGAGAACCTACAAGTGCTTATGTTCCAAGATTCAGAAATGTCAAGAAGCAGGAAACAGATTTTTTAAGAGGATATGCCTCCGGATTCAGTGCTTGGCGGCAGACTATTCAAAATGCGAATGGTTTTGGTGAAGATTTGAAGGAGGGTCTTTTGAACCCGGAATACGGAGTCTGGCAAATGTGGTCGCATATGATGGGGGAAACTATCCCAAAAGAAGAAAACCAGGTTACCTTGGATTCGCAAAAAGTTGATGACTGGGGTGTACCCCTGCTGAAAATTAGTGTTGATTACGACGATAATGACGAAAAGATGATCAAGGATTACCATGAGCAATTCTCAGAAATGTTTGAAAAATCCGGGTTCACAAATATCAGAACCTTTGATTCTAAGCAAGCTCCGGGCCTTGACATTCATGAAATGGGAGGGGTAAGAATGGGAAAAGATCCGAAGACCTCTTTACTAAACAAATGGAATCAACTCCATTCTTGCAAAAACGTATATGTCACAGATGGTTCATGTATGACTTCAACTGCTACGCAAAACCCGTCACTAACCTATATGGCATTAACAGCCAGGGCTTGTGATCATGCTATCAAAGAATCAAAAAAGGGATAGTTTATTAGTAAACTATTTGAAAAGGAATGACCAGCGACAGATAAAACAGGAGTTAAGTGAGCCTATTCATTTTATTCCCATGAATTCTTAGTATTTTTATTAAAATTACTTTTATGAAAAAAGCGCTATTTTTTTTACTTACATTTTTTACGATAATTACCCACAGCCAAAAAAGTGAACTGAAACTTACCGCAGACGTATGGCCTCTATTTACCAATGTAGAAGGTGAAAAATCGATCCTGACTGAACTGGTTCAGGAAGCTCTTTCCCGAATGGAAGTGACATCGACTATTGAAATAAAGAAATTTATGGATTTTGTTGACGACATCAACACCGGAAAATCCGATGGCAGTCCTGCCTTTTGGATCAATGATGAAAGAAAAGAAAAATATCTATTCTCGAAACCATATTTATACAATCAACTCGTTTTGGTGGGAAGAAAAGGAAGCGATGTTAGTGCTGCTTCATTTAATGATTTGAGTGGTAAAAAAATAGGGGTGATCAACAATTATGCTTACGGTGATTTTGATAATAACAAAGACATTATCATTGTTTCAGACATCAGTAATCAAAAAAATCTTGAAAACCTCTTATCTGACAAAATTGATTATATGCTTGTAGATGCCTTATTGATTCAATACATGCTAAAATACCAATTAAATGATGTGACCCAACACCTTGCCATTGGCCAGAATCCTTTGCTTGTTAAATCATTGCATCTAGCCTTAGGTAAACATGTGGAAAATGCAGAAGAAATCCTGTCTCAATTCGATGAGAAAATAGAAGAAATGATGGCTGATGAAAGCTTCAACAGGATTTTAGAATTGAATTGGGTCAAAGCAGATGTAGATGGTGATGGAAAAATAGAATTAGTTCTGGGAAGCAGCATGGCGGGATCTTCGGCGCCTCAGAATATCTATGGCCTCATGATGGATAACAGTTATATAGAGAAAAAGGACCCTCAACGCTATTATGTTGATGGAAAACTCTATGAAGATTGGGATAATATTCCTAAAAGCTACAAATTAGATCTTGTAGAAGATACTACTCCAAGTTTAGAAGACACCTATATCAGATTGGATTTTTAGTTGAATTCCAATACATAATCAACCTGTCATTTTTTGGAAATTCTGATGCCATGTTCCTAGCAGGACTTATGGCTGATGAAAAAAAATAAGTAAACAAGAATTGAATCAATGGGTCAAAAAGGCTTATTGGCGCTATTTAAGTGAATTTACGGTTCCCTGGGTGGCAGCCGAAAGTCCCCTTAGCCTTGGAGTATATTGTAAAAGTGGAAGACAAAAACAAAATAGGCAAAAAACGAAAATGGCTAGATGTTAATCCTATCTTTGGTATCCTAAAAAATACTTATGGGCTATAATGTTGTGATCACTGGAACTACGGGAATGGTTGGAAAGGGCGTATTGCTGGAATGCATGGATCATCCTTCAATTAATAACATCATGATTGTAAACAGAAACCCACTGAATATTACCCATCCGAAAGTAAGAGAAGTCTTGGTAAAAGATTTTTTTGACTTATCAGGTATTTCAGATGAACTGAAAGGCTTTGATGCCTGCTTCTTTTGTCTTGGAATTACTTCTGTAGGGCAGTCTGAAGAAGATTATTCAAGAATTACCTATGACCTTACCTTAAACTTTGCCGAGGCTTTTATTGATCAAAATGATAAAAGTATCTTTTGTTATGTCAGCGGGACCGGAACTGACAGTTCGGAAAAAGGGCGAACCATGTGGGCTCGAGTGAAAGGAAAAACTGAAAATCGATTGCTCGAAATGCCCTTTAAAAAGGCATATATGTTCAGACCCGGTTATATCCAGCCGCTTAGGGGCATCAAATCGAAAACCCAATGGTATGCCGCACTATATCTGGTATTTAAACCCATCTATCTTATTCTAAAGCATTTTCCCTCAACGGCAACCAACACCACAAACATGGGACTTGCCATGATCAATTCACTTAAAGGAACCTATCCCAAAACAATTTTAGAAAACAAAAACATCAATGAACTTTCCCAGTACTAAAAATATAAAGTCATTCCCATATTTATGGCAAACTACCCTATTGATGCTTGTCACTATCATGATCACTTGTTCCAATCCTAAAAAGGGGGACAACAAGATTTCTGACAGGAGCAAAGTACTTAATCCAGAACTATCGCAAAAACCTAATATCCTTTGGATCGTAGCCGAAGACATGAGTTCTTATCTTCCTTCTTTTGGTGATTCAACGATAGTAAGTCCTCATCTAAGTAAATTAGCTGCCGAAGGAGTTTGTTATGATAACTTTTACGCACCTCATCCGGTATGCGCACCTGCACGAGCAGCTATCATTACGGGTATGTATGCCAATAGTATTGGAGCCAGCCATATGAGAACAGGGCCCTGGTTTGGGGGGAGGCCTTCCAAAAAAATGCTGGTAGATTATCAAAAAGCCATGCCTCCTGATATTGCTCCCTATGAGGCAATTCCTTCTGCTAAAGTTAAAATGTTTACCGAATACCTGAGACAAGCAGGCTATTACTGCAGCAACAATAGCAAAGAAGATTATCAGTTTATCAAAACCCCGACAG
>CAZPHF010000143.1:0-4747 GCA_964586115.1 uncultured Flavobacteriaceae bacterium | reverse complement strand
AAAATACCCAATATCAACCTTCACCGAAAACACATTCGAATACAAGGTTCCACTGGCAGCGCCTATATTGGCCAGGGCGTAATCAACTTGTATACCTTTATACCGAAAGCCCACACCAAAATTAGGTTCTAGGGAAGTGGATTTTCCTCCGTCAAAATCGGTGAAATTCTGAAAGTTATTGACTCCCATGCGTAAATAGACCATTTTAAGATAGTCGAATTGTAACCCAACTCCAGGGTCGATGCTTAAAAAAGAAGTTGATAAGATATCATTGGTTTCCGAAAATCGCATATTCAGATCGATCTCCGTAAGGATATTGAAATCTCTAAAGACCTCGAAGGATTTGGCTACTCCGAATTGTACTTTGGGTTTCGTTAATTCAAGGGTTTCAGGAGCAGCTTGATTTTCACCGGGAATGGCATTTTGGATCTTCTCATATTCTTCTTCATCAATACTCCAGGCATTAAAAGTCGTTGTGATGTCTCGCACCATTAAACCAAACTTCCATTCAGATGATGTTTCAAATTGCAAAGAGGCATCGAGGCCAAACCCCCAAGAAGAGGCAAAATCACCTATTTTTCGATGTACGATCTTAGAATTCACCCCCAGGTCAAGACCCTGAACGGGCAACCGACGGGCATAGGCTACATTAAAAGCATAATCTACCGCCGAAAACAAGCTGATATTATCATAGTTAATATTTCCCTGGCTATCGATTAATTCAGTGGTATTTAAGATATCATCGACCCCAAACCTTATAAAGGCTACGGCAAAAGTACTTTCATCATTAATCGGTTTTGCAAAGGCAGCATAGTCATATTTACCAATACCCTGAAAATACTCTGCATGCATCAAAGCTCCTTGTATATCTTTCACCTTGGTGAGTCCGGCAGGATTCCAGTAAATAGAGTTGACATCCCCACTGGAAGCGATCACCGCCTTTCCCATACCAAAAGCCGCCGCATCCACCCCAAGATTTAAAAACTCATTAGAGAAACTTCTAAAAGCTTGTCCTTGGGAGAGGTGGGTGATGAGAAAAATAAAAAATGCAACTTTTTTCAATTCTAATGATATTGGGCGAAACAAAGTACAATGATACAATGAATCAATGAATCAATGAAATAATGAATCAATGAAATAATGGATCAATAAAAAATGAAACAATGAAACAATTCAAGGAAAACGAACTTTTCTGAATTCAACTATGCTTTTGGAAAAAATCTATGATCCGTCTTTCCAGCCAATAGCCGCTTCCGTTTTCAAAATTGGAGTTATACCCCACATGACCACCGTATTTGGTGGCTTCCAAATGAAAATACTTGTTGATTTTTGCCTCTTTTACAGGAATACAGGTATCCGATAAGAAAGGATCATCACTAGACGTAACCAACAGGCTGGGAATTGTAATACCGCCTAAAAATTGCTTGCAACTATTTTGCTTCCAATAATCATTGGCATCTTTAAAACCGTTGACGGGAGCCGTAAAATAATTATCAAAATCAAGAAAGTTTTTCGAATTTAATATGGCCTCTTTTTTTAGTTTGTTCTCAGGAAATTGCGCTAGTTTGATTCTGGTTTTATTTTTTAGAGAGACCAGAAAGCGTTGCATATAGACCATATTCCAGAATTTGGCAATCGCTTCTGCAGAGCCTTTCAGATCACAGGGAACCGAAACCCCAACTGCCCCATGCAACTTGGAAGAATAGTCACTTCTTGATTCTCCCATATATTTTAATAAAAGATTACCGCCAAGGCTATAGCCCACTAAGTGATAGGAGTTGTAGTCTTTTTCTTTTTCCATGAAGTCAAGGATCTCGGCAAGGTCATTTGATTTTCCGCTGTGATAGGAACTCAGTAGGCGATTGGTTTCACCACTACAACCCCTAAGATTTACTGCTGCCACGTCAAAACCTTGTTCATTTGAAATTTGGCTAAGTGCCGTTACATATTTGGAACTGGAACTTCCTTCAAGGCCATGGATAATGACCACTAACTTTTTAGATCCTATGGTTGAAAAATCTATATCCATAAAATCGCCGTCACTGGTTTCCATTCTTTCCCGCCGAAAGCCAAGGTCTATTTTATGAAACAATGTCCTGTAAATGGTATTGAAATGCTTGCTTTTAAAAGCGATTGCAGGTTCGTAAGTGGAAGCATTGATCAGGGCCATCTTTTATTTTAAATATATTTTATAAAATCCATTCATCAAAAGGCGGCATGGATCGCTCATTTTGGAAGAACTGAAATCGAGTTTTGTCAACAAGCACAATTGCAATCACTTTATTCTTGTGCTCTTTCCAGTAAATTACTGGGTAATGATTTTTTTGTTTTAGCGCCCAGTGCTTTAAGATTTTCTACACGACTTATAAGATTACCTTTGCCTTCCGTTAGCTTATTCATGGCCGACTTATAGCCTTCCTGAGAGGCATTGAGTTGTTTGCCAACCTTGATCAAATCCTGAGCGAGGCCTTCAAATTTATCATATAGGGCTCCTGCCTGTCTGGCAATTTCAATCACATTGCGCTTTTGATCTTCCTGCTTCCAAATGGAGGCAACTGTTGACAAGGTGGCTAAAAGGGTGGAAGTGGAGACCATCACCACATTTTTATCAAGGGCCTGAAGATACAGGTCCTGATCTTGTTGCAAAGCGATCATCAATGCGGGTTCTATGGGTACAAACATGATCACATAATCAGGGCTATTGATTCCATACAAATCAGTATAGTTCTTGGTTCCCAATTCTTTGATATGCTTTTGTATACTTTGAACATGGCTTTTAAGACCAGCTTTTTCTTCAATGTCACTTTCAGAGTTAAAAAAACGCTCATAACCGGTAAGCGATACTTTTGAATCTATGATTAGGTGTTTGTTATCCGGCAGGTTGATGATCAGATCTGGTTTTTTTAAACGTTCTTCCTCGTCTCTATAGCCATCCTGAGTTGAGAAATGTATATCTTTTTGCAAACCAGCCTTTTCTAGGATGGTCTCTAATTGCAATTCACCCCAATCACCCTGTTTTTTGGAATCTCCTTTTAAGGCTCTGGTAAGATTGACAGCATCCTTACTCATTTGTTCGTTGAGCTCTTTTAAACCTAGGATCTGCTGCCTAAGGGCCGATTGTTTTTCAATACTCTCCTTATGGGTGTCTTCTACTTTCTTTTCAAAGGATATAATTTTTTCCTGAAGGGGATTCAGGATCTGTTCCATATTTTCCCTATTCTTTTCAGTGAACTTACTTGATTTGTCTTCGAGGATTTTACTGGCCAAGATCTCAAAATCTTTGGAAAACTTTTCCTGTAATTTAGCCACTTCTTCCTGCTGACCTTTTAATTTTTCATCGGCATGCTCCAGGGCAGCTTCTTTCTTGACAATATCCATATGCAACTGCTGGATTTCGGCTCTTAAACTTTCAAGCTGCTGTTCCATTTGATGCAAACCGTTTTCTTTTTCTATTTTTTCATTTGTCAGGGATGCAATTCTTTCCTGTATCGCAGCAACTTTTTTTTCAAATTTCAGCTTGCTAAAGATATAGGTAAGAACTACTGCCAGTATAATGATCGTTGCAGCTATAAAATAGAACATAGTATCTGACATAATTATTTAATTAAAATTAATGAGTTGATACCCCTCTGATTGATATTTTACCAAGGCTGTTAGAGCAGAAAGAGAGATCTTAACGTTTTCTGAAATATCTTTAGGTGCATAGCCTTTACTTTTCATTGATTGGCCACATAAATAGATCTTGACATTTTTTTCGGCGAGGGCATTGATCAATTTCGCATTGGGATGTTTCATTTTAATCTTCTTTTTAAAAGCTTTTTCAGTAAGCGCATTTTTAGTGGCAGCCCCATGAAGCACCACAACGATTTCCATCTGATCTTCCGACAATCCGTTTTGGGCATGCATATTCATAAATCTGGCCACAGTATTGATCAAAGGGTTCATTTGATCGGCCTTTTTATCATCTGTATAGATATCAAAAATCACTTTGTAGTTCTTATCTGCATCCAGCAAAAGGTCAGCATCCTCAACAGTGAAAACAGCTCCGAAATCTTCGAATACCGGGCCTGCTTTAGTTTTAGCCTTTTGACTGTAACCTATTGTAATAGAAATGCTTGTGATAATTATAAAGAGAAAATATTTCATAAAAAGTCTTATATTGGAATTAATTACGATATTACGAAAAAAATTAACCCAAAACTGTTGGCATGCAAAGTATTTGTAAATTTATACTGTTCAATCTTTTAGGTTGGAAAGTTCCTAATGATTTTCCATCTGATATAGATAAATATATCATCATTGCCGCGCCGCATACCTCAAATTGGGATTTCCCAATAGCTGTTATGTCTAGGTTTGCTATGGGTAAAGACATTAATTTTATAGGTAAACATACCTTGTTCAAGCCTCCTTTTGGTTTCCTCTTCCGGGCGATGGGAGGAACCCCAGTCAATAGGTCTGCGACAAAAAACATGGTACAATCTATTATCGATATTTTTAATGAAAAGGACAAATTCATTTTTGCTATATCTCCTGAAGGTACAAGGAAAAAAGTGTCGAAATGGAAAACAGGCTTTTACCATGTAGCACTAGGGGCCAAAGTGCCCATTGTTATGGCCACATTAGACTTTGAAAACAAACAAGTTTTAGTTGCCAGACCATATTACCTTACTGGTGATCAGCAAATTGATTTTAAACATTTCCATAATTACTTTAAGGATGTAAAAGGCAGAAATCCTGATCAGTTCGA
>CAZPHF010000142.1:0-4818 GCA_964586115.1 uncultured Flavobacteriaceae bacterium | reverse complement strand
GCACTTGCTAAATTGGGAAAAGTTCGTGAAATGGATATTGACTACTTATTCAATTACAAGGAGACAGAAGTTAAACAATAATATTAATTTAAATTAATAAGATGACCCCGCATTTCAATGCGGGGTTTTCTTTTTCTGTTTCATTTTTTTCTCAATCTCAAATTATTATCTTTGATGTTCAAAAGGACTACAAAAATTATGAAATTATTAGAAAATAAAACAGCATTGATTACCGGAGCATCTCGCGGAATTGGTAACGGAATTGCCGTTGAATTTGCAAAACAAGGCGCCAACGTGGCTTTTACGTTTAATGCTTCCGTCGAAGCAGCAAAAGAACTTGAAAAGGAATTGGAGAGCTATGGCATTAAGGCAAAAGGCTATCAGTCAAATGCAGCCAATTTTGATGCTGCACAAGAACTCGTTAAAGAAGTCCTAGCTGATTTTGGAAGTTTGCAAGTACTGATCAATAATGCTGGTATCACAAAGGATAACTTGTTGATGAGAATCTCAGAAGAGGACTTTGATAAGGTGATAGAAGTAAATTTAAAGTCGGTTTTTAACCTGACCAAAGCTGTTATACGACCGATGATGAAACAAAGACAGGGCTCAATTATTAATATGAGTTCGATAGTGGGGATTAAAGGAAATGCAGGTCAGACCAATTACGCCGCTTCTAAAGCAGGTATTTTAGGTTTTACCAAGTCTGTGGCTTTGGAGCTCGGATCAAGAAATATAAGATGTAATGCCATTGCTCCAGGTTTTATTGAAACTGAAATGACAGGAAAGCTGGATCCCAAAACAGTAGAGGAGTGGCGTAAAGCAATTCCACTGAAAAGAGGAGGTTCACCTGAAGACGTGGCAAATGCCTGTGTCTTTTTAGCCTCTGAAATGTCTACCTATATTACAGGACAGACCCTAAATGTTGACGGAGGGATGTTGACTTAAATTCCTTACTGATCAATGAATACACTCAGCTTGTTTTTAAGTATTATGGCCCTTTTACTAGCGGGTATGGTAGTGTATTATCAGTACTTTTTTAAACAAAAGATAACCCGAGATTCCAGAATTCTCGCTATGCTAAGATTTGTCAGCATATTGGGTGTTTTACTGCTGTTGATCAATCCGAAATTCGAGCAAAAGATCACTGAAATTTATAAACCCAAATTATTATTGGGAATAGATAATTCTGCTTCTATTTTGCATACAGCTTCCACTGATGAACTCATATCACTAAGGCAACTGTTTTTAAAGGATGCGGAGCTCAATAATCGATTTGAGATGTCTGATTTTCTATTTGGGTCTGGATTAGACGTAGATACCTTGTTAAATTTTGAGGAGCAGCAAACAAATATTTACCATGTGGTAGAGGATTTGGAAGCCTTAGCAGAACAGCGTAAATCTGCAATTATTCTTCTGACTGACGGTCATCAGACTTTCGGTAGAAACTATGCTTATATGACAACTAAAAATCCTGTTTTCCCTGTAGTTATAGGTGATACTATTGAGAGAACGGATATCAATATTGGCAGAATAAATGTGAATGCTTACGCAACAAAAGAAAATAATTTTCCTGTAGAAATTTTCCTGAATTCCAACGTGTCTCAAAAATTAAGGACTAGATTAATTGTTGAAAGAAATGGACAGGAGATGTATTCATCTGAAGTGATATTTACAAAGGAAGCGCCATCAAAGCTTATCAATTTTTATTTGCCAGCTGATAGTGTTGGTATGCAGCTGTATCGCGCGAAATTACTTCCTTTTAAAGAGGAGAGAGAAGTAAGAAACAACAACCAAAATTTTGGCGTAGAAGTGCTGGATGAACAGACAGAAGTAGCTATTGTATACAGTGTACTCCATCCAGATCTGGGTATGATCAAAAGGTCTATAGAATCAAATAAGCAGCGCAAAGCAACCCTCATCCAGATCAATGAATTTGAAGTCGATAATGATGCATATACACTATATGTGCTGTATCAGCCAAACAAAGCATTTACAGGTATATTTGGGGAAATTGAAAAACGGGAAATGAACTATTTGCTCATCACTGGTATGCATACAGATTGGAATTTCTTAAATAAGATTCAAAATAATTTTACAAAGGAGGTGACGGGAGAGACAGAGGATTATTTCCCGGTATATCAAAGTGATTTCAATACTTTTTATACAGATGATATTGGTTTTGAGTCCTTTCCTCCCTTAATAGGTCAATTTGGAGAGGTAAGTTTTAATAGTGATCATGAGGTCATGATCAGTCAAAAGATCAATGATGTGCTCACCCAGATGCCTTTATTGGTTACTTATGGAAGTAGTACAAATAAAAGAGTAGTGCTTTTTGGAGAAAATATCTGGAAATGGAGGTCACAGAGTTTTGAGCTATCCAATACTTTTGAAAAATTCGATAATTTTTTCAATGCTATTGTTCAGTTTTTACAGCTTTCCGACACAAATAAAGGATTGGATCTATATTATAAACCGGTTTACCACGCGAAGGAAGCAATTAAAATTCAAGCAAAAAATTATGACAGTAACCTGAATATAGAGCTTAATTCTAAATTGGTCTTATACCTCAATGACAGCTTGGAAGAAATTCCTTTCTACATTAAGAATAATTCTTATGAGGCTCAGATAAATTCGCTGGAAAAAGGAACGTATCGTTTTGAAGTTAAAGATCTCGGTTCTGATAAGGTTAAGAAAGGTTCTTTTATAGTAGAATCATTTTCCTTGGAAGAAGAGGCTTCAATGCCAAATAGCAAAGATTTAGGGCTCCTGGCTCAAAATTCGGGCGGGGTCTTGTTTTATCAGGATCAATTCTCGGAAGTCAAAAGTGAGCTGCTCGAAAATCCTGAATTCAGGTCTACTCAAATTGAGCGTAATAAATTGATTTCTTTGATTGATTGGAGGTGGCTTTTAGGCCTAATTGTTCTATCTTTGAGCATGGAATGGTTGCTCCGTAAATATCGGGGTATGATCTAAGAGTCCATTCGAATAATCACAGTTTAATATAAATATTTTAAAATGGCACAAACACCGCAATTACAATTCCCAAAGGGGATATTGCCTATAGTTTTTATCGGAATCATCTTATTGATTTTTATTTCAAAGTCTACAATAACCATGGAAGCTGGTGAAGCCGGTGTCTTATGGAAAAGATTCGCTGGAGGAGTTGTTACTGATGAACCACCTTTAGGAGAGGGTTTTCACTTGGTAGCTCCCTGGAATAAAGTAATCGTTTATGAAACAAGGCAACAGGAATTAACTGAAAAAATGAAGGTACTTTCTTCAAATGGATTGGATATTCAGTTGGAGGCTACAGCT
This sequence comes from uncultured Flavobacteriaceae bacterium, assembly GCA_964586115.1. GTDB lineage: Bacteria > Bacteroidota > Bacteroidia > Flavobacteriales > Flavobacteriaceae > Lutimonas. The sequence continues at coordinate 1,503 of CAZPHF010000142.1, read as the reverse complement.
TGGTATCAACCTGTAACTGCAGAATTAGGATTTTTGCATCAAACCAAAGGAACCAATTATTTGGATAGGGTTTTAAAACCTGCCATGCGTTCAGCCACGCGAAGTGTAGTAGGAAGGTATACCCCTGAACAAATCTATTCTTCTAAAAGAGATGCGATTCAGGAAGAGATCTTTGATGAAACAAAAAAAATCGTACAAGACCAATATATTCAATTGAATGATGTACTGGTAAGAGATGTTACGTTACCTGCAGCTATCAAGGATGCGATTGAAAGAAAACTAAGCCAGGAACAAACATCTTTGGAATATAAGTTCAAATTGGAAATTGCGCAAAAAGAGGCTGAAAAACAGCGTATTGAGGCGCAAGGTAAGGCCGATGCGAACAGAATTCTAAGTGCTTCCCTTAACGACTGGATCCTAAAAGATAAAGGAATCGAGGCAACACTGAAGCTTTCGCAATCTGCTAATACCAAGGTTGTTGTTGTTGGAGGTGGAGGAGATGGTCTTCCATTGATCCTAGGCAATAATTAAAATACTTAAGAAGAAATATTTGATAGAAAAGGCCGGTGATTACCGGCCTTTTTTAGTATGTATCCTTTACGTGAATAATATCTTTTTTCACCTGACCTTTTTGTAGTGCCCTGTAATTTTCATAACACTCGATCACGGCTTCTATAATTTGCAGATCACTGGCCTTATTGATGAACCTGTTAGAATAATTACATTCTGATAGCAAATCGTTCAATTCCTTACGGCTCATATCAAGATAGTCCATCATGATTTCTCTGCTGTATTTCTGTTCCATCATATTTCGCATCTGGTCACCTTCTTTCAACTTTCTCAGACGGTCCATTTCCTTCGGTTTTTTCCCGAATTTATTGTACCAGAAATCCACCGGATTAAATATGGCTCCTAGACCCGAATTGTAGTTTCTATTGTAGGAGTTTCCTCTTTCGTAGGCCTGCGGTAATCCATTGATATGAATTCTGCTATAAGAATTCTGTGGAACATTTTTAGCATCCACCACTAAAACACCAATAAGTTTATGAGATTTAACGGTTACTTCCTGGATGTTGACCACCTTTTCATGAATGGCTATCTCGAGTTCGTTACCTTTTAAAAGGTCATTGGTGATCTTTAATTTAATGGATTGGTATCCTATATAGGAAATAAAAATAGTATCATTTACTACGGCTGGAATTTCAAACTGCCCATTAGTAGTGGTGATCGTCCCATCAACCGAATTTAAGTTGACTACATGAGCACTTTGTAATGGTTTTTGATCATTAATACTAATGATGCGACCCCTAAGCGAATGAATCGTTTTATCAATGTTTTTGACAATTGTATCCAGACCAATAGAGTCCATGTCTTTTTCAATAATTTCCTGGGCATTCACGCTCAGGCTAAGACAGATCAAAAAAAATGTGCATACAATTTTTTGCATGGGCAATGATACTAAATATTGAGTTAATTTTTTAATAAAAAAATGTGAAAAATACA
>CAZPHF010000141.1:0-4975 GCA_964586115.1 uncultured Flavobacteriaceae bacterium | reverse complement strand
CAATTTCTTCTATTTTCAGTTCATTATTAACAATTTTTTTAGAAATGGATTTTGTTGCTCTGATCAATTCCTCTTTAGCCCCGTAGTTAAGGGCTAAGGTCAAGATCATACCGTCATTTTTCTGTGTCAATTTCATGACATCTCGTAGCTGGTTTCTAGCCATTGATGGCAGTTTTTCCAAGTTGCCAATAGCTTGAAGTTTTATATTATTTTTCTGAAAAGTATCGATCTCTTTTTTCAATGAGTTAACCAGAATAGTCATAAGGGTGTCGACTTCAATTTTTGGACGTTTCCAATTCTCAGTTGAAAAAGCATATAGTGTTAAAGCTTCGATCCCGAGTTCTACGGAAGCCTCTACTGTTTGTCTTACTGATTCAACACCTTTGTTGTGACCGAAAACTCTTTTGAGACCCTGCTTTTTAGCCCACCTCCCATTACCATCCATGATGACGGCAACATGTTTAGGGACAAACTCCTTATCTATTTGCGAAACTATATCCATAATTTCATTTTAAAAACTTCCTGTATAACACCCTTCTCTTCCAAATCCAAATACAAGAGTTATTCCTGTAAATACATACCAGTCATCGTTATTAGGGTTGATTTGTGTATTGGCGCTGTCAAGATCAAATGGATAACTGTCTATGTCATCCTTGAATGTATATCTAAAACCTGCTTCAAAGCCAATTCCTATATTCGGAGCAAGTATTGTTTTGAATCCTGCTCCAAAGGGCATGGTGAAATTAAAGGTACGACCATTGTCCAAGGTTCCGTAATTTACGGTACCCGCCTCTACAAACATATAGGGAGTATTGGTATGGCCTGTTTTTCCCAAGCTGTATTTAAAAAAATGGTATTCTATTCCCACTGCTAGTTCATGAATATCATTTGAAAAGCTCAGATCTCTGGATTTTCTAAAGGAGTTGCTGGATTCTGAATCACTTCCCGAAATTTGTGAATAGATATATGTGGCCCTTAATGAATAATGAGGATGCATATTCCATTTAAAAATTCCTCCTATCGCAAAGCTATTGGGATAAATATAATTCGTACGTCCGATATCTCCAATATAATTACTCCCTCCAAGGAAAAGTCCAGCCTCATTAATTTGAGAAAAAACACTACCGGAAAAGCAGAAAAATAGGATTACAAATACAATTTTTTTCATCATAAAAAATAGTGTGCAAATATAAAAAAAATACATTTGCATTTGGTTGAAATGAACGCTCTTTTTTGATTAACAGTTTTTTAAGAGTAAAATTGTACTATATCCTATGAATTAATTGCGTTTATCCTCTCCCCACAGGAGCTTTTCACGTAGGGTTTTTATAAAGGTTTGATCGTTAAGTTGAAGTGTCATAATGTAAAAGTTGCACTTCTTAATAAATACCTTTGATTTATTGTTCAAAGTATACATGCGAGAATCGAGAGTCAGTAATACTTCATCAGCGCGACTATCGATATGTAATCCGATATGGGTTCGGTCTGGGATTACCAGTGGGCGAACCGCTAAACTATGGGGAGCAATTGGTGTGAGAACAATGTTCTTGGAGGAGGGTGAAATAATGGGTCCGCCACAGCTCAAAGAATAGCCTGTAGATCCGGTAGGTGTTGAAATGATCAGGCCATCGCTCCAGTAACTTGTGAGGAATTCGTCATCTAACATGGTGTCCACTTTGATCATGGAAGCCGTATTCTTTCTGGTGATCGTTATTTCATTAAGGGCGAAATTCAAGTTTCCTAAATCGTTTACCTCTTCTTCTGTATTAACTTGGAGCAAAGACCTTTTTTGAACAATAAATTGGCCTTTCATGATCTGTTCAAACGCAGATCCAATACTTTCCTTTGGGATATTTGCCAAAAACCCTAGTCTTCCTGTATTGATTCCTATTACTGGAATTTCAAGATCTCTGATAAATGTTATTGACCTCAAAAATGTTCCGTCTCCGCCAACTGAAAAGAAATAATCAAGGTTCTTGTTGAGGTCATTATATCCCGAAAATGTTTCCACATTCTCCTCCTCTACAAGATGATAAAAGCTTTTGAAAAAGTTTTCTTCGAAAACTATGGCTACCTTATTTTGCCTGCACAATTCAACAAGTTGCTGCACATACTTGATCGTATTCTCATTATTTGATTGTCCGAAGATTCCTACTTTCATAGATCGTAAAGCGCTTAGATATTCAGGTATTTTTGCAAATAATTGGACCGGTCATTTAATTCTTCAAGATATTTGTCTTTTTGGAACTCATTGAGAATTTCATAATTATACCTTCTAAATGAATGCAAGGTATTATTAATATCATGGAGGCTTAATTTTAATGTAATTTGAGCTATTTCATTATCAACTTTGGATACGAAAGCGCCAAACAAAGTAGCATTATTTGACTCTACGATCTGAGAAATCTCACTAAAAGAGTACTCATTGATGTTTTTTGCAACAACCAGAATCACTCCTTCTTCATGTAAAAAGGGAGTGCATTTGAACAAATTTAGAAAATCATCAAGATCATAATACCCAATATATTCTTTTTTGGAATTTAAAACGGGCATCAAATCTGTGTTATGGGTTGCAAAATTTTGTAAAACTTCGAACCAGTTCATTTTGTCAGTGGCGTAAAATGGCTGGATCAGTTGTTTAAAATCATTCAAACTGAGCTTTTCAGTCATCATCATTTCTACTTCCTCACGAGAGATTGCCCCATAAAAAAGCTTGTCGTCAACAACTGGTATATGTGAATAGGAGTATTGTGCAAAAGAGTCCTTCATTTGAAGGATCTCATCCTTTAGTTTAAAAGGTTGGATATCTTTTAATATGTAAGTGATGGTTTGCATTAAATAAGACAGTTCCTAAGGATAAAATTGTAATTTTGCCCACTGATTCAATCGGACTTTCGTGTAAAGATATAATATCTTTTGCATTAAAATTATAAATAAAAGACCAATGACTAAATTAAGCGTCAATATCAATAAAATAGCGACATTGAGAAATGCCAGAGGAGGAAATGTGCCAGATCTTTTGAAGGTCGCTCAAGATATACAGAATTTTGGTGCTGAGGGCATTACCATTCATCCTAGACCTGATGAAAGACATGTTAGATATCAGGATGCATTAGATTTAAGGCCGATTGTGACCACAGAATTCAATATTGAAGGTAATCCTATTCCGGAATTTGTTGATCTTGTTTTAAAAATTAAACCGGAGCAAGTCACTTTAGTTCCTGATGCTGTTGATGCAATTACTTCAAATGCGGGTTGGGATGCGGATAAACACGGTATTTTCTTAAAAGAAGTTGTAGATGAATTTAAAAGAAACGGCATTCGAACTTCAATTTTTATGGACCCGGTTGATTCGATGATGGAGGCTGCAGCTGCTACAGGAACAGACAGAATAGAATTGTATACAGAGTCATATGCTGTGGCATTTGAGAAAAAAAATAAGGCTGGCGTATTGGCTTATGTAGAAACTGCTAAAAAGGCTAGTGAATATGGTCTTGGTATCAATGCAGGGCACGATCTTAATCTTCAAAATTTAAACTATTTTGTAAAGGAAGTGCCGGGTGTCCTTGAAGTTTCCATAGGGCATGCGCTGATTGCAGAAGCATTGTATTTTGGACTTCAAAATGTTGTGGGAATGTATCTTCAAAAACTTAAATAATGGCACTGTTACATTCATTAATTTTAGGAAAAGGGGAACCTATGATCATTTTACACGGTTTTCTTGGGATGGGGGATAACTGGAAATCACTGGCAAATAAGTTCTCAGCGCATCATGAGGTTCACATTGTAGATCAGAGAAATCATGGCAGGAGTTTTCACGATGATGATTTTTCCTATGAACTCTTGGCGGAAGATCTTCTGTACTATCTTGACTATCATCAACTTCAAAGAGTCGATATATTGGGTCATTCCATGGGAGGTAAAACTGCAATGCTTTTTGCCGTTGAACACCCCGAAAGAGTTCATAAATTAATCGTGGCTGATATTGCCCCTAAATTTTATCCTCCGCACCATCAGGTGATTCTTGATGCACTGGGTGAAGTGGATTTTAATAAGATCAGTACGCGCGCTGAGATAGATGATATTCTTCAAAAATATATTCCCGAAACAGGGATAAGACAATTTCTTTTAAAGAATGTATATAGAAAAGAGAAGGATCAGTTGGCTTTCAGATTTAACCTAGAAGTACTTGAAGAACACTATGATGAAATAGGAGTTGCCTTGCCGCCAAGAACCTTATTTGAGGGCCCTGTATTGTTCTTAAAAGGGGCTTTGTCAGGATATATTACTGAGCAGGATCAAGTTATGATTTCAGCCCATTTTCCGAATAGTAAAATCATAACTATTTCTAATGCCAGTCATTGGCTTCATGCAGAAAACCCAATTGATTTTTATAGGAATGTTGCGGGATTCCTTGAAAATGATTAATTTGCCACATAGCCTTTAAATTAATCAGATGAATTATATTTTTAAAGTTTTACTCACTGCGCTTGCAGTGCTTATTATTGCTTATTTATTGCCAGGAGTAGATGTAGATGATTATGGAACGGCTATTTGGGTAGCTTTTATTGTTGGTATTTTATTCTCTATTTTAAAACCTATACTTGTCATACTCACCCTACCGGTGACCATTCTGACGCTTGGTCTGTTTTTATTCGTGATCAATGCAGCCATGATACTTGTGGCAAATAGCTGGATTGACGGATTTAGTGTATCCGGATTTTGGACGGCGCTCTTGTTCAGTATATTGCTGTCATTTTTTGAATCTGTTCTTTATAAGCTTATCGAAAAATAGGAACTCACTTACTTAGCAACTCTTCTCTGTGTTAATTTTAACATAAGATTGTTAATTTTATACTTCCAAATACAATAATCATTGCCATATATTGCTGTAAAATCATTATTTTTGCAGCCTCAATTTTTTAAAAAGAGATAAATTTATTTATAATGAAGATTACTAAAGAAGACATTGATG
>CAZPHF010000140.1:0-5009 GCA_964586115.1 uncultured Flavobacteriaceae bacterium | reverse complement strand
AAAACTCTCCGAAAGGTTACAGCAGGCCGCTTTTAATAGCTCATCATTGCTCACCGTAAAGGTGTTGGCTGCCTTTAAGTATGACTTTGCCGTACTCTGTTTTTGTGAGGAGAGCGTCACTTCATCAAGTTCGGATGTCGACTTTAGTTTCTGCCTTATGAATTTACTTGAATTGATTGTTAGGGTTTCTGTTTTAAACCCGATATAAGAGATCACTAATTTATTGTGCTCATTAGAGTAGGGAACGGAGAATTTTCCATCCGCATCCGTCATGGTTCCAATGGAAGTATTTAGCCAATATACATTGGCTCCCGTAAGTGGCACTTCCTTACCGTCTATAACCTCTAAAACCAGTCCTTTCAATGACTCTTGCGCATGAACAAACAGGGGCAGGGCAAAGAATAAGGCAATTATCTTTAGTCGATATTTATGCATCATGAAATTTAATTTGATTGATCATTCGTATTATCCGCCCACTGATTTTAGGGCATATCACTGATAATGAATTCAAATCAAATCAAAAATACTTCGTTCAGGACCTGGATGTCCCGGACGGCTTTTGGAGGAGTATAGTGCTTAAATGTAATGTTGTTCTGTGCCTCGAGGTAGTTTAATCCGCTAAAAACATAGGCGAAAGACATAATAAACACTTTTTGATTAGTGTTTAAGACCTTTGTTTTTTTCAAACTGAGTTCATCTTGTCCTTCTAGCAAATCAACCACATCTTTACAACAAGATTGTGTCATTAATTTGGTGCCCTTATCAGCTACATCCGACTCACATTTCTGTGCATCAGAAAAAATAGCAACATCTATAAGATTGTCACCGCAGTAGTGTTTTTCAATGCTGACAGACAGCGTTGAAATTAATACCAACAGAGCCATGGTCACAGAGATCAATTGTTGAAAAGGATTGTACATCACCCTGCGAATTTAGTAATTATTTTAAAACTTTTAAAGTAGACGCTGAAAACCATGGTTGGGTAACTGTATCAAGTCAAACATCAAGCCCAATAACTAATTTTCAATAAAAATCACATAAGGTGTTGTTACTTGCGTGCGCATATTATAATAGTTGGCTGAGACTGTATTGCGCACTGAATCTCCTGTAACGATTATACCGTGGATTCTAAGATCCTCATCAGTGGTGCTCAATAAGCGTAGGGTTCTAATTTCTCGATCATCCAATTTTTTAGTTTGATCTTGTACAATTTGATACTCTAAAACAGTGTCTTGAAATGCCACTCGCTTTATTTTTAATAGTAAAATCGAGTCTTGAATTTTAAGATAAGAACCTTCTTTAAATGTCAAAGGCATTCTTCCCACCATACCGTCATCTAAATTATAGGTTTGTGAGCTGGCATTAAGGATGAAAAACAAGGTAAATAAGGGTAAAAAGAAAATGTAATTTTTTTTCATACACAGGGGGATGTAAGTTTTGTTTAAAATTAAACCCAAAAAAGCCATGTAGCAATGATGGGGGACAATAATACGATTGATTTTAGTCAATAAAAACCACATTCATGATCTATTTGTGTACTATATTAACCCAAGTAAGTGACTAAAATTGATCATAACGTAAAATAAGGAGAGATTTTTGAACCTCTTATGGATTTGAAGATTTGATAATTTGAAAATGTAATTTGGAAGTCTAAAGTCTGAGGTCGAACAAGGAATATCTCACGAATTTTGCTTAAAGACAATAGAAAGTGAAGGGAGTATGTCCCTAAAATTAAAGATCAAACTCGAAGGAAAAGTCATTAAAAAAATAGATGAAAAACCTGATATAAATCGAAATAACGGCCTACGGAAAGTTGATTCTGATAAGAATGAACCAAAAGGGTATCGAGTGGAGAGGGACTTGTTAAAAGGGTTAAAAAAATTGAAATGGATACTTTAAGTTTGAGAAATAGATGATTTAACTCATAAGATGGTCGTTTGAAATACATTAGATATGGAAAACTATTGCGCACGTTTTTTATATTGATTTAAGTTATGCGCATGATTTTTGTAGTTTACGCACATTTTTTAATTTTAAGTTTTGCGCACACTTTTTTTAAATATTTTTCATATGCGCACGTTTATTTTAGTTAACGCACGTTTTTTTAGTTATATTTGAGTATAACTTATAGAATTTTTAGACATGGAAATAGTAATACCATCAATTGAAGCATCCATATTTCAGGGTAAAAACACACCTGAAAAGGGAAAAATAGTAGGTTATGGTGCCATTATAGAAAAATTCAAGTTGCCTATACCATTTCCAAATACATTATCTCTAATTACTGAAAAAAGTAAAAAATATAATATCGATTATTGGAAAGTGTTTCCCGCTTCATACCAACCAGAGGAAACGTTATACAAACAACTAATATTTGCCATTAAATATGAAGGTATTAACCTTTTAGCGTTTAAAGCGCTATTTAGTAAGATATCTAAAGAAGAAATACAGGCTATTTTAAATATTGAACCTATGGGTCAATACAGCCGAAAAATCTGGTTTTTATATGAATGGCTCCAACAGGAACAAATAGATGTACACGTTGATTTAAAAAAACGTAAATACATTCCATTGTTAGATACAAGTATGCAATACGCTATAAAAGGAGAAGAATCTGCGAGACAAAAAATTATTAATAATCTTCCTGGAACTAAAGATTTTTGTCCATTAATATTTAAAACTAAAAAATTAGAAACCCATATTAATGCCAATGTATCTGGTAAAAAAAATGCTTTCCTAAATAGTATCCATAAAGATGTGTTACAAAGAGCATCTTCTTTTTTATTATTAAAAGATTCGAAAGCCTCTTTTACTATAGAAGGCGAAAATCCTGGAAATAACAGAGCTATGCGCTGGGGTAAGGCAATTGGTCAAGCAGGTCAAAAAGCATTAAGCATAGAAGAATTAATTCGCTTACAGCAGATAGTTATAGAAAACAGTAGGTTTATAGAGATGGGTCTACGAAAAAAAGGAGGATTTGTTGGAGAACATGACCGGTCTACAGGGGAGCCACTTCCTGACCATATTTCTGCCAAAGAAGATGATGTTGAACAATTGTTAAAAGGATTAATTGCTACGAATGATACATTACAAGACCAAACCTATGATGCCGTGTTAGCAGCAGCGACAATAGCTTTTGGGTTTGTGTTTATTCATCCTTTTGTTGATGGAAATGGCCGTTTACATCGTTATATTATTCATCATATTTTAGCAAAAAAAGAGTTTACACAACAAGGCGTTATTTTTCCAGTATCATCTTCAATTCTGGACCACATTGATGATTATAAAACCGTTTTAGAAAGGTATTCACATCCCTTATTGGACCATATTGAATGGATAGAAACGGAAGATCATAATGTACAGGTAACTAATAGCACTATAGATCTTTACCGTTATTACGATGCTACACAACAAGCGGAGTTTTTATATGACTGTGTTGAAGATACTTTAGAAAGAGTTATTCCGGAAGAAGTAACCTATTTGCAAAACTATGATACTTTTAAAAAATATATAGATAACCATTTTGAAATGCCAGATAATATGGTTGCCATACTCGTTCGTTTTTTAGAACAGAATGATGGTGTACTATCGAAAAGAGCTTTGAAAAAGGAATTTTCAGCTTTAAATGAAGAAGAAGCAAAAGACATCGAATCCAATTATAAAAATATTTTTTAAATATAATCTTTTACGTCAGTGTAGTTTGAAAAGCGCGTTAAGAATTTTTGCCCCTCCTTTTTGAATATCAAACAAGGAACCTTCAATGAATTTGAAAATTTGAGAATAGATAACGACGAAGGAATATTGATTTGAAAATTTATTCAAGCATTCAAGCATTGTAACTTCCCCGTATGTTTTAAGATTTGGGAATATTCTGGGGGTAATCAGATGTTCTGCAGATGTTTTGTGTTTCGTCAATCAATGCCTTGATACCTACCTTGATTTTATCGACCAAAAAATCGCTACCGCCAATGAAGGAGGGGGGCATATTATAGATATAATTCAATGTGTAATTGAATACCAAAGTTTGTCCATCATTCAAAGGGGAATACCTCGATATAGATATTGACATTTTACTTGTTTGCTGCAACATGATCTTCCCATATTGATAATTATGTTGAATGACTATGAGGTTTGGCCGCTGAGCTAAGCCATCATATTTTTTAAAGTAGTCTGGTAGTTTTGGATATTGGTATTCAAATTCTTCAGGTGAGTAACAATTTAAAGTGTAGTCTATATCTGGTGCACCAAAACCAACAGATATATGATAGGTACTATCATTTTGTTTGATTTTTGCCTCTGGCATGGTTTGGGAAATAAATGCGGGATCAGACAGCCGTTCTTTAGTAAAGAAACTTATTGGCTGATCTAATACGTATGCTACTTTGGTGAATAAAACATCATACTGTTCTTTGCCTTTTTGTTCCCAATAGTCATATATGTCTAAAGGCTGTGCATGAATAGGAAAGGAGAAAGTGGATTCTCCAGCCACCTGCTCAACATCTGCTGTTCTCATAAGTAAGGCATGAAAGAAATAGATACTATCGGTTGTATATTGCTTTTGCGGTAAGTCAAATACAAGGGAATCTATGTTTTTCCATTTTAACGCTGGCCTATGCTGATCTGCAGAGGTCAAAACGAGTAAAAAAAACATGGACAACAATGAAGTTTTGAACATAGCTCGAAAAGTACAAAAATAATACTGCTCTGTGCGGTCAGTATGGGATTAATTGTTTTGTTACAAAAGTACTGTATTTCGGAATAAATCCAAATAACGGGATATTCAAAGTTGATCCTGATGAGAATGAACCCAGTGGGTTTAAGGTTACGCGTTTGTGTTAAGATCTTTGGCCTAACCACTAAAACGGTGCCTTTTCCATCACTAGTAGGCTACTACTTTGTAATAGCCGGGTACAAGCGCAATGTGGAAATACAATAATTTTAGGAGATCGTGCTCCCAAGCAAAACCGCATTAAAATCAATATTTTCAATAGGCTTGATCGTTTCCGTTT
>CAZPHF010000139.1:0-5088 GCA_964586115.1 uncultured Flavobacteriaceae bacterium | reverse complement strand
GAATATGACCAAAGGAAAAGTAGTTAGTGTCAACGAATCGTTGGTGGGAGTTAAAATCACTGATGGAGCTGTAATCAACGGAGAAGTTGCTTATATCGTCATCGAGGATGGTAAACGATTAAAATCGGAAGTGATCGATATAAAACATGGAGGTGTAGCATACTTGCAGGTTTTTGAGGATACAGGATGGATGAAGGTGGGTGATATGGTGGAGTTCACCGGGCTGCCTTTGGCCGTTAAATTAGGTCCGGGTATTCTAGGTTCCGTAACGGACGGACTCCAAAACCCTCTATATGAATTGGCCAAAAAAGAATGGTTTCTGGAAAGGGGTCTTGAGGTAAGTCCACTGGATACTACCATAAAATGGCATTTTACACCTACTGTTTGCAGGGGTGATACGGTGACTGGTTGTGCTGTACTGGGTCATGTACCTGAGAAACTCTTTCAACACAACATTTTTGTACCCTTTTCCGTAAAAGGTAGCTATACCGTAGAAGATATTATAATAGAGGGTGATTATACCATAGATCAAACCATTGCCACTATCAAGGATAGTGCAGGAAATAGAAAAGAACTGCAAATGGCATTTGACTGGCCCGTAAAAAAGGCCATGCCCTTTTATGAGCGTTCCGTTCCCGAAGATCCAATGCCTACGGGTATACGTATTCTAGATGCCCTTTTTCCAATAGCTTTTGGGGGAACGGCCTGCAATCCCGGTCCCTTTGGGGCTGGTAAGACCGTTCTACAACATAGTTTGGCACGACACTCTCAGGCAGATGTGGTTATTATAGCCGCTTGTGGTGAACGTGCGGGAGAGGCGGTTGAGGTTTTTAAAGACTTTCCAAAACTTATTGATCCACGAACCGGAAAATCATTAATGGACCGTACCTTTATTGTGGGCAACACCTCGTCCATGCCAGTCGCGGCGCGCGAGGCGTCAGTGTATATGGCCACATCAGTGGGCGAATACTACCGAAAACAAGGGTTGAACGTGCTTATTCTGGCCGATTCCACATCACGTTGGGCACAGGCGTTAAGGGAAACTTCCGGTCGAAAGGAGGAAATTCCAGGGCCTGAGGCGTTTCCTATGTACATTTCTACCTTGATTTCTGCCTTTTATGATCGTGCCGGCGTTGAAACCCTATCGGATGGAAGAACAGGTTCATTGAGCATTATCGGAACTGTTTCCCCTGCCGGGGGTAACTTTGATGAACCCGTTACACAAGCCACCTTATTGAGTACCGGGGCATTCTGGGGGCTTTCAAGAGCCTTATCCGATGCCCGTAAATACCCGGCCATTGACCGTATTGACAGTACCTCTAAATATCCTTCACTCTTACAAAAAGAAGAAGTGGCCTATCTATTGGAACTCCTAAGGGATGGTAAATCCATCGCATCGAACATTCTTTTAATGGGGGAAAAAGGTATTACCGACGATTCCTATATCCGTTACCAAAAATCGGAACTATTGGATGCGGTATTCCTGCAACAAAACAGTTTTAATTCAGTGGACGGTGTGACCGATCCCGATCGCTTACGTTTGATGTTCGATATGGTCAAGGAAATCATTGATGCACCAGTGGCCATAGAAGGGAAAGAAGCTATCCGCTCCCACTTTAATTTTATGCGGCAGGCCTTTTTGGATTGGAATTATTTGCAGTTGGAAGATGAAAAATTCGAGAAACAAAAATCAAAAGTATTAACATTGATCAAACAATTTGGCTATGCTAAGGAAAACGTATGAAAACATTGACAGCATTGGACGGGCTATTCTCAGCATTAAGGCCAGTGGGGTGCATAATAAAGAATTGGCCGAAGTCATTTACCCTACTGGGGAAAAGGCCTTTGCCCAGGTGATCGCCCTTGATGGTGAGCAAGTCACTCTTCAGCTGTTCAGCGGAGGTTTTGGGGTATCGACCGACTGTAAGATCCGTTTTCTGGGAAAGCCTGTACAAGTTGGCTTTTCAGATGATATGCTCGGTAGGGTCTATTCTGGTGACGGCCAGCCCATAGACGGCGGCCCAGAATTGATGGCGGACCAGATTCGGGTGGCAGGACCATCCATCAACCCGGTAAAGCGGTTGATTCCTAAAGATATGATCCGTACCGGCGTGCCCATGATAGACGTGTTTAACACCTTGGTGCGCTCCCAAAAGATACCCATTTTCGCCAAAGCCGGTGAACCTTACAACCGGTTGTTGGCCAATATCGCCACCCAGACCGATGCCGATGTGATCATCATTGGCGGGGTGGGCCTTAAATATGACGAGTACCATTATTTTAGACAGCGTATTGAAGATGCGGGCAGCAAGGACAAGACCATTATGTTCATACATACCCATAGAGATTCCATTGTTGAAGGACTTATGGTTCCGGATCTCGCCCTAGCTGTTGGAGAACGTTTTGCCCTTCAGGGAAAAAGCGTATTTGTCTTATTATCGGATATGACCCAATGGTCCGATTATCTCCGCCAAGTGGCCAATGCCCAAGATCAGATACCAGCCAATCAGGGCTATCCGGGTGATTTGTATTCCCAATTGGCGAGCCGCTACGAAAAAGCTGCCGATATTGACGGAGCTGGAAGTCTAACTATACTTGGAGTGACCACCATGGACGATGTAACCCATCCCGTGCCGGACAATACAGGCTATATCACAGAGGGGCAATTCTATATGAAAGATGGGTATTTGGAGCTGTTCGGTTCGCTGAGTCGGCTCAAACAACAAGTGAACGACAAGACTCGATCGGACCATAGAAATATCATGAACGCTATGGCACGTTTGCTCTCGGAATCGGAAGAACGTGTAAAGGCGCAAAAATTCGGATCGGTAAAGGATGATTATTCCCTGCGGCTATTGGATTACCGAAAGACATTTCAAAGGGAATTGATGGACCCGTTCCGTTTTCTGGAACTGGAGGACGCCCTTGATTTGTGTTGGGATATTTTGTCGAAACATTTTAAGAAAGAAGAAATAGGGATATCCTCAGAATTAATCGATACTTATTGGCCAGAAAAAGGAAAGTTCAAATTATTAAAAAACAGTGCACATGAGTGAAAAAACTTTGAACAATTTAATCGCGACCTTAAAGACCGAAGCCATTGAAGTCGCCGAAAAAGAAGCGGATGTGATCGTAAAGGCGGCACATGAAGAAGCTCAACGTATTTTAAGCGATGCCCAAGAAATACAACAACACACGCTGCTTGCTGCCGAGAATGACGCTCAGGTCATTTTAGGCAAGGGAGAAAGTGCTCTTCGGCAAGCAAAACGAGACGTGATCGTTTATTTGCAGAACGATTTGATACAACTGCTAAAATCGGTATTGGAAAGGGATGTGAAGGCCAACTTTACCCCAGAAATATTGAAATCCGCAGTGGTCAAGGTCATCGAGAATATTGGCGGGGATGTAGAATTAAAGCTCTCGACCGACCTTCAAGAAGGCTTGGCAGACTACGTACAGCAGCGTTTGCAGGACTCCGATAATCTTGTGGATATTTCTGTCGATAGCAACTTATCAAAAAACTTGGGCATCACTAAAAAGGACCAAGGTTGGAGTTATGACATTTCACCAGAGACGGTTACGGAACTTTTGGGTTCGCACCTGAGCAAAAAGTGGATAAAAATCTTAAAAAAAGAAACAGAAAAATGATTGGTGGAGATCTCGAATATGTATTGGCCAGTTTGCCCTATCTGTCTTTTGAAGATAGTGAGGAGGTACGTTCGAAGGTTTTTATAATTTTTAAAAAATATGCAGGCCCATCAGAAGCGGAAAAAAGTATCATAGACATTTTGGATGATGAGGCCAATAAGTTTTTGAATCCCAATGCATCCCAATTATTCCAACAGATCAATTTAGGCACAATACATTCCGTCAAGTTCCGCGATAGTGATAACAAATTGCTAGCCAGTTTTTCCAATTATGTTTTTGGACTTAAAAAAGAGATAGAAAAATTGCGGATATCTCGCCACGGCGAAGGGAATGAACCCACAGATAAAAAACAACAGCTACCCATAAGGCCAGGAAATCCATTGGAAGAGGAGCTGCAACTGTTGCAATTGCAATGGGACAAACTGGAATCACTGTCCATGGGGCATTATTCAGATTTTAACGCCCTTATCGGCTACAAGCTAAAACTGCTATTGTTATTGCGTTGGTGGAGTTTTGATACAAACAAGGGTTTTGAACTATTTGAACAAATCACAAAAAAGGACTGAGCATGGCAGATAAGATCTTAATGAACAAGAATACCCTGGCTGCTCTTAAAGCGGAACTTAAGGAGTACAATACGGCCCTGCCTGTTTTTGAAATGAAGGAACAGCAATTGAAGGAATCGGTTCAACGCATCGAGAACATTATAGCTCGTTTACGGGAAGCCATTGCCGAGACCAATAAAGAAACCAAAAAATGGATCTCCGTGATGGCCGAAGAAACTATAGACCTCTTCGATATCGTAAAGGTGGAGCAAATGAACACTAAAAAACTCGAAATATCGGGTGTGCCCATCGAGTCTTTTGAAAGTATCGTCTTTGAGGAAAAGGAGGTTGATTTGATGAACACACCTTTATGGATAGATGTGGCAATAATGGAGGTCAAAGACCAAAAGACCAACCGAAGCATTATAGCGATGGAGCTTAGGAACCTTGATCTGCTGCAAGAGGAGCTGGCAGAGGCGCGACGCATGAAAAATGCCCTCAAGGAGGTGTTTATTCCCGAAACGAAAGACAACATAAGGAAAATTGAGATTTACCTGGGCGATGTGGAACGTCTGGCGATAGGATGTGCCAAATTGGTAAAAAAGAAAAAACAGGATAAAAAGTCGCTGATATGATCGTTCGAATGAAAGAAATATTACTTTTTACCACAGCGCGATCCGTAGACGGAACCGTGCAGCGGCTTGGCGAGTTGGGAGTTGTTGACATAAAGGAAATCAACCAGCCAAAGGGCGCGATCATGGAAAATCGCACCGAAGCGGTTAACCGTGCGGAAAGGGCTATTACTATTCTTACCAATTACGAGAACAAGAAAAATGACACGGTCATTGAGGCAAAATATGCCATTGATGATCCCAAACAGGTTGTAGATCGTGTC
>CAZPHF010000138.1:0-5113 GCA_964586115.1 uncultured Flavobacteriaceae bacterium | reverse complement strand
TGATTGGCTATTCACCCCGTGATAAAAGTTATAAATTTCCTCAAGGAGGACTGGAAGCTGAAGAGGATCTAATAGCCGGAATTAAAAGAGAGCTCAAAGAAGAATTGAATTATCATTTACTACGTGATCATATCCTGGAAATTTACCAAGAAAAAGTAAGGTATCCCTTTCCACCTGATTGCCACCCAGTCTTTATGGGACAAGAATTATCTATAGTCAAGATCAAACATCGATCTGACGCCCAAACCATACCCCAAGACGATGAATTTGAAGAAATGTTATGGATCTCACCTCAAGAGATGACAACCTACAACTATGAATATCGTTCTGAAGCCTATCAGAAAGCACTTCTGATCTGCGGCTTGATCTAGGAAGCTGGGCTTATAAGGTCAAACTCAAGCCTTAAAGGTTTCAATGCCTCCATCAAAAGAGGGATAAGCTCTTCACCATAAATCTCATAGAATTCTGAAAAATTAGCCTGCCTTTCCTGAAGACTTTGTTTGGGGAATAACTGTTCCTGAAGATTACTGATCCGCAATACAACTTCTTTGAATTTACGTTTCTGAGCCTTTAAAAGCCTTTTTTCGAGCTTATTAAGACCATTTAATTGTTTCTTTTCCTGAGCGAGTACAGCACCGCTAAAGGACTTGTCAGTTTTATCGGATAACAATTTTAATTGACTAAACATCTCCTTCAATTCTCTTCGTTGAGCCGAAAAATCAATATCAAGATCTGAGATTTCCTTTACCTTTTTCTTGACCAAATCGTTTTGTTTTAGAAAAATTTCCTGATCAGCTATTTCTAAAGAAGTTAGTTTTTTGCGTTGTTTCTGATCAATGATCAAAACCGAATTACGCAGCAACAAAATAGGAAAAGGTACCGAAACTGTATCAAAGAAATTTCTGAGCTGCATCCAGTAGGCCATTTCTCCACCTCCTCCTATATAACATAAATTTGGTAAGATCACCTCTTGGAACAAAGGCCTCATCAGCACATTGGGACTAAACTTTTCAGGTGAAACCTTCACTAAGTCAATCATTTCCTGCTCAGAGAAGACAAGCTTCGTATTATTGATTTTATATACTCCATCTTCAAACAGAATCCGTTCTCTTAGTTCATCATCCAGATAAAATAAATTGATTTCTCTGGGATTAACTTGTATTGGATAGTCTGCTCCTAATGCCTCATTCGTTTCACTCACCTTTTCAAAACAAGTTTGTTGTGTCAATTCGTTCTTAACATAAGGAATGAACAAAGTTTTCAGACCCGGATCGTCTCCGTCAAGGATTAACAAACCATACTCAGCAAAAAGTTCATTAGCCAAATATCTGGTCGCCTCAGTTAAGGTACCATGTTTTAAATAAGCTTCTTTAAATAATTGTTTTAACCTGACCGCATGTTTGTTATGCCCATAGCTTTCCTCAATTTTTTCAAAAACCTTATCCAAGCCTTCGGTAGAGGTTCTTCCAACTGCTCCCTGGACTTCTTTATCCCATTGTACTCTTTTTCCTTTATAATTAAAAAAACAGATCTCTTCAAAGTCATGATCTTCTGTAGCCATCCAGTAAACAGGTACGAAATTTTTATCCGGAAAATTCTTTTTGAGTTCTCTGGCAAGATTGATGGCAGAAATAATTTTATAAAGAAAGTATAATGGTCCTGTAAAAAGGTTCAGCTGATGCCCTGTGGTTACGGTAAAGGTATTGGCCTCTTTTAAAAGTAATAGATGTTCCTTAGTTAGATCAGACAACTTGAGATCCTTCGATTGTCTTTGCAAGCAAGTATATAAAACTTCTCTTCCTTCTTGACTAAAGGACTTCGATTTTTCCTCAATTTGATGCCTAAATCCATCAATATTTGGGAAATTATTATAAAATTGTTTTACCGAATCCTTATGATCCAAGTAATCACACATCATTTTTGAAAAATAACCTGTATCCTGAAATTTAACGGTTGAGTTGATTTGTCCCAATGAATGAAGTTTTTAGTAAAAATACATCTTTTTTGATCTTAAAAAAGAAGGTCCGTTTTTTTTAACCTTGTTTTAAGACGCTTTTAGAACAATTCAATTACAAATACTTCAATGCATGAATTTTCACATACTAGAAGGGTTTACCATAAAGATCGAAATCCGTTGCTTCAGTAATTGTAATATCAATAAACTGACCTATCTGAAGGTAGTGCTTGGTAGCATCAACGATGACATTATTATCTACATCTGGGCTATCAAATTCCGTACGTCCAATGAAATAGTTACCTTCCTTTCGATCAAAAATACAGGTAAAGGTTTTACCTACTTTCTCCTGATTCAGATCAAAGGAAATCTGCCCCTGTATGTCCATCAGTTCTGCTACACGTCGTTCCTTTATCTCCTCCGGGACATCGTCATTCAGCAAATAAGCATGGGTATTCTCCTCATGAGAATAGGTAAAACATCCCATTCGTTCGAACTTGGTTTTTCTCACAAATTCTTTCAATTCCTCAAACTGCTCTTCCGTTTCTCCAGGATAGCCGGCAATAAAAGTGGTTCGGATAGCCATTTCAGGAACCATTTCTCTGAATTTTTGAATGAGTTCAACCGTCTTTTCCGAATTGTTACCCCTTCTCATTGATTTCAGCAGTGCTGAATTGATATGCTGTAATGGAATATCAAGGTAATTACAAACCTTGGGTTCATTCTTCATAACTTCTAAAACATCAAGAGGAAAACCTGTTGGAAAAGCATAGTGCAATCTTATCCATTCTATCCCCTCTACCTTAACCAAGGCCTTTAAAAGATCTGCAAGGGCTCTTTTCTTATATAGGTCCAAACCGTAATAAGTAAGGTCCTGAGCTATTAAGATTAATTCCTTCACTCCATTCGAAGCCAGGCTCTCTGCCTCGCTAACAATTTGTTCAATAGGGGTAGAAATATGACCACCTCTCATCAAGGGAATGGCACAAAACGAACAAGGTCTGTCGCATCCTTCAGCGATCTTTAAATATGCATAGTGTTTTGGAGTAGTGGTTAACCGCTCACCCAATAATTCATGTTTATAATCAGCTTCCAGAGCCTTTAATAAATTAGGCAGGTCATGAGTTCCAAAATACTGATCCACATCAGCAATTTCTTTCTCAAGATCCGGTTTATACCTTTCACTTAAACATCCGGTCACAAAAACCTTATCAACTGTTCCGGCTTGCTTTTTATCTACATAATGTAAAATGGTATTGACAGATTCTTCCTTTGCCTTACCAATAAAACCACAGGTATTGATCACGACGATATTGCCGTCATCATTTTCATCTTCATGCACCACTTCTTTATTATTGGCCTTGAGTTGACCCATAAGGACCTCACTGTCATATACGTTCTTTGAACAACCTAAAGTGACAACGTTAATTTTATTCTTTTTGGAAGATTTTGTTCTCATAATTTTTGCTTCTTTCTTAATTCACTTCTAACTTATCACTTCTCACTTAAAAAAAGAATCCACAAACTCTGTCTTATTGAATACCTGAAGATCGTCAATACGTTCTCCAACTCCAATATACTTTACCGGAATCTGGAATTGATCGGATATCCCAATCACAACACCGCCTTTCGCCGTACCATCAAGTTTGGTAACGGCAAGCGAAGTCACCTCGGTTGCTTTGGTAAACTGTTTAGCCTGCTCAAAAGCATTTTGCCCTGTTGAACCATCCAGTACGAGTAAGACTTCGTCTGGTTTGTCAGGGGCTACCTTTTGCATTACTCTTTTTATTTTTGACAACTCATTCATCAGATTCACTTTGTTATGCAACCTTCCAGCAGTATCGATAATCACTACATCTGCATCTTGTTTTACTGCCGATTGTAAGGTATCATAAGCCACTGAAGCCGGATCACTTCCCATCTCTTGCCTAACCATGGGTACATCCACACGGTCGGCCCAAACCTGAAGTTGATCAATAGCTGCCGCCCTAAATGTATCTGCGGCTCCAAGCACAACTTTTAAGCCTTGCTTCTTAAATTGTGACGCCAACTTACCTATGGTAGTTGTTTTTCCAACGCCATTAACCCCGACGACCATGATCACATATGGTTTTTTAGCATCCGAAGGTATCCCAAATTCAGTATCATTACCCGTATTTGTTTTAGCCAAAAGGGCTGCAATCTCCTCTCTTAGGATACCGTTCAACTCATCAGTTCCAAAATACTTATCTCTTGAAACGCGGGCTTCTATCTGTTCGATGATCTTCAAAGTGGTATCTACTCCTACATCAGAAGAAACTAGGACTTCTTCAAGATTATCCAACACATCATCGTCAACGGTCGATTTTCCAGCGACTGCTTTTGACAATTTATTAAAAAAGGAAGTTTTGGATTTCTCCAGACCTTTATCCAAGGTTTCTTTCTTTTCCTTAGAAAATATTTTTTTGAACAAACTCATGATTTGATTCTGATTAGATCGATTTTTTTAGCAAGCACAAAGTTAACTAAAATTCAGGGGATTATCGCCTGGCCTAAAATCAAAAAAGCCACTTTCAAAAAAGAAAGTAGCTTTGTGTATATATTATAAAAAGTTAGTACTATTTCTTGCTTAAGAAATCGTTTACTTTACTTGGATCCATAATGCTTTCAACAAATGTATAAGCACCTGATTTTTCAGATCTTACCATTTTAATAGCTTTGGTCAATCTCTTTGACCCTGTTTGTAACGATGCTACTGATTTCTTTGCCATGACTCAATGTTTATCTGACATTCTCACAAAAGTGAAAATCTCTAATTTATTTAATTTCTTTGTGAACTGTCATTTTTTTCAGAATAGGATTGAATTTTTTAACTTCCAATCTATCCGGAGTATTTTTTTTATTCTTCGTTGTAATATAACGAGAAGTTCCAGGTTGTCCAGTAGCTTTGTGCTCTGTACATTCTAAAATTACCTGTATTCTATTTCCTTTACTCTTTGCCATCTTCTTCTTATTTGTTTAGAAAACCATTAGCTCTGGCTTCAGCAATCACTGCTTCAACACCTTTTTTATTGATGTTCTTTAAGGCTCTGGTAGAAACCTTTAAAGTTACCCATTTATCTTCAGCTGGTAAATAAAAACGTTTTTTTACCAAATTAACTTTGAACTTCCTTTTGGTTC
>CAZPHF010000137.1:0-5362 GCA_964586115.1 uncultured Flavobacteriaceae bacterium | reverse complement strand
GGATGACACCTGGAACTACCACACTGCTCTTGGAGACATTCTACCAATCGAAGGAAACTATTTTTGGGGCATACAAGACCTCAATGGAAATTGTGGCTCATCGGGCTTTGAATATATTGAATTCACTTCATTTAACATTGCTGACTACAGAAATGTCGTTCTTTCTTTTGAGGTCCAGGTCAAAGGTTATGATAATGGAGATGATATGAAATACCAATTATGGCTGGATGGGGTGATACAGCCTGAAGTGCTCTTTATAGATGGAGCAAATGACTTTACTCATGAAGATTGGATCCCTATTCAAATTGAAATACCGAATGCCATTTCACTTGTTAAGCTGCGAATCAGTATCAAACAAAACGGTTCCGACATCGCCGGGATTGATCATGTTCAACTCGAAGGTGACCCCATCAATCCTTGCTCCGAGTTAATGATTTCTGAATATCTTGAAGGCAGCTCATCAACAAGCTACAGAAACAATTATATTGAGTTGTATAATCCCAGTGATAGAAGTATTGATTTAAATGCATACCAACTCGTAAAATACACTGGTAAGCGTATTGAATCATCCGCAAAATTACAGTTATCCGGAACTCTTGAACCCTGGGCCAACTTCCTGATAGAAGACATTACAGAGACGCTTTCTATTTCAGCCGACCTGAGCACCAACAGTTCAGTTATGGATTATAATGGTGATGACAAAATTGCCTTGCAAAAGAACGATGAGGTCTTGGATCTTATAGGACATATTGGAGATTCCATCAACTTTGGAAAAGATGTCACCTTTAGGCGAAAAAGCAATGTCAAAAACCCAAATAACGAATTCTACTCAGATGAATGGGAGAACTATGGATTCGAAGACATAAGTGGCCTTGGCTCCCATGCCAGTTATTGTGAAGGCAATCTTCCTGAAATTGAACTCAGCGGTCGTGGAAATCCCATTTTAGATGGAAGCACCTATTCCTCCTTAATCAACAATAGCTATTTTGGTGGCTGGGCCGTTTCGAAAGATACCGTAATCCAACGATCCTTTAGTATCAAAAACACTGGGAATAAAGTCTTGGATATTGATAAAATCCTTATTACCGGTGCTGATGCCATTTACTTCTCAACTGACTTCGGTGCTAAAAAAACAGTCGCAATTAATGATAGTATACAATTCACTGTTGACTACAGACCAAATCAAACCGGATTGCATACGGCCAGAATTGAGCTTATAAATACGGATCCCTCTGAAAATCCTTTTGAATTTATAATACAAGGAGAAGGAACGGGTCCTGTGATGCATCCATTGATTATTTCTCAGTATTACGAAGGTGAAGCAAATAACAAATGGATAGAAATAACCAATATCAGCAATAAAAACAGTCCGGAAAATACCTACTATCTGGCGCTTTTTCGAAATGAGGCAACTCAGCACCCAATCGGTATAAAACCGAGCAGTAAAAAATTGATTCCTGTCATTGCTCCGGGTCAATCCATTAAATACTCCGCGACGCTTAATGTGACAGCTCCTGCCTATGCGATTGATGGTAAAGAGATCAAAACAGCTGCCTGCAGTTTCACAGGAGATGACATTCTGATCATTTCTACTTCTGATACAGAATCATGTTGGGCAGAGCGAACAGATGTGATTGGATATTCAGGTAATTGGGGGACTGACCTGAGCATGGTAAGAAAATATGGATGTGATGCCTCTACCCCCAATACTGGTTTTCAGGAATCGGATTGGCTTATATTTCCATATAAAGGGATTGACATGGCGGCACCTGATTCAAATCTAAGCATTGGTATTCACCATTCAGGGGCGACCAGTTGGCAGGAAGGATCCTGGACAAATGGAAAACCGGATGCTAAACGCAAAGCCCTAATAGAAAGCAATTACTCCACAGATATACACGGTGATCTTGAAGCTTGTAGTCTACATATCTTAAAAGGCATAAGTTTATTTATCAAGGCCTCTGACTATGTCAGGATCCAAAAAGACCTGCTGGTAGAAGGAACTTTAGAGGTAGGTCATGAGGGTTCTCTTATAATAACGAATGATCAAGGTTCTATAACGAATACCGGATCTATATTGATTCATAAAACAACTACCGAAATCAAACCCTATGATTACACGTATTGGTCAAGCCCGGTTCAAAATGCGCAGTTAGAAAGCGTATTCTGGAATTCTCCAAAAAATTCCCTTTACTTCTTTTCAATAAAGGATTTTGAAGATCTGAACAATGACGGACTTGATGATAATAACAATGCATGGGTGCGTACTTCAGGAGACATGCAGGTTGGGAGGGGTTATACCTCTATGGCTCCTGATACCACCCCTTTTATAAATGTTCAGAGCGTCATATTCAACGGAACCGTTAACAATGGAACTATTGAAATACCTATTGACACTCAAACTGAATCAATAGCCAAGCAGCATCATTGGAATCTTATTGGGAACCCTTACCCTTCAGCTATAGATGCTGAACGCTTACTCAATTATCCAGAAAATAAGGACCTTCTGAGTGGTACACTCTATTTTTGGACTCATAGTACAATAGCTGCAATCGATGAATCTTCTAGTAGTCGAACTTATACTTCTGACGACTATGCTATGTATACCTTAGGAACAGGAGGTGTCAAGGCCAACCCAAACGGAAAGGAACCTACCCAATATATAAGCAGCTGTCAGGGCTTCTTCGTAGAAGCTTTAAAAGAGGGTTCTCTTATCTTTAACAATGAGATGCGAACGTTGGTTGGCAATGATAATTTCTTTAAACCCGACAAGTCTAAAGACAGTGTAATTAAAAATAAAATTTGGTTAAACCTGACCAACAAAGAAGGTGCATTTAGCCAAATACTCATTGGTTTTATAGATGGGGCTACCAACGAATTTGACTATAATTTTGATGGGGCAAGAATGGATACCGGAAACCCAGTAAACTTTTATTCTCTATCCGATGATCAGCCATTTGCGATTCAAGGTTTACCAAGCTTTCTTGGTAATGAAAAAATTCGATTAGGCCTTAACAATAGAATTCAGGAAGCGACTTTATTCGAAATCAGTATAGATCATATGAAAGGTGATCTGGCTAATGCAGATATTGTACTTCATGACAAATTACTAAATAAACATCATAACCTGCTGCACTCCCCCTATTCCTTTGAGCTAGGCAAACCCAATAAGATCAACGACAGGTTCGAACTCTTGTTCAATCCAGACTTAGTCAACAACCTGGAATCCTACCAAGAAGAGACCAAAATTGTATGGCAACTAATTGATGAATTGCTTTTAGTCAAAACCAACAACAAGGATACAATAAGGCGGCTCGAAATCTTTGATCTTAACGGCAGAAAACTAAAAGACCATACTGTAAATGCAAATTTTGTAGAGATAAACTGGTTTGGGTTTCCTTCACGAAGTATATATATCCTTCGAGTGAAACTTGAAGATACAAGAACGATTATAATAAAATTAATCCCTTAGGGGTAAAAAAAAAGCCCCGCTTACAGCGGGGCTTTATGATATATTCTTACCTTATTATTTTATCGTTTTTATCGACAAACTCATATTTCAAGTAGGGAAAAGCATCTCTTGGAACAATTTTGATCCATTTCTTATACTTTAAGAACCATTTCATTTGGATTGAATTAAAACCTTTTGAAAGATGGGAAGCAACGAAAGAATGTGCATGTAATGCAATTCCTGATTTGTTTTCTTCCATAATCCTTGCCAAATTGGCTTCGATTCTATCTATCAAAACTATTGGGGCTTCAACTTCTCCATTCTTATTTGGATCATCCTCATCTGTTTTGATGTTTCTTTCAGGTCTAACTCTTTGGCGGGTAATCTGAACGAGGCCGAATTTACTTGGTGGTAACACCTTGTGTTTCGTACGACTGCTGCTCATTTCATTTCTAAGATGATCATATAATTTTTTCCTGTGATCTGCGGCGTGCATATCAATGAAATCGATTACTATGATTCCTCCCATATCCCTTAGCTGAAGTTGTCTCGCAATCTCTGTGGCTGCGATCATATTAACTTCCAGAGCTGTATCGGCCTGTGAATTAGCCTTGTTAGATCTGTTTCCCGAATTGACGTCTATTACGTGCAAAGCTTCTGTATGTTCAATGACCAGATAAGCTCCTTTTCGCATTGAAACAGTACGGCCGAAAGCCGATTTTATCTGTTTTTCAATTCCGTAATAATCAAAGATCGGCACTCTTGATTTATAATGCTGAGCGATCGATTTTTTCTCCGGCGCAATTCTTTCCAAATAGTCTAGAATCTCTTGATGTAATGATAAATCATTTGTAATAATACTAGTGAACGACTCGTTGAACACGTCTCTCAAGATTGATGAGGCTCTGTTCAATTCAGATAAAACCTTTTGAGGAGCCTTTGCATTGGGTATTTGTTTGCACATGTTTACCCAACGTTGCACCGAATATTGTAAATCTCTGTCTAATTCGGCTACTTTTATTCCTTGAGCAACTGTTCTTAAAATAACACCAAAACCCTTAGGTTTAATGCTTTGTGCCAGTCTTTTTAATCGTTCTTTCTCTTTATTATTTGTGATTTTCTGGGATACTGATACACGATCAGAAAATGGAACTAAAACCAAATATCTTCCCGCAATCGACAATTCTGAACTAATGCGAGGTCCTTTGGTAGAAATAGGTTCTTTAACAACCTGTACTAGCATATTCTGACCCGCCTTTATTGCATCATCAATTTTTCCATGTTTGTTGATATCCTTTTCAATTTGGAAACCCTTAAGGGTGAAATCCTTTCTTTTTCCTGTACTTACTTGTTGTGTGAATTTTTTTAAAGATGATAATTGTGGTCCTAAATCATGATAATGTAAAAAGGCATCTTTCTCACTTCCTACATTCACAAATGATGCATTTAGTCCCGATAAAGTTTTTTTTACCTTGGATAAAAAAATGTCTCCTACAGAGAAATTATTGTCCAAAGTTTCATTGTGTAACTCAACAAGTTTTCCATCTTTTAATAAGGCAAAATCTATATCAGAGGAATTCGATCTAATAATTAATTCTGTTTTCACTCTGTTATATTTTTGCATCTATCCGTAATGACCACTAGATCATACCATAGATAGATTGATTAATAAATGTGTGTGGTTATTCTTGATAACCTCCGTATTTGCCTAAACAAATTTTATGTCAATGAACGTACTAAACTGATAAGTTCAAACAAATAGGTGATTGCTCACCTATTTGTTATTTTTTCTTCTTATGTCTATTTTGTCTGCTTCTTTTCTTACGCTTGTGCGTCGAAATTTTACTGCGCTTTCTTTTTTTACCACTTGGCATAATAAACTGAATTATAAGATTTTTATTATTTTACTGC
>CAZPHF010000136.1:0-5468 GCA_964586115.1 uncultured Flavobacteriaceae bacterium | reverse complement strand
TGATATTCTTAGAGCCCTGACCATGGTATTAATGATCTGGGTAAACGACTTCTGGAGCCTTATTGACATTCCCAAATGGCTGACTCACGCTTCGGCTACAGAAGATTATATGGGGTTTTCAGATGTTATTTTTCCACTGTTTCTGTTTATTGTTGGCCTGAGTATTCCTTTGGCCGTTCAACACCGTCTTGACAAAAAAGATAGTTCGGCTACCATAGCCAAACATATTTTGATACGCTCCGTGTCTCTTTTGGTCATCGGATTGTATATGGTCAATTACGAAACTGCTCATAAAAGTATGATAGTGTCTAAAAGCGTTTGGAGCCTGTTGATGGCCATAGCTGTAGTTTTAATCTGGATGAATTGGAAAAGGAGCCCGGTTGATCAAAAATGGCACCTATACTTGCAGGTGGCAGGATACCTCATCCTGCTCTTTTTAGCTTTTATTTACAAAGGAGGTGACAATGGTGAACTTTGGATGACTACCCAGTGGTGGGGTATTCTGGGATTGATCGGCTGGGCCTATCTGCTCAATGCTTTGGTATATCTTTATGCTAAAGGCAGCCTATGGATCATGGCTTTGCTTTGGATCGTTTTAAACGGATTGGCCGTGTTAACGCATAGTGCCTTTGCCCCTAAACTGGATGGACTATTGGTTTATTTATCCCCGATCCTTACAGGAACTATTCCCGCTTTTACAACAGCCGGAATCGTCGCGACTTTACTATTCAAAAAACTTCGGCATAAAGATCTTAAATGGTTTTATGCCACCTTGTTTGGTTTGGGTCTTATGAATTTAGTATACGGACTTGCCACAAGACCCATTTGGGGAATTTCTAAAATACTGGGCACACCTTCATGGTTAGCCATATGTACAGGCATCGGATTTATATTATTTGCCGTTCTATATTATGTTGCCGATCAAAAAAGGATCACGGGCTGGGCCAAAATTATTGCTCCGGCAGGTACCGCGACACTTACCTGCTATATGATTCCTTATTTTATTTACCCTATGCACAGTCTTAGCGGGTTTCGATTTCCGGATGCATTGAACACTGCCGCCTTAGGTTTATTAATTTCTTTCGTATTCGCCTTGCTTGTAGTCATTTTTACGGGTTGGTTAGAGAAGAAGGGATATAAATTAAAGTTATAATCTGTCACGAATGTATGTTATCATGAATCCATCAAATTATTATCAGATGAAAAAGTTTTTTTACCCCTTTTTGTTCATCGGCTGAAAATTTTATGGAAACCTATAAAAATCATAAGGAAAGTGATAAAGATTCAGAAAGTGATGTAGCTTATTTTAAAGCCATGACGGCTGCAGTTAAAACTCTTGAAAGTCATTAATTATGGTACTAAATATGAAGTAATCAAAAAAATAACATTTATGAAAGTTCTAATACATACGCTCACTTTAAGCCTGTTTCTTTTTATTTCTCCTTCCCAGAGCAAGGCCCAGATCAAACTTTTATACAACCACATTGGCTACGAGACAAACGCCCCAAAACCTGCTGTAATTCTAACTTCAGCTGACGATAAGGTTACTTCTTTCAGCATCAAAGACCAACTTACAGGTAAAGAGGTTCAAAAAGGAACACCCGTGTATACTGGCGGCGTGGATCAATGGCACGATTGGCAATTCTGGGTGTTTAATTTTGATCAGGTGACCCAATCCGGAACATATACCATAGAATGTGAGGTAAACGGCGAGACAGTTCGTTCCTATCCATTTCTTATTCAGGATAATTTGTTGGAGCGAAATACCTTGTCGGATGTACTATACTATTTTAAAGGACAAAGGTCATCAGGATTACTGGACAAAGCTGATCGTAACATGACCTTTTTAAAAGGCCGTATTGATACGGTTGATGTGCATGGAGGCTGGTATGATGCGACCGGAGATTATGGAAAACACCTGTCTCATTTATCGTTTTCCGCCTACTTTAACCCACAACAGATCAACCTAACGGTTTGGAGTTTATTTGAAACCTATAAAACCCTTGAAAAAAGAGAGAATCCGAATTTTAAACAATACAAAAGAAGACTCCTGGATGAAGCCATGTATGGCGCTGATTTTTTATACCGTATGAAAAGTGAGGATGGTTCCTTTTTTAGAACTATCTCCGGCAAGGGACCGGAAAAAAAACCTGAAGACCGAAAAATAACACCTACGACGACAGGCTATAGTCTTACCAAAAAACCTTCGGAAGGCATAGATGGGTCCAAAGATGAAACCTCCGATTCTAGCAGTTATGAGATCAGTTATAGAGCCGGTGCCGGATTATCGATAGCCTCCTTGGCCATAGCAAGCACTTTTGATGTATCCGGAGACTTCGATAATTCAGATTACCTCAAAGCAGCAAAAGAGGCCTTTATTTATCTCGAGACACATAATGTAGCACTTACCAATGATGGAAAAGAAAATATTGTGGACGATTACTGTGCTTTAATGGCAGCGACAGAATTGTACAAAGCCACTAAGGATGAATTCTTCCTCAAAGCAGCTGATCGAAGAGCCGGTTCATTAAAGAACAGACTGATTCAAAACAAATCAGGGCATTACTATTGGCGAGCTGATGATGGTGATCGGCCATTTTTTCACGCCGCTGATGCAGGATTACCTGTGGTAAGCCTTATCAAATATGCAGAGATTGCAGATGATGATCATAAAAAAGGGGTACTGGAAGTTGTCAAAAACTCTTTAGAATCGGAAATGACGCTTAGTGCCGAGGTCAATAATCCTTTTGGATACGCGAGACAATATGTTCAAAATGGAGAGGGTCAAAAGAGAAACAGTTTCTTCTTTCCACATGATACAGAAACAGCACCCTGGTGGCAGGGGGAAAATGCGCGTTTGGGTTCTTTAGCAACCGCTGCCCGATTGGCCAGTCAAGTTTTTTCAGATGATACTGTTTTTAAAGCCAGACTTGAGGCATATGCATGGAACCAACTCAATTGGATTTTAGGACTCAACCCTTTTGATGCCTGTATGCTGGAAGGTCACGGGCGCAATAATGTGCAATACCTGTTTTTTAATTCGTATGAGTATACCAATGCACCTGGAGGAATTTGTAATGGTATCACTTCTGGATTGTATAATGAAAATGATATCGACTTAAACCGAGGCTTTAATGAAACGGGAAAAGATAATGACTGGCGCTGGGCAGAGCAATGGCTGCCTCATGCAGCCTGGTATTTGATCGCCATTTCATCAAAATAACCTTCGAATCTTAATAGTTGATATAACATTGTAGTCCACAAATGAATCATGAAAAAATCATCAATTATAATAGACAAATAGCACAATATGAATACATTAAGACAAACGTTAAAAAGAGACACTGCCGTTGCTGCAGTTCTATGCGATAAATGGATGTTGAATCATCTTTATGACGAAAATATATATACAGGAAATATTGCCGATCCAGTTTCATATTACAAGTGGCCGTTAGCTCTAATTGCCCGAGATCAGAAAGATGAAGCGCTGAAACTTCTAAGGTGGATAAATGAACAATGTTTCTGGTTAACTGATATTAGCAATCGATTATAATATTTTTGTTTAGTTGTCTTTAAAAGTAAAAATCTGAACACCATCTTCAATCATCTTGTGTCCGGGGGATACTGAAATTTCCATTAATTCTTCTGTTTGCTTAGGAGTTAAATCACCATACAATTTTATGTATTTAATCATTTGATGAGGACGAAATGCCGGATTATTAGGAAGAACTGAGTTAAAATCTAAACTATTCAACATAATGCGGAGTCCTGCCCATCGGTAAGGCAAGTACAATTCTCATTTTAATATTGTAAATCTGACAATGTTTATTGTTTATCTATCATTTCTTTTACTATTTCTTTCTTTGCAGGAACTTTATCAAAATGTTTCCATTCCCAAAATAAGACACCTTTTGAGGGTGGGAGTAAGGCAGCTTTTAAATCTTCTTCAAATTTCTTTTCTGTAAGCTCATCGCTTCTGTAACTTTCCATTACTTGAATACTTGGGAGAACTTTATTTCCTGCTTCTGTATTTAAATCCTGAACAACAGCGTTTATCCATTCTGATTCTCGGTAAAGCATAAACGAATAACACATAGGCGAAACATAATCAGTTAGTTTTGCAAGTTTGCTTAAATCCTGAGCTGCAAAATATTTTCTAGCCGCGTTATAATCTTCTTTACGCCAAGGGACAATGTGCAAGTTTACTTTGGTTTTAGGTGATTCTTTCTTTACTTCTCTTACAATCGACTCAATCATGGACGTAATTTGTTTCTCTTTCCAGTTTGCCCATTCTTCAGCCTTATTTGTAAGAATCCATTCTGAGATTTGTTCAGTTTCCTTTAAAGAGTCTGCTAATTTTACTTCATTCTCAGCAAAGAAAGAATGTAAGCAATTCTGGCAATAACAGCCGTGTTCAATGTCTTTGGCTTCTGTTTGGGGCTTTACCTTTTCCCAATAGAGGAAATTTCGAATAAAGTCGATGCTAATACCGTCGGGTTTGAATTTTTTTACAAAAGCAGCAATTTCTTTAACCTTTTCATTTCTGTAATCTATTTGCGTTGGACAGACAAATTCAACCCATTCTGCTTTAGCAATATTCCCTTTGTTAGTTATGGCGTACAAGCTCGAGTCTTTTGCAAGAGCTTCGGAATTAAAGAAAATAGGAAGAATTACAAATACTTTGATGCCTTTTTCGCTTGTTGCTTTTCTGAAATTGGTGTTCGAAGCAAGTTCTTTACTTGCAAAAGCAGTGTTGATGCCAATTTCTTTCCATTCAGTAACTAAACTATCGAAATCTTTATCGTAACTGTATATTTTAACGCCAATAATTTTGTCGTTTGTTTGTTCTTCATTTGTATTTACACACGAAAATAAAATAAGCATTATTAATGCTGAAATTGATAAGTTTAGAATTTTCATAGCATTTTTTAAATTGAAATCAAAAGTATATTTTTTTCAGAAAACTATGAAACAGTTTCCCATGAATCTATAAAAACACCTTTGCAAGGGTATAAAGCCCAAGAAGTAATACGTGCTAATTGGGGTGGTGGGCAATGATAGTTAAATGGCAATTTTTTTTATCTATCAAACAAACAATGCTTTGGGTGTTAATCTTCAAGTCCCGTCCAGACTAGAACCCTTAGAAGGGAGATCAATCTTGAAGCTTGATTTTCACTAATAGAAATACAGCTCTTTACTTTAAATTACTCAACTGTCATTTGATATGTCATTAAACCTCCTTATTTAGTTAATTCGCTAAAAAATCTTGTCATGCACCGCTTTACTATTTTTTATGTATCAAACAAAACTACTTTTGAAGGACTCCAAAAAGTATAAAAATTATAAATAAAAAATAGTAATGAAAAAAATAAAATATATCTCTCTTATAATTTTAGCAATTATAATTTGGACAGCCTTTATTGGTTATGGATCTTTAGGTGGATTTCTATTAAGACCTATTACTTCCA
>CAZPHF010000135.1:0-5483 GCA_964586115.1 uncultured Flavobacteriaceae bacterium | reverse complement strand
TCAATATGAGGCTCTAAAGCGTCATATGCATATGGTAATTTTGGTAATTGAAATGACATAATATATAGTTTTTTGAAGTTATTTAATTTTATCAAAGATACACAATAGTTAGGGCTGAAGTCAAACTTATCAAATAGAAAAATTCTATTTTTACATAGCTTGACCCTATTTAATGACCTGTTCTGATGAGGTGAAGGAATTCCGCGATACCGCTATGAGAAACTGTTTTCCCTTTAAAAGCATCACTGATCAACTCCTTTTCATGGACATTAGCTTCCAATTGATTCAAAATATTCATAAGGTGCATTTTCATATGGCCTTGCTGAATACCTGTTGTCGTAAGTGCCCTTAAGGCTGCAAAATTTTGGGCCAGTCCTGCTACGGCAACTATTTGCATGAGTTCAGCAGCAGTTGGGTTCTGTAGGATCTCCATTGACAATTTCGCCAGTGGGTGCAGCTTAGTAAGCCCTCCTACTGTTCCCAAAGACAAAGGGATTTCGATCGAAAATGTAAAAACCCCATCTATTAATTCTGCCTCAGTAAGGCTTTTATATCGCCCGTCCTTACATGCATAAGCGTGGGCTCCCGCAGCTACAGCTCTAAAATCATTTCCAGTAGCAAGTACTACCGCATCAATCCCATTCATAATACCTTTATTATGGGTTACCGCTCTGTAAGGTTCTACTTTTGCTATTTCAATGGCCTGAATAAATTTTCGGGCATACATTTCAGCATTTTCAGGAAAAAACTCCTCTACTTTACAAGTGACTTCTGCCCGAACCAGACATTGAGGAACATAATTTGACAAGATACTCATGACTACAAAAATTCCTTCCTTTTGAAAAAAATCAGCAATAGCCTCTAAACAAGAATTGATAAAATTGGCACCCATACTGTCTCCTGTCTCAAAAGTCACGTGTAACTGGTAATAGTGTTCCAGGGCATCTGTACGATCTCTTAATTCAATGTCAACAATTCCTCCACCTCTTTTTCTCATATTTGCCGTAATATGATCCGTTGCATGAATAAGATTGCTTTTTACAGAGGAGAAATATTGTTCTAAAGCTTCCTTGTTGCCGTCATAGGTAAAATGAACCTGGCCAACTTTTGTTGTGGAGACTACATGGGCCTTAAATCCTCCTCTACTACTCCAAAATTTAGCTGTCAAAGCAGCAGCGGCAACTACCGAGCTTTCCTCGATAGCCATTGGAATAGCATATATTTTTCCATTGATCAAAAAATTAGGAGCTATAGCATATGGTACGTAAAAGTTACTGATTGTATTTTCTATAAACTCATCGTGAAGTTGTTGGAGCTCAGTATTCTTATTACAATATTGCTCAAGAGTTGCGATTCCCTTATCTTTTTCATAAAAAAAATTCTCGGCCAGCCAATCTATTTTTTCAGCTTTACTGAATTTTGAAAATCCCTTGATCATTTTTGACATATTCCTGATTTTAAAGCGTGACAAAGATAATCAATAGGTCAAGAATATTGAAATGGATATTTTTTAAGGATTATCATAAGAAAATATATGAAACCAAAATCTCAAATCAAATTATTAAATAATTTCTTAAGTATGGCCGCTATCCTTAGAGAAACGACATTTTAAACTAAAAACCACTGTTCTTTAAAGTTTGAGATATTGACCTAATTCAGAATTCAATTCAACTATTTTCCGTAAACTTGGCCATAATTTTTGACATGAGAATTCTTTCACTTCTACTAATCCTACTTATTCAGCCACTTTTTTCACAACAGAAAGAAGTTACACTAGAAGATATTTGGGTTAAAAACATCTTTGAAGCTGCTTCACTGGAAGCTTTTCATTCAATGAAAAATGGTGATTTTTACACAATTCTTAACCATAACTCGTATGGTACCTATATGGACAAATACGATTATAAAACCCTTGAAAAATTGGAAACCTTGGTGTTGGGAAAAGATCTTGAAGGGATTAAATCCTTTGATGATTACACTTTCAACCAAAATGAGACTAAGGTCATAATTGGGGTTGATCTTCAGCCAATCTACAGACACTCTAAAAAAGGTCGATACTACGTTTATGATCTGTCTCGTAAAGCTCTAGAGATGATCTCTGAATTAAATATTCAAGAGCCTACCTTTTCTCCTGATGGAAATAAAATAGCTTTTGTACATAATAACAATATTTACATTAAAGACCTCCTTTCCAAGGAAACCATTCAGATCACTACTGACGGTGAAAAAAACAAAATCATCAATGGAATTACCGATTGGGTGTATGAAGAAGAATTTTCTTTTGTAAGGGCATTCGAATGGAATCCCGCTTCAAACAAACTCGCCTTTATCCGATTTGATGAAACAGAGGTTCCTGAGTATTCCATGGATATTTACGGAAAAAACTTATATCCCAGCCAACAGACTTTTAAATATCCAAAAGCGGGTGAGAAAAATTCAAAAGTAGGCATTCACCTATATGACCTTGAAAATCTTGAAAAATACGAGCTTGATCTCAAGTCGTATAAGCTCTATTATATCCCGAGAATGCAATGGACCCATGAAGCCGATCAACTTGTTATAACGACGATCAACAGGCATCAAAATAACCTGAATCTCATTTCTTACCAAGCTGACAAAAAGGAAGCTACCTTACTTTTAAACGAAAAAGATGCAGCCTATGTGGATATTAAGGAGGACCTGACTTTTCTTTATGATAACAGTTTTATCTGGAGCAGTGAAAGGGATGGCTTTAACCATTTATATCATTACGACAGTAAAGGGAAATTGAAAAATCAGATCACTACTGGTGATTGGGAAGTGACAGAATATTACGGCTATGATAGAAAATCAAAAAAAGTATTTTATCAGTCTACCGAAGAAGGATCGATCAATAGAAGCATTTATTCCATCGATATTTCTGGAAAGAAAAAGAAAAAACTGAGCAGATTTGTGGGTGTGAACTCCGCTGCTTTTAGTAACAGTTTTAATTATTTTGTCAATACCTATTCAAGTGCGACAACGCCTACCGTATATACCTTGGTAGATACCCAAACTGGAACAGAATTAAAAGAAATTAAAAATAACCTGAACCTGGCTGAAAGGCATAACGAATACAATTTACCTACAAAAGAGTTCAGTACCCTTCAAACTGTAAATGGAGAATTCAACATGTGGATGATCAAACCAAAAGATTTTGATCCCAATAAAAAGTATCCGCTCCTAATGTTTCAGTATTCGGGTCCAGGCTCACAACAAGTCGCCAACAGATGGAACAATCCCATGAGACATGATTACTGGCATTTGATGTTAAGTCAGAAAGATTATATCATAGCCTGTGTCGATGGGAGAGGAACAGGTTTTAAAGGAAGAGACTTTAAAAAAGTGACCTATAAGGAGCTGGGGAAATATGAGATCGAAGATCAGATTGAGTCGGCAAAAGAATTGGGTAAAAGAA
The DNA here is from genome assembly GCA_964586115.1 of uncultured Flavobacteriaceae bacterium. Classification (GTDB taxonomy): domain Bacteria; phylum Bacteroidota; class Bacteroidia; order Flavobacteriales; family Flavobacteriaceae; genus Lutimonas. The sequence goes on along the minus strand of CAZPHF010000135.1, from coordinate 2,047 downwards.
ATTATATTGATCAAAACAGGATTGGTATTTGGGGATGGAGTTATGGTGGATTTATGAGCTCTCTTGCAATCACTAAAGGAGCCGATGTGTTTAAAATGGCTATTGCTGTAGCTCCTGTCATTTCCTGGAGATATTACGACTCGGTATATACTGAAAGATATATGCAGACACCTCAGGAAAACGCTTCTGGTTATGATGATAACTCTCCCGTAAATTTTGCTGATCTGTTAAAAGGGGATTATTTACTGATCCATGGAACTGGCGATGATAACGTTCATGTACAGAATTCCATGCAAATGATCAATGCGCTAATTGAGGCCAATAAAGAATTTGATTTCTTTGCCTATCCAGATAGAGCACATGGTATTTCTAAAGGAAGAAACACCCGATTACACCTTTTCAAAAAAATGACTACTTTTATTGACCGTTCTCTGGGAGATAAGGGAGAAAAATAAGAAAATTTAATCAACTAATTTTAAACTTCATTTTATGACAGCCATAACAAAATCACCTGACCAAAAAGAACTTTTTGGTCATCCCGTTGGACTTTATATCCTGTTTTTTACAGAAATGTGGGAGCGATTTTCTTACTACGGAATGAGGGCGATCCTCGTATTGTATTTAGTTCAAGCCACTACAGATTCTAATCCTGGTTTGGGATGGACCAATGGGGAGGCGCTTTCATTATATGGATGGTATACGATGCTGGTTTATGTGGCTTCAATTCCTGGGGGATGGATTGCCGATAAATTTCTTGGTCAGAAAAAATCAGTGTTATACGGGGGAATTTTACTGGTAGCTGGGCACAGTGTTTTGGCTATTGAACAATACTGGGCCTTTTATACAGGACTGGGCCTGATCATTGCAGGAGTGGGAATGCTTAAGCCCAATATTTCAACCATGGTGGGCGGCTTATACGGACAAGGTGATATTAGAAGAGACAAAGGGTTTACCATTTTTTATATTGGTATTAATGTAGGTGCATTTCTTTCAAGTTTAATCGTTGGAACAGTAGGAGAAATTTACGGATGGCACTATGGTTTCGGGCTTGCGGGAATAGGAATGGCCCTTGGTTTGATTCAATATGTTTTTGGGCAGAAATATTTAAAAAACGTTGGTAATTTTCTTGGCGTTTCTGAAAATTCTGCAGAAAAAGAGGCCCTAAATAAGCCTCTTACAAAAATTGAAAAAGACAGAATCGTTGTCCTTATGATTTCTTTCTTATTGGTTATTATATTTTGGGGCGCCTTTGAACAAGCAGGCGGCTTAATGAACATTTATGCAAAGGAAAAAACTAGTAGAATACTTTCATTCTCTTTACCTTTTATTGGTAATGAGATTCCGGCCTCATGGTTTCAATCTTTAAATGCCATGTTTATTATATTTCTAGGAACGTCAGTTGCTGGGTATTGGGCCAAGAAAAAACTCCGGGGAAAACTGTCAACCTCATTATATAAAATGATCCTTGGTTTGATCATCATGGGAACAGGTTTCTTTTTTATGTCAGCAGCAGCTTCGCAATTTGAGGCCAATGGGTCTTCCGCGATGTATTGGTTGGTTTTAGCTTATTTGTTACATACCGTGGGTGAATTATGCATTTCACCTGTTGCGCTTTCCTATATTACAAAATTATCGCCTTTAAAATATGGCTCTCTAATGATGGGTATCTATTTTGCCATGACTGGTTTTGGTAACAAATTAGCAGGATGGCTGGGAGAATCAGCTGAAGGCCTGGGAGAATTTACAGTATTTACAGGTATTGCTATATTCTGTATCGTTTTTGGCGGCATCGTGATGTTGTTCAGAAAAAAATTGGAGTTACTCACCCATGGAGCAGAGGATGATGAACATGAAGTTACAGAAGAAGAAAAAGCAGCTATTGCAAATAATTAATTACAAACCCCTTTTAAGAATTCAATTTCTTTAAGGGGTTTTTAATATTCCAAATATTTAATTTATGAGCACTGATATAGAAAATTTATTTAAAGACACGGTCTTAGGACATCCAGCAGGGTTGTTTGTTTTATTTTTTACCGAAATGTGGGAA
>CAZPHF010000134.1:0-5514 GCA_964586115.1 uncultured Flavobacteriaceae bacterium | reverse complement strand
AACATAATTCCGTGATGCAATTTGGCGGAGGTTGTTATATTCCATTGATGGAAATAACACAGCGCCTAACAACGGTAATCGTTGCACAAGCCTCTAAAAACGGTCATTTTTTTTCAGGCATCGACAATAGCGTCATCCCTTCTTAAGTGCTTCATTAGTTCAACCGCATATCTGGTAGATTTTCCAATACCCTTTTTAAATCCAAATCTTGGAAATCGAAACTGAAATCAATAAAACGAGAGATTCCTTTCATTTTTATAGTCTGTGCTTTTCCATTTTCGTCTAACGAAAAAATGGCAAATGCGTCGGCTTTCATGTCTTGATATTCCCATTTTATCGCAAAAGTATTGCCGTTATAAAATGCCATTTTACCATTTAACCTTGGTGACTTTTCTGATTTAAACCATAAATCTCCATTTTTCTCAAGTACTTCAACTTTTCCAAACCAGTCATCTTGGTATATTCCTACGTAATTATCTCTGTTGACTTTTACATTTTTATTTGCTTCAACTTCAGTCCAAACTTTTTCTGAATCAGGATCGCCCATTTTTCCGCGTTGCTGCTGCAATCTCTTTGTCATTTCTAGCCAATTGATGCCCGTTTCTAATTTTAAAAATTCATCTAACAGTGCAAAGCCTATCAAACCATCAAGGAGACTAGCTCCTTCTGAATTATTCATAACAACTATACCGAGACCCAATTCTGGAATCAAAGTAACCTCTGAAGACATTCCAGCGATTAAGCCGGAATGATCAACTTTGAAAAATCCATTTATATCTGATAAAAACCAGCCTAATCCATACCCTGAAAAGTGAGATTTAAAAGGCAACATCGGGTCCGATGGCTTATTCATAGGCGTGTGTACGCGCCACATTTCCCGATGCTGTTGTTCTGAAAATAAAGTTTTATCCATATTAGCACCATACCTCCCCTTATTTAATTGTGCTAACATCCATTTACACATATCATTAGCACTAGACCATATTCCACCTGCTGCACCGTTCATTTTTTGCTTTACGCTTCCATTCAAATCTGTTTTAGATTTCTCAATTGCTTTTAATGCGGTACCGTCAAAGGAATGCGCCACGGCAACAGTATCATTCTGTAAGGCATCCTCATAACTGGCATAAGAATGATTCATTTTTAAAGGTTTAAGAATCTCTTCATCGACAAATGTTTCCCAAGATTTCTCGCTTACTCGAGCAGTAAGTTCGCCTGCGATTAAGTACAACAAATTATCATAATCAAACTTTGTCCTAAAGGCAGTAGATGGTTCAAAGTGTTGAAAAGCGGTAAGTACATCATCAATTGTAAAATCTGAATCGTCTGGAAAAATCATGAGGTCGCCAGCGCCGAGGCCTAAACCACTGCGATGGGTTAGAAGATCTTGAATGGTAAAGTTGTTTGTGACATAATCATTGTACATTTTAAATTCGGGTATGTGACAGATGACTTTATCCTCCCAATTAATTTTTCCTTGCTCAACCAGTATCGCTAGTGCAGCAGACGTAAATGCCTTAGAATTAGAGGCAATGCCAAATGGGGTGTCGGCAGTTACCGCTTCATTTAAATCTACGGAGTTTACACCATAGCCTTTTACGTGTAAAATTTTACCGTCTTTGACGACACCTATTGCAAAACCAACAGTATTATCCACGGTATTGACTGCTATAGTAACTAAACTGTCAATTTGTTTTGCAGTCATTTGAGCATTTGTGTTTATTGAAGATGTTAATGTCAATAGCACAGCTAACATGGCGATTAGAAAGTGATCAACACTATTTTTCATCTCATTAACTCGTTCTGAATTTCTCATAATAAATTGTTCTATTTTTTAAAAGTTACTATATATGATTGTTGCCAATCCAAAAAGGTTACAAGATTTGTTAGATACTTTTAAAAAACTCTTAAGCAGCTTAATATTAAGGGTTTAAGACAGGTTGAGAAGCACGTCCCAAAAAAACGATATGGACGGACTTAATTGGTGTTGCTTCACAGTTGTTGTGATCTGGGGCAGATTACTTCATTCCGATTCAAGAAGAAATGAGAACGAATACCCTGCAATAGAGGAGTATTGGAAACAAACAGTTTGATTATTTTTGTAGATTATTTTTAATGGCAGAAGATATACTATCAATTTCTGAAAGCATAAATTTAAATATCCGAAGAGACTCATCTTCAGTAGAATTTTTGAGTCGGTGAGCCGTGTGAAGTTTTAAAACCACGTCTAAATAGTTTTGATTAATTCCATTTTGCAAGTGTTTTATACCGTAAAGTTCACTATACCCTAAACTCGCTGCATCATGCATAAGACTATTGACTTCTTTAATATTACCTTGATTAACCTCTATTCGGTTGTCTTCCATACGTTTTAAATTTATCAGCATATTTCTAATTTGAGAAGGAATTAATTTAATATCTCCAGTCGACTCAAGAGTTTCAATTGTGTTGCTATTAAAAGTGTAATATCTAGTACGATAATCTAAATTTAGAAAACTATTAAGTAGCCTAGATGAATCCAGGTCTTCTTCTTTTATGATCTCCAGGTGATTTTTATATAATTTGGCATTATGATCTAATCTTAAAATCTCATCTTGAATATATACAGAATCTTCTTCTACATCTTTTAAAATTTGGCTATAATAGTTTTGAACTATGCCATCAGTTTTCTTCTGTTCATTCCAAGTATTAATCTGTAGTGCAATCAATATCCCAATTACCACCAATACAATCTCCCCAATAGCATATTTCATATACTTTAAAGGCTTGTTATCATCTGCCATTTTTTTACGGATTCGTCTAAAAAAATTTATCATAGTTATTAATATCAATGCCTTCGCGCCATCTGGCCCAAGCGCTAAAAATGTCTACTAGACATTTTCTTAACGCTCTGTCCTGGAAAAAGGGGATCATGGTTTTGTTTGTTGATGACTAAATATAGTAAAAATAGAATTTAAAGGGATTAGTCTCAATTTTCTCATAACATAAAAAAACCGAATTAAAATTTTAATTCGGTTTTTTACAAGGGGAGAATTTTCATGAATTTCGCTGAGGAAAACTTTCAATTTCGCATGAACCCGACTCATTAATGTCTCCGATTACATCATAAGTTTTAGAATTATCAGAATTTATGATTTTAAAAGTTATGGCGCCGTTCACTTGATGTGTCAATCTGTTGATATCCAGACGTCCTTCTAAACTAACTGTCTCCCCATTTACAGTGGTCAACATGCCTCCAAATCTCTGTATGATAAAGTTGATATTTTCGCTCGAGCTAATTGTGCAGCTGTAAACAAAGATGGTATTATCAGACGAAACTTCCAACTTCCCATATTTTCCAAGGGCTCCACTTATGAGAGAGTTGTCTTTGATCAAAAATGAGAAGTCGCCGACTTCCGGGCACGAAGTATGGCTAGTACCGTCTGATTGGGAAATACTGAGCGTGACCTCTGGTGAGAAAACAAAGTCATCTGTTAAGGTAACAAAGTCATCATCATCATTAGCACAGCTGAAGATCAAAATTAAGAACGAAAGTAGGATTGCTTTTTTCATGGTGAGGGAATTAAAAAATTGGTTAATATTAAATGTTTTGTTGAATTGCACTTAACCAGTTTAGGCTCTTTAACACCTCTCCTTTTAATTAATGTTATCTGAAATGAATCTCGAAAACTTATTTTGTTTGCTCAATATGAATAGCGATTTCATTTTGAATTATAAGTTCTTCATCAGATGTGATACAACCAAAAACCAAAAAAATGCAATAAATGGCGAGTAATAATAATTTAAGTTTCCATAATAAAGGGATTTAACCTTTAAGTTATTTAACCATATGTTTTATTCCAAACGAGTTAGGACGAATATTACAAATTATTGTCCAAGTGTAGAGGAATATTTACCGGACTAAGTTCAACAAAACTCATCTAATGCGAAAAAATTCAGTACACACTGAGGTTTTTGTGTTTTATAGAGTTAACTGATTGATGTAGTGAGGACACTACATAATTTATCTTATTTGCTTGATTACAGTGGTTTAAGACTATGTCTATGGGAATAGTTGATAGGCTTTGAATTACTTAAAAGGGGGCTAGAAGGGACGGAAAAATTCAGAGGGGACGGCTTGATTGGAATTAGCTCTTGTCCTTGTGGTCTTGGATCGACTGGAAAAACTCCGAACAATGATTCACTCCGTTTTATCAACTAACTTTTTCCAAAATTTGTTCTAAGCATAAGGTTTTCATTGTCATTCTCTTAAATTCCATATTTATGAATAATTTTTTCCGCATCTATGCCAATAGAACTTTTAAAACTATCTTTTGAAACAATTATAGCATAATCCCACCAATTATTGGTTGCTTTATCTATATCAATAAAGCGATAATATCTGTTCCTACCTTTTAATGATTTATCTTCATAAAAAGCACCTAAGCTATAAGAATCATATGTCTCAAAGAATAACTGATTATCAACTAACTTATAACCTTTTAAAATTATAAAATGGCCCGCTCCACCATACCTAGTGCTATAAAACTTATCAACACGCCATTCATCATTAGTAGACTCTTGAATATAAACCATATCTAAACACAGTATTATAATATTTCCTTTTTCAAGTTCATTAATTAGTGTATCAGAATTGTTTAGCTCTAGGATGTAGTGATTAACAGAAAATTTCTTTAAATAATTAGTTATATCAGAAGTATACCACCAACCTCCAGACCATCTATAAGTATTTCTAGCATCTTCAGCATTTCCGGAAAATTGTTTATTGTACCATTTTAAAGCCATTGTTACTGTCGTTGGGCCGCAATTATCCTCGCTATATAGACCTGTATTCTGTTGATCTAAATACCAATCATAATCTACATTATTACTAAATTCTTTCTCTAGTACCCTACCCAAGCCCCAACTTCTTATTTCCGTTAATATGGGCAATTGTATGTCTTTATGGGCAGTAACATAGACTTGACCATCATATACAGTATGGCTTAAGCCAATTGTTTGAGATTCATTTAATGCAGGAAGCTTAAAATATGCATTTTTCTTTTTCGAATCGTTAATGGAAATTATTTCAGAATCAGATTTCCACTCATACGATAGAATGTCTCTATCAAGATTAGTTGTTGAACTTATAAGGTAATATGTATCTTTCCTATCACTAATTTCAAAGTCAGCAATAGGTGGGTGATTTATTATTTCATTATCTTCTGAGCAAGAAAATGTTACATATAAAATCACGGAGAATAAAAAAGGATTTCTATACATAGGCTAAATTATTATAAGAATAATGATAATATAAATATAGTGTTAATACCCTTGGCAGAAGAATGGTTTAGGACGAATAGTATTATTTAGTTTCCATAACTACTTAAATACTTATCGAGAGCCAGAGCTGGAAGAAGAATTACATGCTAAGTTGTGGATGTAGTGGTTCTATAAATCACACTTTCAGCCACGATAAATCTCAAGTGGGCACCTAATACCTTTCCATGATTTAAAGTCAAATAGTGCCAAATA
>CAZPHF010000133.1:0-5776 GCA_964586115.1 uncultured Flavobacteriaceae bacterium | reverse complement strand
GCGATATACCAAATTTAAATTTTCATCAAATAGATAAGTATCTGGCGTACAAGCTGCTTCATATGCCTTAGCTACATCCTGGTTCTTATCATACAAATAAGGAAAAGGGTAATTAAAATCACTGGCAGTTTTTTTCATCAGCTCAGGACCATCTTGCGGATAATTCTCAACATCGTTGGAGCTTATAGCGATACATGAAATGCCTCTTGGCAGATAGTCATTCGCAATCTTTACCAATTCCTTATTGACATGGATCACAAAGGGACAATGATTACAGATAAAAAATAGTACGGTTCCAAGCTTTCCTTTTAATTGATTGAGAGATAATTCTTCCCCAGAAACAGTGTCAAACAATTTAAAATCAGTTGCCCTTGAACCTAAGGGAATCATATTGGAGGGTGTATTTGCCATAAATCACAATTTATTTCTATATTTACTTGAAAACGCATTCAAAAATAAGATTTTTACAGCATTTTGACATAGAAAATGTTCAAGTCAAATGGTTATTGACGATGTGCTTCTCTATAAAAAATAATACTTCACTTATGAAAACGATTCAACAATGGTATGATGATTATGCGGTGAGTCATCAAAATGAAACCAATCAAAAAATCCATTATATCTGCGTTCCTGCGATTTTTTTTAGCATTGTAGGTATGATCATGAGTATACCCTCAGGTTTTCTGCAAAATACTTTAGGTATAGCTAATCCTATGCTAGGTAACTGGGCTTCTGTTTTGTTGATTCTTTTGCTTCTTTTTTACTTGCGATTATCTTTTAGCTTATTTCTAAGGATGCTTGGATTTTCAGTGCTTTGCATAATGGGAAACTATTATCTCGGACAATACTTACCTCTTTTTTATACCTCATTGATCATTTTCGTGGTGGCATGGATCGGACAATTCTATGGGCATAAAATAGAAGGTAAAAAACCATCATTTTTTAAGGATTTACAATTTCTCTTGATAGGACCCGCCTGGGTTTTTGAAAAACTTTCCAGATAATGACTACGGCAAATATCTCATTCGAAGATTTTCAAAAAGTTGATATACGCCTGGGGACCATACTGGAGGTAAAAGATTTTCCTAAAGCAAGAGTTCCTGCCTTCCAACTGAAAATTGATTTTGGAAAACTAGGTATTAAGAAGTCGAGCGCACAAGTTACAGCCTTGTATTCAAAAGAATCACTACTGCATAAAAAAGTACTTGCCGTCGTAAATTTTGAAGCCAAGCAAATTGCAAACTTTAAAAGCGAATGCCTGGTTTTAGGTATACAAAACGGCAAAGATGTAGTACTTTTACATCTTAATGCTGCCGTTGCTAATGGTACTCAAGTATTATAAAATTCGAATCCAAATTGTTACCTCATAAAGCATGTCTATAAATAAAGAATTGCAACAGCTATCGCAAGCCCTTCATGGAGAACTTCATTTTGATGATTTACATAAAAATATTTACGCCACGGATGCCTCTGTTTACCGTAAGATTCCTCTGGCTGTAGCTTATCCCAAAGATAAAAATGATCTAAAAAAACTTATTTCTTTTGCATCTTTACACAGCGTGTCACTTGTTCCCAGAACAGCAGGCACCTCCTTGGGGGGACAATGCGTTGGAGAAGGAATCATTGTAGATACCTCTAAATACTTTACCCGTATTCTGGCCTTTGATGAAAGGAATAAAACCGTTCGTGTTGAACCAGGGGTGATAAGAGATGAGTTGAACGTGTTTTTAAAACCTTTTGGCTTGTTTTACGGGCCTAACACTTCTACTTCCAATCGATGTATGATGGGTGGTATGGTTGGCAATAACTCCTCCGGCACCACTTCCATTCAATATGGAGTAACCAGAGACAAGGTACTGGAAATGAATACGATATTATCGGATGGTTCTGAGGTTGTTTTTGGATCATTATCCGCCAAGGATTTTAAAGAAAAACTAAAGGGAAACTCTCTTGAAAGCAAGATTTATAACCTATTATTTACCGAATTATCCAACAAGGAGACCCGGGAAGAAATTGAAAGAGAATTTCCAAAAGCCAGCATTCACAGAAGAAACAATGGTTATGCCATTGATGCCATCCTAAACAATGCGCTTTTTTCAGAAAATGAAGCACCCATCAACTTGTCAAAATTGCTTTGTGGTAGTGAGGGTACCCTAGCATTCACAACAGATATCACCTTATCACTGGATGAATTGCCTCCAAAATACAATATGCTCGTTGCGGCTCATTTTACCAGTATACAGGAAAGCCTTGAAGCAGTTGTGGTAGCCATGGAACACAATCTCTATACCTGTGAATTAATGGATAAAAAAATTCTCGATTGCACCAAAAACAATCGTGAACAAACCTTGAATCGCTTCTTTCTAGAAGGCGATCCTGAAGCGATCCTGATGTTGGAAGTGGCTAGTGATAATGTAGAGGAAACAAGAATCCTGGCAGAAAAATTGATTGCTGATCTACAAGCTCATAATTTTGGTTACGCCTACCCTATTCTTAAAGGAAATGACATAGAAAAGGCGAGTAACTTAAGAAAGGCAGGCTTAGGATTGCTCGGTAACATAGTAGGCGACAGAAAAGCGGTAGCCTGCATTGAAGATACTGCGGTGGAGGTAAATGACTTACCACAGTACATCGCTGAGTTCACATCAATGATGAAAGAGTTTGGCCAGGAAGCGGTATACTATGCCCATGCAGGTGCTGGAGAACTTCACCTAAGACCTATTTTAAATCTCAAAAAAGAAGAAGACATTCATTTATTCCGTGAGATAACGAGCAAAGTCGCTCAACTGGTGAAAAAATACAAAGGTTCCATGAGCGGTGAACATGGTGATGGGATCGTAAGATCAGAGTTTCTGATCCAGATGGTCGGCAAAAAGAACTATGAACTCATGAAAAAGATCAAAACTGTTTTTGATCCCCAACAAATATTTAACCCAGGAAAAATTATTGACCCCTGGCCAATGGATGCTTCTCTGAGGTATGTTGCAAACCGGGAAGAACCTGTGATTGAAACCATTCAGGATTTTTCTGATTCAGAAGGTATCCTTAAAGCAGCCGAAAAATGTAATGGTTCTGGTGATTGCAGAAAACCAGTATTTGCAGGTGGTACCATGTGTCCTAGTTATAGGGCAACAAAAAATGAAAAAGACACAACAAGAGCCAGAGCAAACGTACTGAGAGAGTTTCTAACCAACAGTAACAAAGCAAATCGCTTTGATCATGAAGAATTAAAAGAAGTGTTTGATCTATGTCTGAGCTGTAAAGCCTGTGCCAGTGAATGCCCTAGCAATGTGGATGTAGCAGCCTTAAAAGCGGAGTTTCTATATCAATATCAAAAAGAGAATGGGGTTTCTTTTAGAACCCGCTTGTTTGCAGATAACGTGAAATACAATAAGCTTGGGTCTCTTATGCCATCAGTGACCAACCTGGTTTTGGGTACGAGTTTAGCAAAAAAAGTGATAGGAGTTGCAGTTGAAAGGAGCATCCCAAAACTGGCAAAAATGACCACTAGAAAATGGTATAAAAAACACAAGGATCAATTCATTCAAAAGCTTGCTCCTAAAGGGCAGGTCTATCTGTTTATCGATGAATTCACAAATTTTTATGATGATATTATTGGAAGAGACTGCATAGAAGTACTTTCAAAACTGGGATACGAAGTGATCATAACCGATCACGAGGAAAGTGGCAGGAGCTTTATTTCAAAAGGTTTACTTGACGAGGCGAAGCAACTTGCGAATCAAAATGTGGAATTTTTTAAAGACAAAATTAACAAAGATGCTCCCTTGGTTGGTATAGAACCTTCAGCACTATTGACATTTAGAGATGAATATCTGAGGCTTGCCGATGATAAGCAAGCTGCCAAGGAAATCGCGGCTTATGCCTATACCATAGAAGAATTTATTGAAAGAGAAATTGAAAAGGGACATATCCACCAGAATCTGTTTACTTTAAAAGCTAAAAACATTAAGGTGCACGGACATTGCCAGCAAAAATCCCTTTCAAACATGAAAGCAACCTTTAGCATGTTGAACCTTCCCAAAAACTTTCAGGTGAGCATTATGAATACGGGATGCTGTGGAATGGCAGGTTCGTTTGGATACGAAAAAGAACACTATGCATTAAGTATGCAAGTAGGTGAAGATACTTTGTTCCCAAAGATCCGTAATTATGGTCGTGAGATTGAAATTATTGCCGCCGGAACCAGCTGCAGACATCAAATATCGGATGGCACAAAAAGGAAGGCAAAACATCCAATCAGCCTATTTAAGGAAGCCTTAAAATAATTTTTGTAGACATGGTAAATTTATTTAATTTTAGACCCCTCTTACTTTTAGTTAGAGAACGGTTATAATGACCTTATTCAAACGGACATCCATGCTTGTATATGGATAATATTGAACGTATATTATTGTTTGACAAGTCTTTATAATTTAATTAACCAAATAACATTGAAATGAAAAAATTCATTACTGTTTTGTCTTTCACCTTTTTTTTATGCTTTAGCACTGTCTCATTTGGGCAGGTTGAAGGACAAACCGGGCCAAAACCTTCTTTAGACAACGGCACGATTGAAAGCCAGTTTGATTATTTATATCGAAAATCAAGCTCCTATCAGGAATATAAAGTTGTCAAAAAAACGTTTTATCAAAAGATAAAAGGCAATGTACTGGATTCTATGCAAGGCTTAAAAAAAGACCTTGGAGATACTAAAAAACTAGTTGAAGTACAAGGGAATGAAATTAAGAGTTTAAAATCCGATCTTCAAACTACCAATGATAACCTTACTGCAGTAACTAAAGAAAAAGATAATATCAAGTTTGTCGGTATGCCAATGACTAAAACAGGTTATAACAGTTTACTTTGGACGATTATCTTTAGTTTGGTTGCTTTATTATTGTTCTTTATTTTTAGATTCAAATCAAGTAATGCCATCACGGTGCAGGCCAGAGATCTATTAAGCGATACTGAAAAAGAATTTGAGGCCTATAAGGCAAAAGCCCTTGAAAGAGAACAGAAAGTAAGACGAGAGTTACAGGACGAACTTAACAAGCAAAAATACGCTGACAAGAAAGGTAAAAAGTAACCTTATAAAATAGCATCATAAAAAAACCGAATAAATTCTTATTCGGTTTTTTTTATGGTGCATCTCGTTACAAATAGTCTGCTTTATATATTTTTAGGAAATCACAGAAGTATTAATTCTTAAATTATTATTTTTAGTCTTAAATATTAAAATTTTGAAACAACTAACCCTCCTTTTCTTCGTCTTTACAAGTAGCTTACTATTTGCCCAACAAAAATTACCAAAAAACAAAGCCCTTATAGAGGCTTCTGTTGAAAGTCATAAATCTGAACTCATTGGGATCAGCGATGAAATATGGGGCAAGGCAGAAACTGCTTTCGAAGAATACGAATCCTCAGAAATTTTATCTGATTTTGCTGAGAAAAACGGCTTTACAGTGCAAAAAGGTGTGGCGGGCATGCCGACAGCCTTTGTTGCCACTTATGGTTCAGGCAAACCCGTAATAGGTATTTTAGGGGAGTTTGATGCCTTGCCGGGAATTTCTCAAAAGGCTGAACCCACTAAAAACCCATTACAAGACGGCGCTCCGGGTCATGGTTGTGGACACAATTTATTCGGCACAGCAAGTTTGGGGGCGGCCATCGCGATAAAAGAGATGATCGAGGCCGGAAAGATCAAAGGAACCGTTAAATTTTTTGGTACGCCAAGTGAAGAGAAATTTTTCGGTAAAATCTGGATGGTAAGAGAAGG
>CAZPHF010000132.1:0-5855 GCA_964586115.1 uncultured Flavobacteriaceae bacterium | reverse complement strand
AAGGCTGTTTCGACCTCTAACTCACGATTTTTTTCTTCCAGTTCTACGGTTCTTCTTTTTACAGCTTCTCTTAGTTGAAGGTTTTCGGCACTTACCTGATCAAAACCAATGGTTTCTCCAGCTTCAGCCTTAGCATCTGTCGTAGAAAAATGCTGATAGATAAAACGCCAGCCTTCTTTTTTCTCTTGTAATGTTGAAGTAAATCTGAATCTCCCGTAATAGGACCAATTATCCTTATTTAAAAACCAGGCATCAAAAACATGGGTAAGGATGACCAGCCCTCCAAATTTTTCAATGACTCTTTTTTCGTTGCGTACGTCGGCTTTTCCAGCAAGTTGATCAGCGGTAGCCTTAAAAAAATTAGTGGTGTCTTTTCGATTGAGAAATTCTTCATTATCAGTTGAACCAATAAAGTGATAGTGGTCATCTAAAAAGGAATCATAGGTTGCAACATCGCCATTTAAGTAGCTATGCAGCCAAGTATCATATACTTTGAAAATTTCTTTTTCCTGTTTTTTCGTCAGATTCATATTCATTTAACTATTAGCCCTAAAGTAACTATTAAATTTGACCCTTCTCAATTGATTAAACCTTTGATCTCTGCTCTTAAGGATTCAAAATCTATTGGTTTGGTAAAAAATTCTTTGGCCCCGGATTCTATAGCCTTTTCATAATTTTCTTTGTCTCCATATGCCGAGATCATACTGATTTTTATTTGTGGAAACCGCACTTTCACTTTATCCAGGAGCTCCAATCCGGTCATCCCGGGCATGTTAATGTCCGAAAACATGTAAATTACATTTGGTGGGTCACTTTTCTCCAGCATGTCTAGAGCTTCCTGACCAGAAAATGCAAAAACAAGTTCCAAATTGTTATTTCTTATTTCCTTTCTGAATTTTTGACGAAAAAGCATTTCTACATCCTTTTCATCGTCAACAACTAATATTCTCATTGTTCTTAATTTATGTTAGTTAGGGTTAATTATTTTCTTATTGGTATATAAATTACAAATTCTGTACCTTCTCCTGGAGCCGTATTTAATTCAATTGCCCCCCCATGTCCGGTGGTGACAATATCATAGGCCAAAGACAAACCTAATCCGGTTCCTTTACCAGCAGGTTTGGTGGTAAAGAAAGGTTGAAAGATCTTGTCTTTAAGTTCTGTCGGTATGCCAGGACCATTGTCTTTTATGGAGATCATCACTTGGTCACCCAGATTTTTGGTAGTTACCTTTACCACCGGCTTGTAATTTGCATCTCTTTCGTTCTCGGGTATTGAGGTAACCGCAAAAAAGGCATTATTAATGATGTTCAACACTACCCTTCCCAAATCCTGCGGCATGATCTCTACTTTTGGTAAAGTGTCATCAAAATCTGTTTGAAAATCAGCATTAAAGCTTTTGTCTTTCGCACGTAAACCGTGATAGGCCAGTCGCAAATACTCATCAGCCAAAACATTAATATCAATAAATTCTTTATGACCAGAGTTGTTTCTCGAGTGTTCTAGCATTCCTCTTACAATGCTACTTGCCCTCTTCCCATGATGGGATATTTTTTCCAGATTCTGAACGATGTCTTTTGAAATATCCTTTGCTTCCTCTAGCTCTCCTTTGTCAAGTTCTTCACACATTTCGCCGACCAGCTCAGTGGTTACTTCAGAAAAATTATTGATAAAATTCATCGGGTTTTGAATTTCATGGGCTATTCCTGCAGTAAGTTCTCCTAAACTGGCCATTTTTTCTGATTGGATGAGTTGTGATTGGGTGTTTTGTAGTTCACTGATTGTTTTTTTAAGTTCAGAGGTTCGCTCATTTACTTTATCTTCAAGAATTCGATTTTCACGTTTCAGCCATCTGGATCTATAATTTAAGATAGCTACACCCAAAAGTAAAAAGAGTACTGCAAAAATCAATATGGCCCACCAGGTCTGCCACCATCTCAAAGCTGGCATCACAGTAAAACTAAATGCGGAAGGTTTGCTCCAAACTTCATTAAATCCCTTAGCAGCAACTTTAAAACTATAAGTTCCTGGTGCTAAATCGCGATAATTCGAAGTGATATTTTTCTTGGTAATCTCCCTCCATTGATCATCATATCCCTCCAACATATATCTATAAACCACTTTATCTGTATTCCTAAATTGTTGCCCACTGTAATTAAAGCTTATATAGTTCTGATTATACGGAAGTTTTAAATTAACAGGAAGGTCATAAGCACCCTGAATTGTATCCCATTCAATACCATTTTGAGTTTCATAACTGGAGATCAGATCTGCTTTTTCTTTGACAACATAATCATTTAATTCCCAAGCCCAAAGCGTATCTGTTTCATTCAGAGAGGATTTGATCAATTTAGTGTTATAAAATTCCTGTTTTTTATCATAAACATTAATGCCTGTGATTTGAGGTGGGTTGGTAAGGGTATCTTCGTAAATCTCATCGATAACTGTTATAATCTGTCTATCCACCCCGGCCCAGAATCGGCCATGTTTGTCTATACTAAAGCTATTCATCGCAAAGTCTAAGTATTCCAACCCCTGGTTTTTCCCGATGGTGTTCACTCTCCAAAACGGAATAGAATCACCAGCTTCAAATGTGTCTTCCAAAAACGTTAAACCCTTTGAAGTTCCCAATAGTATCTTATCATTTCTTTCGATAATGGCATACACATCATTGGTGGCCAATCCCTGACTAATTGTAAAGGTTGACACTTGCTTATTCTCAAAATCCAGAAATTCAACACCCTTATCTGTGGCAATCCATAAAAGATTATGACTATCTCGATACATAGCGTAGATCTCATCCGAAACCAATCCTTCCTTTGTACCAATTTTGGTTCTTGTATTGAGCGCAGGATCAAGTATATGAATGCCCAGCCCTCGACCTGATATCCAAATACGATTTTGATCATCCTCCAAAAGATTGTCAATCATGTTCCTTTCTCCAATTGTATCTATGACATATTTATGGAGTAATTGATTCTTAATATCAACAAAAAACAACTCCCCTAGATTGCCTCCGAGCCATAGATTGCCAGTACTGTCCTCTAAAAGGGCAGTCACCCAGTTCCCATCCAAATTTTCCGGGCTAGCAAATTGTTGAATTGTATTATTCTTTAAATCAATTATATTGACTCCTGTTCTCATTCCAAATGACCAAACCCTCCCTTTAGAATCCTCCAAAAGGCTTCTGTTAAAATCAGAAATTAATCCATCTTTTTTTGATAAATTCTTGACGGTTCTTTTCTTAGCGTCATAAATGTCAATTCCATTTATACCGCTCATCCAACTATTCCCATCATTTGTATGAATCGTTCCCCAATATTCATTTCCAGCAAGACCGTCTTCACTTGTATAATTCCCCGGCCTTCCTCCTTTCGGGTCCAAAAAGAAAATGCCGTCTCTTATGGTAGGTATCCATATCTGTCCTTGTTTATCTTCATAAAGACCCCAAATACCAACAAAATCCTTTGATTCTTTCACTACAATTTTTTCCATCAGTGATAACGATTCATCATAGTGAAAAAGAGTCCCTAAATCTGTTCCTATCCAAAAAGTTCCATTCTTGTCTTCCATCATATCAGATACGATATCATCTTCTTTTAGTCCAAGCGGTTCCATCAAATATGAAACAAAGCTTTTAGATGAATCGACAATAGTGGCTCCTAATTCAGTTCCAATCCACATTCTATGTTGACTATCTTCTTGTAAACCCACGACAAAATCTTTTAACAATCCATGATCTTTGGTAAAAGAAATATTCTTTTTTTCTTTGAGGTCGATAATATTAACCCCTTTGTTGGTACTTAGCCAAATAAGCCCTTCATGATCCTGATAGGCTGAAATAGTTGGCTTATTATCAAGTAAACCTTGCTCAGGAGTGAATCTCCTACTCAATTTCTCCTGCAGATCAATGATATCATAACCAAACGTCCTGCTTGAAATCCAAAACTTTCCATCCAATGTTTCAATAATGTCATTCGCTCCTATAAAACCCGGTATGGTTAATTCCAAAATCAATTTTGATTTCAGGTCTATTACAAACATTCCCCCAAAATTATCAGCAAGCCATATACGTCCTTTTGAATCTATGATCATGGCATCAATTATTTTAGACTTTAGTCCTTGTTCCTGGCCATAGAGTTCCAGTCTTTCTCCATCGTATCTGGCGATTCCTGCATTACCCCCAATCCAAAACATACCATCACTATCGACAATTTGATAAATCATGGTTCCGGGATATCCAAAATTTTCATCAAAAGTCATGACACCGCGACTGGCATTGTCAGCAGCTTCAGGCAGACCTGATTGTACAACCTTAGGAACACCCAAGACGACGGTTCTAATTGTTATCTCATGCTCAGGAAGACTATCCAGGTTAAAATCTGTTCTTGGCAAAGCTTGCCAATCAAGAGGTTTTGTAGGTAAAGGAGCTGTTTTATATGAAGTCGCTATGTCAAATGGTTTGGACGGTATCGAATTCCAATTGATCTTTTTAGTAGGTAAAGAAGCATTTGGAGGCAATTTTCGACTCGTAAAACTAAGCGTATCTGTTTTTGATATCTCAAAACTTTTGGTTTGAGGCTGCTTATATTCATTTTCTGATTCGGGGAATGGAGGTGCTACTATTTCTTCTTTACAGGACCAAAGAATAAGCATTTGGAACAATAAGAAAATTGCAACTCGACTAGCGTTTTTTATTGGTTTCATGTTGGGTTTGGTTCAGGTAGTTTGAATTTCTCGAGCTATGTTTACATATCTATTTGAAACTTATCGTTTAAAAATACAATAATCTTTTCATTTTTAAAGAATTACAAAAAGGCTCCATTTGAATGATAGGCCTGACCAACTAAAACAAAATTTATGCGTTTGATTTTTGGATTAAAACAAACCATGAGAAACTAAAATCAGGAACACTTTAAATCATTCAAAAAAGATAAACTTGACAAAAGGAAAACTAGGTATAATTCGATACAAAATGAAGTAATCTATGACGAATCATACTTTTTAGTTTCCGAAGGTAGGGTTATTGTTATCGAATCGACTCGACTCGATCTTATAAATAAGTAGCCAATTGATACTTTTAAGGAATATAGCCATCGTATATCAAGCCTCCCTCTTTAGATCTCTTTTCAAACTCATAGCTTGTTTCTCTAAAAATCCTAGTCTTTCCAGCTTCCTCCGTAATTTCTTTCGAATAAACTGCAAGGTCAACCTCATTTAACTCATATTCGAAACGAACCGAAAAAGGTAAGTCATTTTGATACACTTTTTCTTTGATCAACTTATCGGTAAAAAAATCTGAAGCATTGTCTAGATTTTCATGGTAAAGCACAATGTTAGAAGGTATGCTTGCAAACATTTTTTCATAATATCTATGAGGATTTGTGCCTGTTTCCTCATAAGTATAGGAGACATCACTTACCTGATCAAATTTATATTGAATGTTTTTATCTGCGTATGCTACTCGAAACAAAGGGCTGTATTCATCAACCCATTCTTCAATCACCATACCATTGTCTAATACAAATCTTCTTTCAAATACAACTCCTTGATCATTGGTTTGTAGTGCGAGAATCTCTGATTGGAAATGCCATATTTAATATTCTATTTTTCAATAGTTTGATGTCAATGAAATTTATGAGAGGGGGAAAGAAATTCCAAAAATGCTATATGGGACTTCAAAGGAAATTTCAGAAACAAAAAAAGCAGCCTTACAGCTGCTCTTTTTTACTCTATCTGTCAGGGGACAGACGAAAACCTCAATTATCGGGCACAAAAAAAGCAGCTTTTCAGCTGCTCTTTTTTGCTCCTCCTCAAGGACTCGAACCTTGGACCCTCTGATTAACAGTCAGATG
>CAZPHF010000131.1:0-6007 GCA_964586115.1 uncultured Flavobacteriaceae bacterium | reverse complement strand
TGAAATTGATTGATGAGAAAATCAACTTTCATAAACTTCAAAGACTTCAAATATGGGAAGGCGATCACAAATGCAAAACAGACGATATCGATGGTCGCATTAAAGGGCTTGAAAAGGAAAAGGAGATTGCTCGAGAATTCATCAAGAGTACAAGAGGATTGGGCCAAAACCTAAAAATCAATGGTATACTCGAAATTACAGTTGCTAAATAATGTCAAACCTAAATCATAAAAATAAGCAGATGCAATTTTCAAAATCAACAGTTTTACCAATTGTAGGTCTTTTAGTCCTAATGTTCTTTATTGCAATGTCCTATTTCAATAATCATATTTTTTTAGATAAGATCATCCTATGCAGTTTGATTTTGGGAATGGTCTTTTTTGCCAAATTGAGAATTGAGAATAATAGTAGCGGCTCAAATACCGATAATAGAAAATACTCTGATCCGACGTAACGGCTTGTTTATGTGCAATCCAGTGAAGACAACCTGTAAATAAAAATGATTAAAAAACTTAAAAATGACTATTGAAACTAATTTAGATTTAAACAGCTCTAAAAATGTTACTACTAAAAGCAAAGGCATCCAAAAGTCAGTAGTTTCTAGACTTGTGATCTCTTTTTTATGGTTCCTGTTTGTCGGCAATTTGGTGTACCTGGTTCTTAACTTCAACAGCATACCAGAATGGTATTTGGGGAGTGCGTTAAGAATAAACGGATTTACCATTTTGATCTGGACTACAGTGACCTTTTTTAGTGGCATAGTAAGTAGTTACGCGGGCAACTATTTAAAAGGATTTAGATTTCATTCTCGATTCATGATCCTTTGTTTGGGCTTCACATTGTCTGTGATGCTTTTGGTCATGTCTAACCATATCGCACTGGTACTTTTCAGCTGGTTGATTATGGGAATTTTCATGTCTCAATTGATTGGTATTGATAAAAATTGGGGAGAAGCTCGAGAAGCTTCTAGATTTACGCAAAAATACTTTTTGACAGGTTCATTCTTTTTAACAGCAGGTCTATTGCTGTTGTCTTTCACTGCTGATAAATTTACAATTAGTGAATTATCATTAGTTGTGAGTGAGTTGCCGTTATACATATTAATTCCATCAGCGCTTTGCATTATTGCTGCAGCTATTGTACAATCGGCAATATATCCGTTTCATCGCTGGTTGCTTTCCGCAATGACAGCACCAACGCCTGCCTCTGCACTTATGCATGCCGGTTTCGTAAATGGTGCAGGAATTTTATTGGCAATGTTTGCAACCTTATTAGTTGCTTCCGATACTTTAACGATCCTTTTTGTCATTGGCGGATTCACAGCAATAATCGCACAGTTCACAAAACTGCTTCAAGTCAATATTAAGCAAAAACTGGCATGCTCAACCATTGCTCAAATGGGTTTTATGATCATGCAATGTGGTTTGGGCTTTTTTAATGCGGCAGTTGTCCATTTAATTCTACATGGATTTTACAAAGCCTATCTATTTCTATCATCAGGCGAGGAAATAGCCCAGACAAAACCCCAAAAACCGGTACAATTAAAAATCAAGCCACTTCAGGCTGCTGTTGTTCTGCTATTTGGTGGCTTGGGTGCTTATCTGTTTGCAACCTGGACAGGAAAGGGAATGTCGATGGATAGCGGGTTATTTCTGACACTTATCGTAGCCATTACTGTTGGTCAGGCAACCTATAACATAGTTAAAGAGCAAAGCCTTTCCGTACTTCAGAAAATCATAGTACCACCTTTACTATTCATTGCTGGGATAGGTGTTTATTCCTTACTATATAACGGCGTCACTGTTCTCATGTCGGATATGCCTATGATTGCGCAACCAATGCCCTTAACATGGGTGCAGATTATATTTGGCGTTACATTTTTAATCGGCTTTTTTATCATGAAATTGGGCATTTATAAAAAGCTTCCCTGGCTCTATGTCAAGTTAATGAACATATCTCAACCGTATAAAAAAACAGTATTAATGTATCAATCAAGAACGATATGAACCAGCATCTTATAAATAGTATTGATGAAGCATCAAAAGTTATTGGAAAAACTTGGCCCTTATATTCCTTCGTAGCTTCCAACCCTTTATCGGGATATGAAAACGTATCGTTTCAGGAAGCAGCAGGTGCTGCACAGCAATATTTCAATGCCAATGCCTTTCCGGCAGCAAAACTGTATCGCCAAGCATGGGAAAAGGGAGCGATAGATAAGGATATTTTGATGAGTCTTTTAAAAGAGGACCAGTTACTTCAGTCGCCCGAATACTATTTAAATCTTTTAGAATCACAGCAGCGATCGGAAGAATTGAACATCAACCACAAAGTCGACCTGGTTATGGCAAAATGGTTGTCCGCTTTTATGGATGAAGGTGTTGCAGAATGGGATATGCCATTTAAAAGTGAAGGCTTCTACACCGCTTGGAGACTTATGGTCATCTACGATTCTGAAATTGGGACGACAACCCTAAAGGAGATCCCAAAAACAAGTAGTGAAGCGATACAACAACTCTTAAAAGACCAATCACAAAGTGACTATGTTAAAATCTTTAGCTATCATTTAGCAGCACTTCCGGGATGGACCGGATATATCAATCATCGATCCGAATCCAATTCGGACTGGCAGCAGGACTATCCGATAAGTTTGATGGATTATTTAGCTGCACGTCTATGGACGGCCCAAAAATTGAATGTCCCAATACTTCCGGAAAACAAAAAAGAGACTGCTAATGATCTTATACCAAAACTGCAATATGTATGGCTGAAAGCTTGGGAGCAAAGCTGGCAAAACCAATTGGTAAAAAACTTGGAAAAGGAATCAATCACAACTGCATCTAACGTTGAAACTACTCTTCCAGATGCACAGATGGTATTTTGTATCGACACACGGTCGGAACTCATCCGAAGACATGTGGAATCCAAAGGCAATTACGAAACTTATGGCTATGCTGGATTTTTTGGGATTGCGATGGATTATGAGAACATAAACGATGGTATCACCCGTAAATCCTGTCCACCAATTGTAACTTCGGCGTATACCGTTTCAGAAAAACCACAATCAGGTAAAGAGGATAAATTTTTAGCATTCGAAAAGAAAAATGACACGATTAAATTCGGTGATTATTTCCTTAAACGAATGAAGAATATGTTACCATCAGCCTTTGGCTATGTGGAAGGGTCAGGATTTTATTACGGACTGTCATTGATCGCCAGAACCTTTATCCCTGGTTCATTGTATCGAAAGAATCAACGACACGCTTCCCAGATAGAAACGATGTGTCAACCTCAAATCAACAAAACGATACATGAGGATCTTGTTTATGGAATTCCATTGGTAGAAAAAGTAGGTATTGTAAAATCAGCCTTCGACCTTATGGGCTGGAGGCAATTTGCGCCTTTGGTACTTTTTGTAGGCCATGGAAGCCATTCTGCCAACAACCCCTTTAGTTCGAGTTTAGATTGCGGCGCCTGTGCAGCAAGCCCGGGACGACACAATGCGAGAATGCTTGCTAAACTTGCCAACTTACCAGAAGTTAGACAGGCTTTAGTGGAAATTCACGGGGTATTGATTCCAGAGAACACGGTCTTTATAGGTGCTGAACACAATACTACAACAGATGATATTACCCTGTTTGATTCTGAAGTTCCTGATTCGCATAAGCAACTTATCCAAAACCTGAAAACGGATCTATCCAAAGCACAGAAAACTGCTACCCAAAATAGACTAGGTACCAATGGCAACAGTATTTCTGCGGCAGAACAAAAAGCGAACGATTGGGGCGAAACAAGACCAGAATGGGGACTTGCAAAAAATGCAGGCTTTATTATAGGACCACGTCAACTGACTAAAAACACGAACCTCGATAGTCGCTGCTTCCTGCATTCCTATGATTGGGAATTAGACACCACCGGCAAAGCATTGGAAGGCATCATGCAAGGGCCCATGGTCGTGACGCAATGGATCAATAACCACTACTACTTTTCTACGGTCGATAATAATAAATACGGAGGTGGTTCTAAAATTACCCACAACGTTACGGGTAAATTTGGTGTCGTACAAGGGAATGGAGGCGACCTTAAAATGGGCTTGCCACTGCAATCCTTATTCGGGTCGGATGATGCGATGTACCATCAACCCTTGCGATTATCCGTAATGATTCAGGCTCCAATTAAGCGTGTATCAGAAATCTTAATGCGCAACGATAATCTGAAGAATCTTCTCGATAACGAATGGATTTATTTGATGGTGATGGACCCTATACAAAACAATGAAATATTCAGATATCAAAAATCCAATAAATGGATAACAACTTCGGAAAATAAAACAACTGTAACTGTTCAAGAAAACGAAATGGTAGAATCAGCCTTATCTGAACTTGTGCTTTAAGTGCAATGACAATGAGAAGGAAGTTAAACAGCCATCATTGTTATGATGGCTGTAGTTTTTAAACCTTGGTTAAGCACCTTACCATCAGAAGGTTTTTTAAGCCATCTGTAATTGCTTTAAAGTTAGTAGCGCCCTGACCAGCAAACTCGGTCCAATCTCAATTCTCATATTGATCTCTAATGTGTAAGGATACTATTTGTTTACCATAAATATTAATGAATTTGGTTTTGAATCAATGTTAATAAAGGGTAAACCCAGTAAATCCTATTGCTTTCATTTATACGTATTGGTTAGATCAAGACTGCTTGGTTAAAATTGCAATAATTATAATAGGGCTATTGCTCAGACATGACAATTATCATTGTTTATAGGTCAAATATATCTGTACTTTGAAAAAAGATAAAAAGATCTTTTAATATTAAATAATCAACTATGTTATCAAAAAAACAAGCCAGAGCATTCTTTTTGGGAGGTACTTTAGTAACGTTTCTAGCATTTATAGGGCTTACTATCTATTCTTTCAGTAAAGAACAAGATCAATCAAACTATGGAGAAATTACCGAACAAATAGTGCGGGGAAAGAAAATTTGGGAATCAAACAATTGTATGGGATGCCATACCATTCTGGGTGAAGGCGCCTATTATGCACCAGAACTAACCAAAGTAATAGACAGACGGGGAGAAGGATATATTAAAGCCGTTTTGATGTCGCCCGTGCCATGGGGACCGAATGGCAGAAAAATGGTGGCATATGGAATGTCAGATCAGGAGGCCGAAGATGTTATCGCATTCTTTGATTGGATCGATGATATTGATTTAAACGGATTTGATAGAGTAGTCTCACCATTAGCAAAAGAAAAAGTCAACAACTAAATAAAAATATCATGAAATATAAATCACAAAAAGTAGCCTTTTGGTTTTTTGCCTTATCAATGTTGCTGCTGGTATTACAAATCACTTATGGATTTATTATGGGCTTTGCCCGTATTGGATTCGACAATCTTCACGAATTCATTCCTTTTAATACCGCCAGGGCGGTACATACAAACTTATTAGTTGTTTGGTTACTTTCAGGTTTTATGGGAGCCGCTTATTATATTATCCCTGAAGAGGCACAACGAGAATTAGTTAATGTGAAATTGGCCTATGTGCAGTTGATATCATTAGCATTGGTTGGTGTAGCCTCTATCGTTGGTTTTCACTTTAATTACTGGGAAGGTCGAAAATTTTTAGAAATTCCAAGACCTTTAGATTATCTGGTTGTTGTTAATGTATTGCTTTTTCTGGGGTTAATTTTAGTAACCCTGTTTAAAGGTAAACGACAAACCACCACTGCATTAGTTCTATCAATGGGGCTTTTATTTGCCGCCCTTTTATATTTACCAGGAATGCTGCCATTTGACAGTCAGGTGATGGATTCCTTCTTCAGATGGTGGGTAGTCCACTTATGGGTAGAAGGTGTATGGGAATTGATCATGGGAGGTATCTTGTCTTTCCTTTTAATCAAGTTAACCGGAGTAGACAGAGAAGTAATTGAAAAATGGTTATATGTAATCGTTGGGCTTACTTTTTTATCAGGCGTTCTCGGAACAGGACACCATTACTACTATATCGGTG
>CAZPHF010000130.1:0-6019 GCA_964586115.1 uncultured Flavobacteriaceae bacterium | reverse complement strand
ATAAAATCCGGATCCTTTTTAAATAAAAGTTTGTAGCTATACTATTCTGCTAGAAATTCTTCATAGCTTTTTAAGCCCAGGTCATCGACTTTAGATTTCTTTTTCAATTTTTCAAAATCTACCTTGGCTTTTTCAAAACGATTTTCAATAATCGTCAGGTTGTCAAGTTCAGCAGCCGACGGCTTATCATAAGCTGAAGCAATTTTACTATACAAGTCAGCCATTTTTTCTCTTAATTGCGGTTCTGCAGTCCCCACATAATTATCACCTGTGGTAATCACCAAGGTTTCCTTTAACTCGGTAAATTTAGCAGAAACTTTCTGATTACTTTCTTTTGTGGCTTCTGTATAGGCATCAACTTCATAGACCAAAAAAGCCAATTCCTCTGTCATATGAAACAGTTTCATCGTCGTATCATATTTCAGGGTTCTGTCTTTCTCAGACAATCCGCTTCTCTCATCGTACACCACCTCAAACTCATTTTCGAAGGTGTCTTTACCTTTTTTCAGTACGGCCTTATACGTGCCTGCTTTGACCATAGGAGCCGTAAATGCACCAAAGCTAAACGTTTTACCTTTTGCAGCTTTTGGTTGTTTTGTTCTGAACGACCAATCTACAATGTTAATTCCCTTGGACTTTCCGGCGCCAAGCGTTGTCAATGTATTTCCTTCCAGGTCTTGAATTTCTAAAGACATTTTACCGAAAGTATGACGCTTAGGCATAAAATATTTAATTCGAGCCGAAGTTGTGGAATTAGCTCCCACAAATTGGGTTTCGTCTCCAAAGCTTCCTGAAAACCCGCTTTGATCATTCATAACAAACGGTTTTGAGCTAAAAAAGTGAACTTTTTCCTTCATCATATCACTATTGATTTCACGTAAAGGTGAAATATCATCAATAATAATGACTCCCCTGCCATGAGTTCCCATGACCAGATCATTGGTTTGTTTTTGCAGCTCGATAAAATGAACGGCTGCCGCTGGCATATTATTCTCAAATTTTGCCCAGCTATTACCGCCATCCAGGGTAATATATAAACCAAATTCTGTTCCCAGAAACAGCAAATCTGGATTCACATAATCTTCCTGAATATTCCTTACAAACCCAACTATGTCCTTGCTAATGATATTTTTCCAGGTTTTTCCATAATCTGTTGTTTTATAGGTATAAGGTTTCATGTCGCCTGTTGTATGACCTTCAAACACAGCATAAGCCGTTTTTTTGTCATGAGCACTAGCCTCTATATGATATACCCAGGTGTTTTTTGGTAAACCTTCAATTTCCATTGAAGTGTTCGTCCAGTTTTTACCACCATCAGTTGTGATTTGCACATTTCCGTCATCAGTACCTACCCAGATTACATTTTCATCAAGAGGAGATTCTGCAATGGTAAAAATCGTTGTATGATTTTCTGCACCAGAATTGTCTTTAGATAACCCCCCTGAATCTTCCTGCTCTTGTTTAGTCTTATCATTGGTGGTCAGGTCTGGTGAAATAATTTTCCATGTATCTCCCATGTCATTCGACACATGCAAAAACTGACTACCCACATAAAACCTATCAGGATGAAAAGCACTGGTAGCAATAGGTGCATTCCAGTTGAATCTTAACTTTGGATCTCCTTCCTTTGGTAAAGGCTGAATAGTTTTTATTAATTTTTTATCCAAATCATAACGCCAGATATTTTCAGCACCTTGCATCTCAGAATAAATAATATTCTTGGTAGGATGCCTTAAAACTCTAAAACCATCGCCAGGGCCAATCGAATTCCAATCTCTGGCTTGAATACCTCCTGTAGCTCTTGACGGACCGTACCACGATCCGTTATCTTGCAGACCACCATATATATTATAAGGCTCTTCATTGTCAACACTCACATGATAGAATTGAGAAAGTGGCAGGTTTTCAACTATTTCCATGGTAGTACCTCCATTCCATGAACGATAAACACCGCCATCTGTACCAACAAACATCCTGTCAGAATCATTAATGTCAAAAACAACATCATGAATATCACTGTGCATATTTCCTAAGTCTTTAAAAGTCAATCCTCCATCTCGGGAAATCGAACCACTCAAACCACCTTTTACAATGACATCCTCATTTTTTGGATCAACCGTAATTCGCGAGAAATAAAAAGGGCGAACAGTAATTCCAAAATCATTATTGAGTTGTTTCCAGCTTTGTCCTGCATCTTCACTTTTGTAAAGTCCTTTTCTGGCATCTTCTTTAGCCTCGATAACCGTATACAGAATATTTGAATTTGACGGTGCTACCGCAACGCCCAACCTTCCTAAATTACCTTCCGGGAAACCGTTGTGGATTTTATTCCAGGTTTTTCCGGCATCAGTAGATTTATACAGTGCACTGTTTTCACCTCCCGATTCAAATGACCAGGCTGTTCTTCTGAATTCCCACATTGACGCATACAAAATATCCGGATTGGAAGGATCCATTACAAAATCAGCACAGCCTGTTTTAGGGTTGGTATAAAGTATCTTATCCCACGTGACTCCTCCATCAGAAGATTTAAATACACCTCTCTCTTCACTATCAGACCATAGCGCTCCCAAAACAGCCACATAAACTTCATTTGAGTTATTTGGGTTCACTACGATATTTGCAATTCGTTCTGAGTTTTCCAACCCGATTTTATTCCAGTTGGTTCCGCCATCAATAGACTTGTATAATCCATCTCCAACAGATACACTATTTCTGGTCCAGGTTTCTCCTGTACCTACATAAATTGTATTGTCAGGATCATTAGGATCAAGCGCTACGGCTCCTATAGATTGAGCATGATCATCAAAAATTGGGTTAAAAGTCGTTGCAGCATCGTTAGATTTCCAAACACCACCCCCAGCAGTACCTGCATAGATAATTCTAGGATTCGTAGGATGGGTTTCCATGTCATTTATTCGACCGCTCATTAAAGCTGGTCCAATCTGTCTTGCACTAAGATCGCCAAATAGATTTTTGGCACTTAAGGTATCTGATACTTGTGCATTGCTATTCGTTGGAATCATCAAAAAGATCCCAATCAAGGTAACTAATAATTTCTTCATCGTATGTAGTTATTGATTTCTAAAAATTATTTGTCACCACCTTCAGCCGGAGCAATTTCTTCTTCAGGAAATTTGAATGCAGCTGCATCAACCTCAGGATTCAGAATAATCGCATCGAATGTGATGACCTGACCAGGCTGTCCTTTTAGACCTTGCGTCATAGAAAATGGAAAGTACAAACCCTCAACTTCTTGATAATCGCTAAATTTAGATTCAGACATTTGTCCTTTAGACTCACCTGATTTCACTTCTGCTTGTACCATGAGAGGTACAAAATTTTCAGCATCAAAGAAGTAATATGACACATTCTCTTCTTCTTTACCATCTACAGTTATAGGCTCTTTTACCAATTTAATTTTAAACGTTTCGGTACCATCCATATCTTCCTTACCTAATAATTCAACGGTATAGTTTTTTTCTTTGTAGTTTAAAAACGGATCAGGAAAATCATTTGTTTCCAACATCATATTATCCGTGGCTTCTTTATCACTTTTTTCAGCCTTTTGGGTCATAAAATTTAATCCCCAAAGTGTTTCTCCATCAAATACACCTTGTTTGAGCTCTTTTCCCTGAAAATTTATAACAGTCATTTGATTACCTCCTTTTAACTGAACTATTTCGATTGGTATTTCCATCCCGTTTTGATTCACTTTGGCATTCATTTGAATACCTTCTAATTTATTCCAGTTTTCCATACCGCCGGTATTTTCAAAATAGTTGGAAAGGATCTCGTCAACGCTTTGAGCATGAACAGTTGATGCGAAGTTCAATAGCAACGCAAGAGTTAGTAGTTTTAACATTTTCATAAAGATAGTTTTAGGGGATTAATTTTTAATTTTGAAAAGCAAATTTACAAAAATGTTCTAATCTTTCTCTAAAAAAAATAGTTTAGCATATGACACATAACATCTTGGCTTTTAGAATGAGCAGGTTTACTTTTAAAATTCAAATGTGAGAATGCTACAATGCTTAAATCAACATTCATTAAACAACTGAAGGTTCATTAGTCCATTTTCAAATTTTCAAATCTTCAAATTCCTTGTTCGACTCGCCGGACGGCAAGGCAGGTATATACCATATGCCATTGGAGAGATAGTGTTTGTGATGATTGGGATATTGATTGCCCTACAGATTCATAATTGGAATGAGGAAAGAACGTTAACTCATTTCAAAAACATTTTATGAGGCTAGTTTGTAAGTAATTAAAATTGTATTCGCCTAAATATGCAGTTATTAATCGCTTAAGAGTATAAAATGAATACCTATTTACCGAAAATAGTTTTTGCATTATTGCTTTTACTATTAGTTGAAAATAAGGCAATTAGTCAGGATAAAGTTGTTCTGGAACAGGATAAGGCTTTTCAGCTATTGGATTCCTTATGGAATAATCCTACAAGTTTTTTTAATATAAACGATGAGAATTGGAGAGCGCTTTGTTCCAATTTAGATGATATTGACCTTGATGATCTGAATAGCGTATCCCATTCTATATTTTATGGCCAGGATGCAAAAATATTGAATCACACCAACACATCAATATCAATTTGAATATCTCAAACTAAAACCCGATGTGTTTATCATTAGTGGTGGTGGTAATGATATTTTGGGAGATGATCGACTGGCCAGTTTTGTTAATTATACACCTATCGAGGTCGACGCTGAATTTTTAGTTAACTATAGAAACTATGTTATCTTACGCTATAATTCAAAACCTGTACCTATGTGCAATGCATCCTGCTGCCCAATAGAGTATCATGATTATAAGGACGTGATACCTGAATTAAATAGCAAGATGGACAGCCTTACATTAGCGCAAATTGTTAACGGAAGGAGATATATTGATAAAGGATTTTATCGTTGGTTGGTTACTTTGAAACTAGAATATAAAATGCTCCTTGAATCTATTAAGAAAATAGACGAAGAACGTTTTAGTTCTTTAATGATTATTACACAAGGTTATGACTATGCCATTTCGAGTTTTAAGGAAAGATTTGGAAAAAGTATGTTTGTGAAAAATGGCAAATGGATAAAGGAGCCATTGATGATGAAAGGTATTACTGATGAACAGACTCAACAAGATATAATTATGACCATGATATTTGATTTTAACGAAATAATCATAGAGTTTGGAAAGGAGTTTGACAATATTTATCACATTGACTCTCGCGGTTTTACACAGTATAAAGAAATTAAAGATCACAAAAAAAAGGGAACCTATTGGTTTGATGAGCTCCATCCTAAATCAAATATTTTTAAGGAAATTTCCGGTGCCTATAAAGCATTGATTTTAGGTAAATTCAAATCGCATCATAAAGTTGTGAATGTGATAGCGTATGACAAATTAGGAGAAAATTATTAAATCTCTCTTCCTGCGCTAGTAAAAGGAAAAGTGACTCCTAGCGAAACATTTTTATCTGGACGAAACCAACCAAAATCTGCCATGATGGATCCCGTCAGCCAATTGATTTCAACGTTTATTATATGGTTTTTTTTAAATCAAAAAATTT
The DNA here is from genome assembly GCA_964586115.1 of uncultured Flavobacteriaceae bacterium. Lineage (GTDB taxonomy): Bacteria > Bacteroidota > Bacteroidia > Flavobacteriales > Flavobacteriaceae > Lutimonas. The sequence continues at coordinate 447 of CAZPHF010000130.1, read as the reverse complement.
CTAGATAAAAAATACTTCTTGCCAAATTGTAACATTTCTACCTTCCTTTACGTATAAGGTTATACATGCCCTAACTTTTACACTAAAATCCCAAATTTTTAATGAGACAACTAAAAATAACCAAGCAGGTAACGAATCGTGAAACTGCTTCTTTAGACAAGTATTTACAAGAGATTGGTAAGGTTGATTTAATTACAGCCGACATGGAGGTAGAACTTGCACAAAGAATTAAAGCAGGAGACCAGGTTGCCTTGGAGAAATTAGTTAAGGCAAATTTAAGGTTTGTAGTTTCTGTTGCGAAACAGTATCAAAATCAAGGTTTGACTTTACCTGATCTTATCAATGAAGGTAATTTAGGATTGATCAAGGCGGCCAAAAGATTTGATGAAACCAGAGGTTTTAAGTTTATCTCTTATGCTGTTTGGTGGATTAGACAATCTGTTTTAC
>CAZPHF010000129.1:0-6159 GCA_964586115.1 uncultured Flavobacteriaceae bacterium | reverse complement strand
TTTTCATAGGTATAGGGAATAATAGCTACACTAAAACTCCCGGGTTTGGAGTTGACAACAGTAAGGCTTACGCCGTTAACTGTAATGGAACCTTTTTCAATAGTAAGATTATTATAGGTATTCTCATATCTAAAAGTATATACCCAACTGCCATCTAATTCAATTATTTCAGTACAGACCGCGGTCTGATCAACATGACCTTGAACAATGTGGCCATCAAGCCTCGCATCAAGCTTCATGGCTCTTTCTAAATTCACTTTGTCACCAACGTTCAGATTACCAATACTTGATTTATCGATGGTTTCTTTAATAGCCGTAATCGTATGGCTATCTTCTCCAAGTTTAACAACAGTCAAACAAACACCGTTATGCGCCAAACTCTGGTCTATTTTAAGTTCTTTTGAAAGCTTACTTCTAACGGTAATATTCAAATTATCCTGATCTTTAACTAATGCAGTGACTTCTCCTAGTTCTTCTATTATTCCTGTAAACATGTTCTAAAATTATTGTTTAAATTTGTGATTAAGTAAATTTGACCTACCTTTCAAAATTAAGAATTATTACAGAGTTGGATGAAAAAAAAGGATAAAATAAAAGTAGGAATTTCAGTAGGAGATTTAAATGGAATTGGCATTGAGGTCATGCTAAAATCATTTGAAGACAGCAGAATGCTAGACTTTTGTACACCCATTGTTTTTGCTTCTTCGAAAGTGGTGAGTTTTCATAAAAAAGCTTTGGAACTTGCTACTAACATTCACGGTATAGACTCTATAAACAAGGTAGTTACCCAAAAGTTCAATCTTTTGAATGTTTGGAAGGAAATGGTAGATGTAGAATTGGGTAAACCAACTGAGGTATCAGGAAAATATGCTTTGATTTCTTTGGATAAAGCAACCGAAGCCCTTCAAAAGGGAGAAATAGACGTGTTAGTTACCGCACCTATAGATAAGAATAATATACAATCTGATACTTTTAACTTTAAAGGTCATACAGAGTTTTTAGAAAATAAGTTACAAGGGGAGGCACTGATGATTCTTTGCTCAGGTAATCTAAGAGTTGGATTGATTACCGGTCATATTCCTATTCGTAAAGTGGCAGAGGAGATCAATGCTGATTTGATCATGAAAAAGGTGGCCATTATGCACAAAAGTCTTATTGAAGATTTCAATATTCCTAAACCCAAAATAGCGGTACTTGGCCTCAATCCGCATTGTGGAGATCAGGGTGTTATTGGCACTGAGGATGATGAAATTGTGAGGCCCACCTTGGAAGCCTTACAGAAAAAAGGTCAATTGGTTTATGGGCCTTATGCTGCCGATAGTTTTTTCGGAAACGAAAACTACAAGGGTTTTGATGGCGTTTTGGCTATGTATCATGATCAGGGATTGGCACCATTTAAAACACTTGCTTTTGGAAAAGGTGTAAATTTTACAGCCGGACTTGATAAAATAAGAACCTCTCCAGATCACGGTACAGCTTATGAGATAGCCGGGAAAGGTAAAGCTGAGTATTCTTCCTTTAAGGAAGCTATCTTTATGGCTATCAAATTGTTCAAGGCGAGGGAGGAGTACAATAACTTGATTGAAGATAAACTTGAAATTCGGAAAGAAAAGAAAAAACAATATTCTAAATAAATTATTTTTAAATACTTATTTTTTTTATATCTTTGCGCGCTCAAATTTATGTTCAGATGAAATTGTCAAATGATTTTGTGTTGTCGTTTTTTGGTTTAAAAGAAGGGAAGCACACGTTTGAATATAAAATTGATAAACAGTTCTTTGAGTCATTTAATTACGATGAATTTTTAGATGCGGATTTCACAATAGTGCTTGATTTTATTAAAAAGAGCACCTTATTGGAATTGCATTTTGAAGGACAAGGTACAGGTACAGTCGCTTGCGATGTGACGAATGAGCCTTTTGAACTTCCTTTAAAAGGAGCACTTGATCTGGTAGTCAACTTCGGAGAGGAATTTAATGATGATAATGAGGAAGTTTTGATCTTACCTCATGGAGAACACCAATTGGATCTTTCTCAATATATGTATGAAATGATCGTTTTGGCTGTTCCACTAAAAAAAATGCATCCAGGAATTGCTGATGGTTCCTTGAAATCGGACATTTTAAATAAACTCGAAGAGTTAAGTCCGGAAAAGAATAAAGAGATAGATGAAATTGATCCCCGATGGGAAGATTTGAAAAAATTACTAATAGATAAAAATAAGTAGAGATGGCACATCCTAAAAGAAAAACGTCAAAATCAAGAAGAGATAAGAGAAGAACGCATTATAAGGCGATAGCTCCTCAAATTGCGAAAGATCCTACGACTGGCGAAGCTCATTTATACCATCGTGCCCACTGGCATGAAGGTAAACTTTACTACAGAGGTCAGGTTTTAATTGATGCGCAAGAAAATATAGCATAATCAATTTTATTCAACATTGTGCTAAAAACCCTCAAATTTGAGGGTTTTTTTGTTGGTTTTAAGTGAAAATGGTCAAAAAATGTTTTTTTTTGATCAAATTGCATATTTTATTTTAGTATTTTTGGGCACTGTTTTATTATTTTAAGCAAGAATTTTTTATCATAAAACAGCAAATAGATAGACATGAATAGAGTTACTGCTGCGATAACTGCTACAGGGAAATATGTTCCTGATTATGTGCTTACAAACAAGGAGTTGGAAACCATGGTTGAGACCAATGATGAGTGGATTGTTTCCAGAACCGGGATAAAGGAAAGAAGAATTTTAAAAGAAGAAGGTAAAGGAACTTCTTACCTTGCTATTAAATCTGCAGAAGACCTTATAGAGAAAACTAAGCTCGATCCTAAGGAGATTGAGTTGGTAATTTTGTGTACAGCAACTCGAGATATGCAGGCGGCTTCAACCGGAGCCTTTGTAGCTTCTGAAATAGGTGCAGTCAATGCATTTTCATTCGATTTAGATTCGGCTTGTTCAAGTTTTTTATATGGCCTATCTGTTGCGGCTGCTTATATTGAATCTGGTCGGTATACAAAAATACTACTTATTGGGGCTGATAAGAATTCATCTATGATCGACTATACTGATAGAGCAACTTGTATCATTTTTGGTGATGGAGCAGGGGCCGTTTTAGTTGAACCTACTACGGATGGTAATGGTTTACAGGATGAATTGATGAGATCCGATGGATCCGGAAGAGAATTTTTAAACGTTGCTGCCGGAGGATCTGTATTGCCAGCCACAGAGGAGACAGTAGCAAACCGATTACATTTCGCAAAACAGGATGGCCAGACGGTATTCAAAAATGCAGTCTTTAATATGGCAGATATTTGTGAAAAAATTATAGCGAAAAACAATCTCAAGAATGAAGATGTAAAGTGGTTAGCAGCACATCAGGCCAATAAACGTATTGTTGAGGCGACAGCACGAAGAATGAAACTCGACCCTTCTAAAGTAATGTTGAATATTCAACATTACGGAAATACAACTTCAGCTACCTTACCCTTATTATTGGCTGATTATGAGAGTCAGCTTAAAAAAGGGGATATTGTTATATTCGCTGCCTTTGGCGGAGGATTTTCATGGGGCTCTATTTATTTTAAATGGTGTTATAATTCATAAATCAATTCTAAATCGAACATTATGGAATTAAAAGAAATTCAAAATCTAATTAAATTCGTCGCCAAGTCTGGTGCCAACGAAGTGAAATTGGAAATGGGTGATATCAAGATTACCATCAAGACTGGAGCTCAAAGACATGAAACTAATTATTTTCAGCAATCTTCTCCCGTTTCAACGCCTGTTCAGGTGCAAGCCGAGATGCTACCGACTCCTGTAGCCAGTGAAGCTGCAACTGCTGCAACCGATGCTGGAGATGAAGACGATGCTTCAAAATATATAATGATAAAGTCACCTATCATTGGAACTTTATACAGAAAACCTTCACCTGATAAACCAGTATTTGTTAAAGTTGGTGATACGATAGAAGCTGGAGATACAGTTTGTGTCATTGAGGCTATGAAATTATTTAATGAGGTAGAATCGGAAGTTTCAGGTAAGATCGTAAAGGTGCTTATAGAAGATTCATCACCTGTTGAATTTGATCAGCCTTTATTCCTGATCGATCCTTCCTAAAATTTAATGATCACAATAAGGATAGATAAATCTTTTTTGAATGATTCAGTATTAATATAATTTGATAAAATTATGTTTAAAAAAATATTAATAGCGAACCGGGGAGAAATTGCGCTTCGTATTATACGAACCTGTCGTGAGATGGGAATCAGTTCAGTAGCAGTATATTCTACAGCCGACGCTGAAAGTTTGCATGTTCGTTTCGCGGATGAAGCGGTCTGCATAGGGCCACCGTCAAGTGCTGACTCTTATTTAAAAATATCCAATATCATTGCGGCAGCGGAAATTACAAATGCTGATGCCATTCACCCAGGTTATGGTTTTTTATCAGAAAACGCCCGTTTTTCAAAAATTTGTGAAGAACACGGTATTAAATTTATCGGAGCTTCTGAAGAAATGATCAACCTTATGGGAGACAAGGCTTCTGCGAAGTCAACCATGAAGAAAGCGGGAGTTCCTACGGTACCAGGTTCTGAGGGAATACTGCCTTCCTTTGCTGTTGCCAAAAAAACTGCTAAAGACACAGGGTACCCTGTGATGCTTAAGGCTACTGCCGGAGGTGGAGGTAAAGGCATGAGAGCTGTCTGGAAACCTGAAGATCTACAAGAAGCTTGGGATTCGGCCAGACAAGAGTCAAAAGCTGCCTTTGGAAATGATGCCATGTATATGGAAAAACTCATAGAAGATCCAAGACATATTGAAATTCAAATTGTTGGTGATTCTAGAGGGAAAGCCTGTCATTTGTCTGAAAGAGATTGTTCTGTTCAAAGAAGGCACCAAAAACTTACGGAGGAAACACCTTCTCCATTTATGACAGATGAGTTAAGAGAAAAAATGGGTAAAGCTGCTGTGAAGGCCTCTGAATTTATAAAATATGAAGGCGCCGGTACCATTGAATTCTTGGTTGATAAACACAGGAATTTTTATTTCATGGAAATGAACACCAGAATTCAAGTGGAACATCCAATTACAGAGCAGGTTATAGCAAATTTTGACCTTATTTGTGAGCAAATCAAAGTGGCGGCTGGAGTTCCAATTATAGGGATCAATTATTATCCGACCCAACATGCTATTGAATGCAGGATCAATGCTGAAGACCCCTTTAACAATTTCAGACCTTCTCCAGGAACCATTACGATTTTTCATGCTCCCGGAGGTCATGGGGTACGATTAGATACACATGTTTATGCGGGATACACTATTCCTCCCAACTACGATTCAATGATTGCTAAATTGATCGTAACTGCGCAGACAAGAGAAGGGGCGATCTCAAAAATGAGAAGGGCTCTTGATGAATTTGTTATTGAAGGGATTCACACGACAATCCCTTTTCACAGGCAATTGATGGAAGATCCTGATTATGTGTCAGGGAATTATACTACTGCTTTTATGGATAGTTTTGTCATGCAAAAGGAATAAAAACTAACATTATATAAGTAAATTATAAAAAGATATGACATACTCATATCTTTTTTTTTACTTTTATAACTATTGTATATGAAATTAGTTTTTTTAATTTCAAACTGTAAGTTGTAATATAATTTCAAAGTAGATCGAATGAAAGAAAGCAACCTTAAAATCGATGGTATAGATAAACTGATCTTAAACCAACTCATGGAAGATGCCAGAACCCCGATTCTGAGTATTGCAAGAGAGGTAGGTATCTCAGGGGCTGCTATCCATCAACGCTTGAGAAAATTGGAGGCATCAGGACTCATTTCCGGATCAAAATTCGTTATCAATCCAAAAGTTTTGGGTTTTAAAACCTTAGCCTTTGTAGGAATTTTTCTAGATAGTTCAAGCAAATACAAAGAAGCGACCAAACGACTTAAAGAAATTGATGAAGTCATTGAAAGTCACTATACAACTGGTAATTACGCCATTTTTGTAAAAATCCTGTGTCGCGATAATGAACATTTGATGCAAGTCTTAAACCGTGAAATACAAAATATCAAAGGTGTAGCTCGAACAGAAACGTTTATTTCCCTGGATCAACAAATTGACAGGCAGATGAAGATATAATGAATCAATGAATCAATGAAA
>CAZPHF010000128.1:0-6256 GCA_964586115.1 uncultured Flavobacteriaceae bacterium | reverse complement strand
GCTACAGTTCCTTCAATAACGCCTTCGGTATTGGCGATTCCTTCTTTAACAATCCATTTTAATTCTTTAAGATCAGAATTAAATAGAAGGCCAATTAATGGAGAAACGATACCTGCAGTAAATGAGGTAACAACGCTTTTAAATGCGGCACCCATAACAAAACCAACGGCAATGTCAATTAGGCTGCCTTTTAAGGCAAATTCTTTAAATTCTTTGAGCATAATAATAGATTTAAGATTTGTGTTGATACGAAGGTAATAAAATATTACTGAGTTACACGTTTAATTCGGTTGCCAAAAGCCGTGAGAATTTCATAGCTTATTGTATTGGCTTGAAAGGCAATTTCAAGAATTTCCTGTTGGCTGTCAAAGATGATTACCGCGTCTCCTTCCTTACAGATGATATCAGACACATCGATCATGATCATATCCATGCATACATTTCCAATGACAGGCGCCTTATGACCATTGACTTTAACAAATACTTTTCCTTGACCCAGACTTCTAAAGAACCCATCTGCATGGCCTAAGGGGATAGTCGCGGTCCTCGTCGTCTTACTCGATATAAATCCACGGTTATATCCTACACTTTCATTTTCTTCAATCTCATGGATTTGAGAGATCACACTTTTTAAGGAAAGTACGTTTTTCAGTTTCAAATTAGCTTGTATGTCATTTGTAAATCCATACAGACCGAGCCCTAAACGGACCATATCAAAGTGAGCTTCAGGGTAATTGAGTATTCCCGACGTATTGCTCATATGCATCATGGGCTTAAACCCCAAAAACGATTCGAAAGATGCAGCGATAGATTGAAATTTTTTAATTTGTTCCAAGGTGAATTTTCTTTCATTTTCATCTTCAGAAGCTACTAAATGGGAAAAAATACTTTTTACAAGAATTGAGCGCTGTTCTTTTAAATGCATAAAAAGAAAATCAACATCTGATGCTTTAAACCCAAGTCTGTTAAGCCCAGTATTAAACTTCAGATGAATTGGATAAGCATGAACGCCTGAATCACTAGCAATTTTTAAAAAAGAAAGAAATATTTTTTTACTGTATAAATTTGGCTCTAAGTTATACCGTATAAGAAGGTCTAGGTTTTGAAGCTGAGGGTGAAGCACAAGTATGGGTATATTTATTCCCGATTCTCTTAATGAGATTCCTTCATCAGTATAGGCAACAGCAAAATAATCAACCCCTTGTTCTTCTAAAAATTGAGCCACACGAACGGCATCTGATCCATAGCCTGAAGCCTTAACAACAGCAAGTATTTTCGTGCTATTTTGAAGTTTAGAACGAAAGAAATTGAGATTGTGTTCAATAGAAGACAGCTTGATCTCCAGAACCGTTGGATTGTTATTCATTAGATTCTTTAGAGATTTCCTTTTTGGCTTCCTTTTCCTTTAATCGTTCTTTAAAAAATGCTGCCCTACTGAGAGGTTCGTATTCATGAACTTCGCCAAGAACGACCAATCGTTCATCAGCAATGGTCCGATGACTAAAATGGGCAAGATTACCTGTCTTGGTGCACACAGCATGAACCTTAGTAACATATTCAGCTGTTGCCATAAGTGCAGGCATAGGACCAAAGGGATTTCCTTTGAAATCCATGTCCAAACCGGCTACAATGACACGAATTCCGCGATTGGCCAAATCATTGCAGACATGAACTATTTCATCGTCAAAGAATTGAGCCTCATCGATGCCAACAACATCGATGTCATTTGCCAATAACCTTATATTTGCTGAAGACGGAACCGGAGTACACCGAATTTCATTTTCATCGTGTGAAACAACTAGTTCATCTGCGTATCTGGTATCGACAGCAGGTTTAAAAATCTCAACACTTTGTTTGGCAAATTGAGCTCTTTTTAATCTTCGGATCAGCTCTTCAGTCTTTCCAGAGAACATGGATCCACAGATCACTTCGATCCAGCCAAATTTTTCCGTATGATTTACTGTATTTTCTAAAAACATTTGAGACCTATTCTGATTGACAAACACAATATTTTGCTTGCAAGTTATAACAAAAGTAATGAAATTCTTTAGTAGTATTTTCTTTTGAAAACGTTAATTTTGTATCTTTCTCAAACAGCGAATACTACCTGCCAAAAATTATAACAATGTTGAATAATTTGATTGAAGAACTTAAAGTTCTGGCTGAGAATATTTTAAAGGAGGAACAAACAAATGATATGGCATCCAGGCTAGGTCAGGCAAGAGAGCTATACGAAAGACTTTTAGTTTTAAAGCATTTGCAAGAGCAAGAGGAACAGAATCAGGTTCTTGAAACGGAGGAACCTGTAAAATTGCAAATAGAGCAAACTCCTGAAGTTCAAGAAAGTGTTGATGACGTTTCTCCAGAGCCTGAAAAAGTCAACAAAACCGAGTCATTTGAAGAGGAACCTATTTTAAGTCTGAATGACCTGTTTGTGCCTACTTTTGATGGTATAAAAGAAGATATGAGTCAAAAGGCTGAGTTTAAAGACACAATATCTCTCGACGAAACAGAAAAACTTTTCCAAATCAAAAAAGAGGAACCAAGACAACTTTCACTTAATGACAAACTGGTTGGAAGCAGTATACAAGTAGGGCTTAATGACAGGATTGCTTTTGTGAATAAATTGTTCAATTTTAGCCAGTCAGATTTCAATAAAGCCTTATCAAGGCTTAATGAATGTGGCAGCAAAGATGAGGCGATAAAGTATTTTCAATATCAAGTGAAGCCAAATTATAATTGGAAAGGAAAAGAAGAGCTTGAGGAAAGGTTTATCAGTCTTATTGAACGAAAATTTTTATAATTAATCCCGTCTATTTTTCTTACGCGCCTCACGCTTTAATTGTCTTTTTTTCTTTGCAGCTGCTTTTTCGGTAGTCATACCAAAGGGAGCAATACTATTGACGATTCCATTTTGAAGTGTCTTCCATAAAAAGTTTCCAAATCCTTTATACATAACACGTTCAAACTTCATGGTCGCTTCTCGTACTTCCCCGTTATTGCCAGGGTTGGATTTATGCACAAGATGATTAACAGACCAGGTTAAAAATTCGTTTTTATCAGTATTCTTTTTTTTAAAAACTTCTGCGTCAAGGTCATGATACATCATTGTCATAGTTCCATTTGAAGTATAATTGTTAGCGGATCCCTGAAATGACAGACTTTCTATTTTACCTTCTAATATTTTTAATCCAATTGCAGGAATGACAGCGGAATCATAAAAGGTCATTTCCGATGGACCCAAATACCCACTAAAGAAAAACGTATTTTGGTCATCAGCTAGTGGAAGAAGTATATCAACATTTAAATTTGCTTTGCCCATAAATTGGGTATTCAAATCAATTTTAAGAGGAACCTCACGATACTCTTTTATAGAAGTAATATTAAATATATTGATATTCAAATCATTCATAGTAGCCTTCATAAGAATATCTTTATGTTCTAGTTTTTCCTCATAAACCATTTTGCTTTCGCTAACAGAAATTTTATGAATCAAGAGAGGCATTTTTAATTCTTTAAGCTTTTGCTGAGGAAGTTTTGGCCGTTTATTTAGATCAAAAGGCTTTCTTTTATCTTTATAGATTTCCATGTTCAATTGTGTTAATTGGATACTATCTATAAAAACACCTTTATTTTCAAATATCTTTTCAACATCCAATTTAAATATTTTAATATCTTTTATGTTGAGGTCATAGACTTCAGTATTATAGATATAAGAGTTTACAAGTGTCAATTTATTGACAGTTGGTTTATATTTAAGATTGGAGATTTGCCATTGATCGTCTCCAAAATGATATTTGAGAGCATCAATGGAAAATTGATATTTTATTTTAGGAAACTCGACTTTTATTCGCGTCATTTCAAAGACATCCTGAATTGGTAGAAGTTTAAAATAATTAGTACTGATTTCTTCAAGTTTAAAGCCGGAAACGTCAAAATTAAGTGGTTTGTTCTCAAAGTTTATATCATTGTTCATCACATCAATCAGCTGAACCTTAAGGTTAGTGACCTTGATATGATCAAGTTGGAAACCCTTTAATTCCTTTAGGTGAATGGAGTCAAGTTCAAGCGGTTTTTTTATTTCGTTAGAAGTTTGTTTTTCACCATTCGTAAAATGCTGGTAAAGAGGATCATCAATGATCATTTTATTGATCTTTAACTGTTTCGAAAATAGCAGCGTGGTGAGATGAATGCCTTTGAATTTAAGTCTAGAAATGGACACTTTCTGCAATGACTTTTTCTCCAGCTTATTTTTTTTCAGCTTTGCCAATGCTGAGTCTCTGGGGCCTAAATGAAGTCCAGTAAAAACCAGGGAACGATCAAAAAGGCTAAATTTTGTTTTTTCTATGGAGATATGAAGATTTTCGATGTTTTGATCTTCCAATAATGTAACAACTTTTTGCGAAATGATCCTTGAAATGAATATACTGCCCAAGAGAAGTATCAATGCTAAGATAAGGACTGCGCCGAGGGCAATTTTGTGTTTTTTATTGAATGACATCTATGATGGATCTGGATTTTACATAATTTGTAATAAGCCTATAACTTATCCGACTAAAATATGCTCTTTTAATTGCTGTAGATTCTTTTTATCGCTACCGATAAAAATCTCTTGATCAATAATGATTACGGGTCTTTTTAAAAAAGTATAATCAGTCAAAATCAGCTGTTTGTAATCCGTTTCGGCAAGTACCTGATCTTTTAGGCCCATTGATGAATATTTTTTTGCCCTTCGACTGAAAAGAGCTTCATAAGTGCCTGAAAGCATCTTCATTTCTTCTATTTGCGAAAGGGTAATGGGCTCGGATTTTATCTCATGAAAGACAAATCCATCAAGTGAAATAGACTTTATAATTCTCTTGCAGGTGTCGCAGGTTTTAAGGTAGTATATTTTTTTCATTTTATTTTACCAATCGGGCGTTTCATCACGCGAAAGTTACTTATTTTTAAATAATTTTTAAGAGTATGGAAAAATTATTTGAAACCGCCCTATTTACCAGAAGTTCCTTATTGAAGATAATGGAAACGAAGTCTTTTGAGGAATTAATTACAATACCTGATAATTTCAGAAATTCAATATTTTGGAATATTTCGCATCTCTTGGTCACCCAACAATTACTATGTTATAAGTTGTCAGGACTTGAATTAAAAATAGATGAGTCCTTGGTGAGTAAATACGGAAAAGGATCCATAGCCACGGAAAAGGTTGAAGTATCAGACATTCAATATGTGAAGGATCATTTGTTAAGTGCAATGACAGAAACGCATAAGGATTATAAAAAGGGACTTTTTAAAGATTTTAAGGCCTATATGACAAGTACAGGAATCGAGTTAAAAAGCATAGAAGATGTGATCACTTTCAATGCTTTTCACGATGGAATTCACCTTGGAGTCGTTCTTTCATTAATGAAAATTGTTTAAAAATATGTTTTATGGAGTTTAATACAAAAGTAATTCACGGAGGTCAGCAGCACGATCCTAGTACTGGAGCTGTAATGCCACCGATTTATCAAACATCTACTTATGCGCAGGCATCTCCTGGTGACCACAAAGGCTATGAGTATTCGCGAACAGGTAACCCAACAAGAACGGCACTCGAAAATGGTTTAGCGAGTATTGAAAACGGTAAATATGGACTTGCTTTTGCTTCTGGTTTAGCTGCTATAGATGCCGTTATGAAATTATTGGAGCCTGGAGATGAAGTTATCTCTACAAATGACCTTTACGGGGGAACCTTCAGGTTGTTTAGTACGGTTTTTAAAAAATTCGGCATCAAATTTCATTTTGTTGGAATGGATGATACCGGAAATATTGAAAAAGTAATCAATGAAAACACTAAGCTGCTTTGGGTTGAGTCACCCACTAACCCTATGCTCAACATTATTGACATTAAAAAATGTGCTGAGATTTCGAAGCAGCACCAATTGATTTTGGTAGTTGATAATACCTTCGCAACGCCATATTTACAAAAACCTTTGGAGCTGGGAGCGGATATTGTAATGCATTCTGCAACCAAATATTTAGGAGGACATTCTGATGTGGTGATGGGGGCCTTAGTAGTTAAAGATAAGGAGCTAGCAGATAGACTTTACTTTATTCAAAATGCAAGTGGTGCTGTCTGTGGTCCGATGGATAGCTTTTTAGTCTTAAGAGGGATCAAAACTCTCCATGTACGCATGCAAAGGCATTGTGAAAATGGAAGTGCTGTAGCTCATTATTTAAAAGCACATCCAAAAGTAGGGAAAGTCTATTGGCC
>CAZPHF010000127.1:0-6392 GCA_964586115.1 uncultured Flavobacteriaceae bacterium | reverse complement strand
TAATTTCAGAATCTGCCATTACTATTATGGAGATGTATTTGGCAAATGATTAGCCCGATATCATAAGTAATAACAAAAAGGCCTCGTTATTGACGAGGCCTTTTTTAATTATAGAATCGACTTAAATTCCTTTATTATTATTTCAGCGGCCTTGACCGGAGATATCTTAGCACTTACTATTTCTTTTTCTAAAACTTTAAGATGGCCCACAATATGATTCGAACCATAAAACAGTTGTTTTAAGTCTTCATGAATATTATTATACATCCATTGTATCTGCTGCTCTCTACGATTCTTCTCAAAATACCCATTCTCCATCGCGAGTTCTTTATACTCCAGTATCTTTTCCCATATTTCTGGTATTCCAATGTTCTTTAAAGCAGAGGCAGTGTTTACAACAGGTGTCCAACCCGATTCCGATTGTGGAAAAATATGTAAGGCGTTTTCATATTGCCTTTTGGCAATCTGGCATTTAGTAATATTATCCCCATCAGCCTTATTGATAACCAACATATCAGCCATCTCCATAATACCTTTTTTAATCCCCTGCAATTCATCTCCTGCACCCGACAACATCAACAAAAGGAAAAAATCTGTCATCCCATGAACCGCAGTTTCAGACTGCCCTACTCCAACAGTTTCAATAAGAATAATGTCATATCCAGCGGCTTCGCAAAGCAACATGGTTTCTCCTGTTTTGTTGGCGACACCACCTAAAGTATCTCCTGAAGCTGAAGGCCGTATATAGGCTTCTTCTCTATTCGAAAGTTCTTCCATTCTGGTTTTATCACCAAGAATACTTCCTTTTGATCTTTGACTACTGGGGTCAATGGATAAAATGGCAACCTTATGCCCCTTTTCAATAAGATGCTTTCCAAATACTTCAATAAAAGTACTTTTCCCAACGCCAGGCACACCCGTAATTCCGATTCTTAAAGAATTTCCAGATTTCGGCAAAACCTTTTGAATAATGTCTTTAGCTAATAACTTATCACTGGCCAGATTACTCTCAACTATAGTGATGGCTCGAGACAATAACACACGGTCTCCTTTTAGAACTCCCTCTATATATTCGCTGGTATCCAGCCGTTTTCTTGGCTTGTAATTTCCCATAAACCTATATAATTAAACAGCTGTGATCTGACCGACCATAGCTCAATTAAATTACTTTCTGCCTCCGAAGATTCTTAGCAAGAATAGAAAAAGATTAACGAAATCAAGATACAAGGTTAAAGCACCCATAATAGACATTTTCTCCATGCTGTCCTCATTTTCAAATCCCCTGCTTCCAATCTCCTTAAGTTTCTGAGTGTCATAAGCCGTAAGGCCGACAAAAACAGCGACACCAAGATAGCTGATGATCCAATACATCATTTCGTTCTGTAAGAACATATTGACAATCGAAGCAATGATGATCCCGATCAAAGCCATAAATGCCATATTTCCAATGCTGGTCAGGTCTTTTTTGGTCGTATATCCATAAAAACTTATGGCGGCAAAGGTACCTGCTGTAATGTAGAAGGTAGTCGCAATTGAATTTGAGGTATAGGCCATAAAAATAACCGACATAGTAAGGCCGTTCAACACAGAATAAACTAAAAACGCGCCTATTGCCATATTTCGACTCATCTTATTTATGGCTCTGCTCAGATAGACAACCAGTGCCAGCTCACCAATGATTAATCCGAAAAACAGGATCCTGGAACCTATTATTGCGTTAAACAATTGAGGAGAAGAAGCCGTAAAATAAGCTACAAGGCCAGTAACAAATAAAGCCAGAGCCATCCAGTTATAAACCTTTGTAATATATACAGCTTGATAGCTTTTAATACCCAACTGATCCTTTGGGTTCGTAGAAACTTGATTTTCCATAGTTGATGTTAAAATTTTACGAGGTCAAAGATATTAAAACCCATTAGTAAAATTGCATAGTTTTTTATAATTTGCTCTGATGATCAAATCAACCATCAGCGCCCGTTTCTCGCATCTAGCTTACATTATTTTTTTATTTTTTTTATCAAATATGGTTCAAGGACAGATCAGGAACGCACCACTTACCAAAATTGACGCAGAAAGAGCTGAACAAAATTATCAGAAATACTGTACACTTTGCCATGGAGCAGACAGGGAAGGAAATGCTGCGGATTTCGCACCCTCTCTCAAGTCCAAATCGCTTATGTCAACGATGCCTCTGAATTTTTTAGCTAGTTCTATTGGATTTGGACGGCCAAACACAGCAATGGCAGCTTATTTAAGTGACGCCGGAGGGCCCTTAAGCATGAAGGATATCTTTATCCTTGCTACCTGGTTAAAACATAAATCTGGAGTTGAAACCATCGCCCTTTCCCTTGACCCCATTGAAGGAGATATCATAAATGGGGCGACAATTTTTAAACAAAAATGTGCCGAGTGCCATGGAGAAAAAGCGGAAGGTATAACAGCTCCGGCCTTGGCTAATCCAGCTTATCTGGCCTTTGCAACCGATGCCTATATTAAGTACGCTATTGAAAATGGCAGGGAAGAAACTAAAATGATCTCTTTTAAACGGCAATTATCAGGTGATCAGATCGATGATCTCACAGCCTATATCAGAAGTCTTACTTCCGGATGGAGCCCCGAACCAAAAGAACTATCAGCTTACCCTGAACCCAAAGATTATGTGTCTAATCCTCAAGGCGAAAAACCTTCTTTTATCTTAAAACAAGGGCGTTATGTGCCTATGGAACAGGTGGCCAAAGCATTAAAAGAGAAAAACAAATTCGTGATTTTAGATACAAGAACTACTTCAGAATGGCATAATGCCCACATTCCCGGGGCCATTCCTATTCCCTATTACATTTCTGAAAATAAGGTTGCTAAGGGTTTACCTAATGACGATACGTGGATCATTGCTTATTGTTCCTGCCCTCATGCTGCATCCGATAAAATCATTGACATGCTCAGAAAAAAGGGTTTTAAAAACACGGCAGTCATTGACGAAGGATTTTTCAATTGGATCAATGCAGGATATCCCATCATTGGTGGCAAACCTAAGTAAAATGGTCTTAAAAATCTTTCTTTTTGAGCTTAGCCCTGATCCTCCATACTGGGAAAAGAACCCACAAGAACATGACGAGAAGCGAAAGAAAAAATCCAAGATCAGTGCCAAAAAACTTTTTGAATACCGCTCCGGTATAACCCAGTAGTGCTGAAATATCAAGCTTCAACAAGATCAATATTCTTGACAGGTCAATCGGATTGAACATGGTCGTAAAAAGAGCAAACTTGTCTAGTGGATATTCATTGAACATCACCAGAGAGATCAGAAAAATACCATCATAAATCACGGCCAAAAATAACCACATCAAAATGGCATAGCCAAATCCTTTGATCTTGTTTTCGTTAGAAATTGCAATGTTAAAAGCCAATGCTACGAAAATAAAATTGAGCAGTGTACCTACTACCAACAGTAAGGTAAATTCAAAAATGGCTGATGACATAAAGAGTCCATAAAGCAAAAAAGGAATGCCCAACCCCAATATTAAACTTAGGGTAAGCGAGATGGATATACCCAAGTACTGCCCGGTAAAAATGGTGCTTCTTTTAATAGGTTGTGCCAGTAATAATTCTGTAAATTCTTTAGAATTATAATAATACATCACTCCAAAAATGGTTCCTATCAATGGTGTAAGTACAATGATGATATTCATCAAGGTGATCACCGCTTTGTTCATATCATTATTGAGAAACAAAAGTACAAAACCAAGTGATAGATAAAAGGCGAAATACACATAGCTCCAGCGACTTCGCATCAAATCAAAAAAACTGTATTTTAATATTTTAATCATAAGTCTTTCGATAATAGTTTAGCGATGGCATGTTCCAGGTCTATCTGACCCGTGCGCTGTTTCAACTCCTTTGAGCTTCCTTTAAAATAGATCTCTCCGTCAAGAAGGAATACGATCTCATCTGCAATTTCTTCCACGAAGCTCATGATATGGGTAGTGATCAATATCGTTTTTCCTTTCTCTTTTTCTTCATGAATAATTTCTTTTAACTGAATAAGAGAAATCGGATCTAAACCGGTTGTAGGTTCATCGAGAATGATGAGATCACTTTCAAACATAAAGGTCAGTACCAAATTCACCTTTTGTTTGGTGCCCCCAGAAAGGTTACCCAATTTCTTATCTAAAAATGATTCTAATGCAAATCGTTCAATCAGCACCTTATCGTTGGCTTGTTTTGGTCTCAGGTTCTTGACCATTTTTATCAATTCATTGACACTCAGATTGGCAGGGAAGTTGGCAATTTGAGGAAGGTAGTTGATCTCATTTCTGTATTTCCATTTTCTCAACACTGATGTGCCGTCAATTTTGATCTCTCCTTTATCAGGAATGACCATACCCAAAATGCTTTTGATCAAGGTTGTTTTCCCCGAACCATTGGGTCCCAGAATAGCAAAGATTCCTCCCGAATCAATCGTGAGATCCAAACCATCCAAAACGGTAAGCTTTCCAAACCTTTTGTTCAAACTGCTGATTTCAATCATAAATCCTATGCATTAAAGGGTTGGCATCAATAAGGTTGTCAGGTGTAAAAACCGGCGACACTTTTTCTGAAAAATTAATAATATCCACAAACATACTTCTTAATAAAATGATGGTCTCGGGTGTATTGTGAACGATATAGGAAAATAATTTTACCGGTCTGTAGGGGATATCTCCTATGCCATTTCTATCAAGGTCATAACCCGCATATTCACTCCAGTAATTATTTTCAAACTTATTGGTATTGATCTTGCTGTTATAGCTGAGATCCAGCGCATTGTTTAGGAAATTGTTCCTTGAAAATACATTCTCGTAACATGCCCCAATAATCGTTATAGCCCAACCATTTCTTGAGAAAGTATTGCTGGTATAATTGATCCTTGTTGATCCGTCAACACTAATACCAATGGTGTTTTGTTCAAACACATTCCTTTCAATATCTGCGTCATAAATTTCCTTTAGCAAAAGGCCATAGGAGGCCGAACCCCAATTGTGTTCAAAGCGGTTATCATGCATTTTTATAAATTTGGAAAACATAATGGCTACACCAGCTCCATTATCTTTAAAAACGTTGTTATAGTAAGAATTTTCATTAGAAAACATAAAATGTAATCCATAGCGCAAATTATCAAAACTTTGATTGTCATTCACGATGCTGTTCTTGACAAATTCAAAATAGATTCCATCCCTTAATCCAGTTAATTCGTTATGCGAAACTTTCATTTTTGAACAGTGCCAAAGATGAATTCCGTTACCTGAATTAGCCTGAGATTTAGCCTCTGAACTTATATGATTGCCTTGAATGACGCCATTTTTTGATTTCTCTATGAGCAGCCCAAAGAATACATTTTTAAAAACATTGTTTTCTATAACAAAACCATCTGATTTAGACACAAGAACAGCAGCAAAATCCTTAGTGTAACTTTGCCCAACATTGATGATTTCCAAACCTTTAATAGAGAAATGATCTGCAGTAATTTTAAAGATCGTTTCTTTAAATTCTCCATCAATTATCGGTTTATCAATTCCTTTAATATGAATGGATTTATTGATCTCAATTCCGTGTTCCTTGTAAATTCCAGGCCTCACAAGAATCTCATCCCCATCTTCTGACAAGGCAACGGCTTGTTTAATCGAGCTGATGTCGCAGGTGGCGCAAACCTCTATCTGATTTCCGCGCATAAGAAAAAAACAAAGGAAACCCAATAAGAACAAACCCTCTCTTTTCATCTATTCAGCATCAAATTTAATGAGGAGCTCCTTCCAGGTTAATAGATCACCACCTTTATCCTTTTGAGTAGTCAGGGCCCCTTCTTTAGATGCAAAGCCCGAAAGGTTGGCACCCATAGGACTTTTGATCTCTTTACTGATCAAATAGGTAGCTTCTTTAGCTGGAGTCATTGAGCCAGGCTCCTGATAATCGGCAACGAGAAATATCCCAATCTCATCACTTCCTTTTTCAGCAATGTCATTAACCATGCATTCAATGGCGTCAAATTTAAACTGTTTCCCTTTTTTTGTAACATACTGAGAAGCATGCTGCTGATCTACTATAGTCATTTTACAAAAATGACATGCGTCATTGCCATAATTGATCTGTTCAGGTGCTACGTCACAAGAAAATAACAAACACAACAATGCTGCAAAAGCAGTAATATGTACTTTCTTCATGTTTTTTTTAGTTAGTCTAACAAATATAAAGCAATAAATTCAATTCCGTGATAAGCAGATAAAGATGAATTTAACTACTTATTGCTTTGTAGCTTCTTTCTTACCTACAAAAAATGCCATAAGCGTCATCATCATTCCCGCAAACATCATATACGCTCCTGAACGAGGATATGAATGGGCAACAAAGTTTAAAAT
>CAZPHF010000126.1:0-6469 GCA_964586115.1 uncultured Flavobacteriaceae bacterium | reverse complement strand
TGGTAAGTAAAGATATTGACTGGGAATTTTCATCTGCACGGGATTATGCAAATTTAAGAAATGGTGACATTGTCAAAAAAGAACTTGCCAGAACATATGTTGATTTTTAAAAGTCCAGTGAGGTGATCGGAGGTGAACCTCTCAGCTCCGAGGTGATCGGAGGTGAGGTGATGGGAAATTAGACCTTCAACTAACCTTCTTCCTGATCGATTCGAGTTGCACCCCGATATTGGTCAGCATATGGGCAATGCTTTCGGTATTGATATCACTTTCATCATATTCACTCAGATTTATATGACAGGTAAATTCCCATAATTCTAGGATTTCATTTATTGGAACATAATAAGGATCGTACTTCCTGTTGTCTGAGACCATCAATAAACACTGATGCTCCTCGACCTTATCATAAACCCTTTTGTAAACCAGACCATCATTATGCGTTAGTACTATATAGGTACTGCCACTGTGTAAATGACTAATATCCTCAAGATAACGGGCGATAATAAAAGAGCCACTTTTGATAGGGAGCATGGAATCTCCCTTTATCGGAAAGGCCCTGTGCTTTCCTATGGGTAAAAAAGGCAACTTTAAGCTATTCAGACTTTCGATATACTCCGGATCAGAATATCCTCTTAAATAGCCTGCCGAAGCATCATCCGCAACGATCTCAACCATATCCTCATTATCTTCATTAACCTTGATAGGAAACAAAATCCGCTGATTTCCAATATGAATAAAAGAGGCATCCTCGGCCTTTGAAAGATCATTTTTGATCAGCACATCGATAGGAAGATTAAAATAATTGGAAAGCTCTATCAGAATTTCAACCGGCGGTGAAGACCTGCCTTGCTCATAAGACGCCACACGCTCTCTGCTTATATTCAACTCATTGGCAAAAAATTCCTGGGTATGATTTTTTAGCTCTCTGAGATGTTTGATGTTGTTTGCAATAAAATTCATAATGGTACATATTTTATCAAGGTGTGGTACAAATATAACCTAAATTTGTAAGATATTCCAAAATTATCTTTTTTACACCTCGATGTACCTGAATACACACACCTATTACAGCTTGAGATACGGCACTATAAAGCCGGAAGATCTACTAGTCCTGGCTAAAGACAAAGGCTTAAAAACCTTTGCATTAACTGATATAAACAGCAGTACAGCCTGCATTGATTTTGTGCGTTTATCCTCCAAGCACCATATAGCTCCGGTTGTGGGAGTCGACTTTAGAAACGGTGTACAACAAGAGTTTATATTACTAGCCCGAAACAACCATGGTTTCCGTTATATCAATGAATACCTAAGTGGTTTACTCCATCAAAAAGAATTTATTGTGGCAAAAGAGCCTCCGATCATGCCGGAGGTATTTGTGATCTATCCCTTTTCAAAAGAACTAAATCGCCCTTTGAATAAAAATGAGTTTCTGGGGGTAAGATCTGATGACCTGCCCAGGTTAAAATTTTCCAAGATCAATTGGCCCATGGAAAAACTGGTCATCCTGCAAACGGTTTCTTTTCAGAATAAAAAAGGTTTTAATACGCATCGCTTATTAAGAGCTATCGATAACAATACCTTATTGAGTAAACTTCCCCTTTCTGAGCAAGGAGAGGAAACAGATCGTATGCTGTCTGTTGGAGCATTGTGTGAATTATATAAAGATTATCCACAAATTATTACTAACACACGCAAAATACTTGACCAGTGTCATATCGAGTTTGATTTCGAAAATAAGGTTCCCAAAAACCAAAAAACCTATACCAATAATGAAGATCTGGATTTCAGGTTCATGAAGAAGCTGGCCTACCAAGGGCTGAAGTACCGTTATGAAAAACTGGGAAGCCGGATTTTTAATCGCCTGGAAAAAGAATTGGAAATTATTCAGCAAAAACAGTTTGTTTCTTATTTTCTGATCAACTGGAAGATCTTAAAATACGCCAGAAGCAAAGGCTATTATTATGTTGGCAGAGGTAGCGGAGCCAATAGCATTATTGCTTATCTCTTGCGAATTACAGATGTAGACCCCATAGAACTTGATCTTTATTTTGAAAGATTCATCAACCTGTACAGAAAGAATCCACCTGATTTCGACCTTGATTTTTCCTGGCGTGACCGGGATGATATCACCAACTTTATCTTTAGAACCTTTAAGAACACCGCTTTGATCTGCGTATACAACACCTTTAAATTCAAGGCCTCGGTACGTGAACTTGGTAAAGTTTTCGGTTTACCCAAAGAAGAGATCGATAAACTCAGTAAAGGGCAATTCCGCATTGAACAATTGGATTTCTTATCAAAACTGGTCATTGCTTACAGTCAATTCATAGAGGGATTTCCAAATTATCTGGGAATCCATGCCGGAGGTATTCTGATCTCCGAAAAACCTATTGCCCATTATACGGCTACTTTTTTTCCTCCAAAAGGTTTTTCGACCACGATGTTTGATATGGTGGTGGCCGAGGATATCGGTCTTTATAAATTCGATATTTTAAGTCAAAGAGGGTTGGGGAAAATTAAAGAAGCTGTAGAGATCGTCAGATATAATAAGCCAGAGATCCCTCCTATTGACATCCATGATATCAAGCGTTTTAAGGAAGATAAAAAGATCAAGTTTCTTCTAAAAAATGCCAAGGCAATCGGTTGCTTTTATGTAGAATCTCCCGCTATGCGGATGCTGCTTAAGAAACTACAGGTTGACAACTATCTCGGGCTGGTAGCGGCAAGTTCAGTGATCAGACCGGGAGTAGCCAAATCAGGTATGATGAGAGAATATATTTTAAGGTATCGTCATCCGGAAAAAAGAAAAAACGCACATCCTATCCTTTTAAAGATCATGCCCGAAACCTATGGTGTAATGGTATATCAGGAAGACGTGATCAAGGTAGCCCACTATTTTGGCGGACTCACCCTGGGAGAGGCTGATATGCTGCGAAGGGGTATGTCTGGAAAATTCAGGTCCCGGGAAGAATTTTTAAAGGTTAAAAATCAATTCTTTGAGAATTGTAAACAAAAAGGGCACTCTTACGAATTAACCACTGAGATCTGGAGACAGATCGAAAGTTTTGCCGGATATGCCTTTGCCAAAGGACATTCTGCTTCCTATGCGGTGGAAAGTTATCAAAGCTTATTTTTAAAGGCCTACTATCCTCTTGAATATATGGTAGCCACCATTAATAATTTCGGGGGATTTTACAGAGTAGATCTTTACCTGCATGAAGCCAGAATGCATGGGGCGGTCATCCATGCTCAGGATATCAATAAAAGCAATTATGAAACCCGTATTGAAGGCAATCATATCTATCTGGGCTTTATCCTGCTCCACTCTTTTGAAATAGCGAATGCTAAAAAAATTGTAATGGAAAGATCCAGAAGTGGCCTTTATACTGACCTTGATGACTTTATTGACCGAGTACCTATATCTATTGAACAGGTGGCCATTCTGATCAAGATCAATGCCTTTCAATTCACCGGTAGAAATAAACGTGAATTATTGTGGGAAGCCTATATGAAGATCAATAAAGTAAGTATGGAAGAACAGGTAGTCACCCTTTTTAAAACCGAAAAGATCAGCTATCAAACACCTCACTTATCCAGTTCCAGATATGAAGATGCTTTTGATGAAATAGAATATCTTGGGTTCCCTTTATGTGATCCTTTTGAGCTCATCACTACCAAAATCGGTCCTTCCCTTCAGGCCAAAGACTTCCCTGCTTATGTTCATAAAACCGTTATGTGCTATGGCTATTATGTAACTGCCAAAAACACATCTACCCATAGAGGAGATCGCATGTATTTTGGTACTTTTTTGGATAGAAACGGTGATTATATTGATACAGTACATTTCCCTCCCATAGCGAGAAAATATCCTTTCAGAGGAAGAGGTGTTTATCAATTGACCGGAAAAGTCATAGAAGAATTTGACAGTATCAGTATTGAGATCAGTAGTATGAAAAAATTGGATATGATGCAGGATCCGCGTTATGCCGAAGAACAAATCAAACAAATGAACACATGATCTATCTAAATGAAAGAAACATCCTTCACATGGATCTCGATACTTTCTTTGTTTCTTGTGAGCGATTGATTGACAGTAAATTAAACAATAAACCCGTTTTGATAGGGGGTACTTCCGATCGAGGGGTGGTGGCATCCTGTAGCTATGAGGCCCGAAGGTTTGGTATTCATTCTGCTATGCCTATGCGTATGGCCAAGCAGCTTTGTCCTGAAGCCATTATATTAAGGGGTAATTCTGGAATTTACTCCAAATACTCCACCATGGTTACCGATATCATCAAGGAAAATGTACCGCTTTATGAGAAATCATCTATTGATGAATTTTATATTGACCTTTCGGGGATGGATAAGTTTTTCGGTTCCTATCAACTCGCTTCTGAATTAAGAAACAAGGTTATCAAAGAAACCGGACTACCCATTTCTTTTGGCTTGTCAATTAATAAAACGGTGGCTAAGATCGCAACGGGCGAAGCCAAACCCAATAATCAAATCAAGATCCATAAAGGAGATGAAAAACCCTTTCTTGCTCCTTTATCTGTAAGAAAGATTCCTATGGTGGGTGAAGTAACCTATAAATCGCTCTGTGATCTGGGCATCAAAAGAATCAGAACAGTACAGGAAATGCCCTTTGAAATGATGTCAAAGGTTTTGGGAAAGAATGGAGGGTCTATCTGGAAAAAAGCGAATGGTATAGACAATACTCCTGTGGTACAATATCAGGAAAGAAAATCCATCTCTACAGAAAGGACCTTTGATCGTGATACTACTGATGTTTCAAAACTAAAATCCATCTTAACGGCAATGACTCAGGAACTCACCTACCAACTAAGAAATGGGAATAAATTAACGGCCTGTGTTTCTGTCAAGATCAGGTATTCTGATTTTCAAACCTATACCATGCAAAAAAGAATCCCTTACAGTGCTTCTGACCATATCATCTTTCCTATTATTTTAGATTTATTTAAACGATTGTATCAGCGTCGCTTATTGGTACGGCTTGTTGGAGTCAATTTTAGTCATCTGGTTGAAGGCGGGCAACAGATTAATTTATTTGAAGACTGTGACAAAGTGATCAGTCTGTACCAGGCTATGGATCGTATCAGAAAACGTTATGGAAGCAGGGCCGTGATCAACGCATCGGGTATGGGAGCAAAAAGTATTGGCAGAAGCAATCCTTTTAATGGAGAAGCTCCACCCTTGCTGGCGAATAGAAGACAGTAGGCAATGAGACAATGAGACAATGAGGCAATGAGACAATGAAACAATGAGACAATGAGACAATGAGACAATGATGTAATGAAAGAATGTTATTATTCGGGTTTCAATTGCATCCTATTTAAATTTGCTTTTCTTTGACTTTTCCGCATTTGCTTAATCGTCAATGTACTACCATCATGGCTCCAACCCGGAGCGGCAAAAGCATACATGAATTTATGATACCAATTCTTTGATTTTTTCATATCATTCCAGATATCCTGATACTCATGGGTCAATATCACAAACAAATTATAGGACTCCGGAGGAGTGGTAACACCATACTCAATCTCAATATCCTCATCTAATTCCTTCCAGGTTCCAAATACCTTATCAAAAATATTTAAAAACCCTCCATGATTTTTATCCATATACTCTATATTCTTTGCATGATGCACCTGATGCATGGTATGCGTATTAAATATTTTTTCTAAGAAACCTAATTTTGGTACATAAACTGAGTGTAATTGAAATTGCCATAAAGCCTCAATACCCAAACAAACGACAATCATCTCAGGTGGAAAACCTATTGCTGGAATCCACATATAAAACAAAGGCTTATACAAAATAGTAAACCAACCATTTCTAACCGCCGTTCCCAAATTAAAATTATCCGAAGAGTGATGAACGATATGTGCTGCCCATAAAAATCGTACGTTATGGTTCTGACGATGGAACCAATAATAAGAGAAATCATCAAGCAACTGGCAGATGATCCAAATATACCAGGCATAACCAAACGATTCCCAACCCATTATGTTCATTCTAACCCCATCCACAAGCGGATTAAATAATTCATAGACCAAATTAAATATTACAATGGCTGAAATCGTTTTGATCAAGGGCGCCAGGATCGCTGAACCAATACCCATGCCCAAACTGGCCATCAGGTCTTTTTTTTCATATAAATCCTTTCGCTTATGACTTTTGCTATAAGCTAACTCAAGTGCGATAAGTCCCAAAAAAAAGGGCACCCCATATACAAGCGGGTTTGTAAAATCCATAGATACATTATTGATATAAATAGTTTTTATCCTTGTCTGATCAGATGTCCTTTAAAAAATAAGTGCTGAAAATACCGGGATAAATGGCAAAATATTGCCTTTGGCGAAGATATGTAAAATAATTAAAGGTTTATGATTCAACTAAATCAATATGATATTTTTTTGAATTAAATCATTACTCAGGGTTTCACTTG
>CAZPHF010000125.1:0-6599 GCA_964586115.1 uncultured Flavobacteriaceae bacterium | reverse complement strand
TATAATCTAATGACTACTGTACCTGGTTTGTATTGTATCGGGGAAGCGAATTTTTCAGATCACGGAGCCAACAGGCTTGGCGCATCGGCCTTGATGCAAGGTCTGGCGGATGGATATTTTGTATTGCCTTACACTATTGGTGATTATTTGGCTGATGATATCCAAACAGGTAAAATACCAACTGATAGCCCAGAATTTGATGAAGTAGAAAAGGAAGTAAAAGAAACATTGGAATTCTTTATAAATAACAAAGGAACGCACACCGTTGATTATTACCACAAAAAACTTGGAAAAATAATGTGGGATAAAGTTGGAATGGCTCGAAATTCCAAGGGTTTAAATGAAGCTATTGAAGAAATTCATGAGTTAAGAGAAGATTTCTGGAAGAACGTCAAAGTTACCGGTGAATTGAACGAATTGAATCCTGAACTGGAAAAAGCTGGCAGGGTAGCAGATTTCTTGGAGTTAGGAGAATTATTTGCCAAGGATGCTTTGGAAAGAGAAGAATCTTGTGGAGGTCATTTTAGAGAAGAGCACATAACTGAAGACGGTGAGGCCAAAAGAGATGACAAAAACTATGCATATGTTGCAGCCTGGGAATATACAGGAAAACCAAGCGAGGCGATTTTGCATAAAGAAGAATTAGAATTTAAAGATATTGAATTGAAAACACGTTCCTATAAATAAAAAGACACTATGAATTTAACGTTAAAAATTTGGAGACAAAGCGGGCCGCAAGATAAGGGGCGTATGGTGGATTACAAAGTAACCGATATTTCAGAGCATATGTCATTTTTGGAAATGATGGATGTTTTAAATGAAAGTTTGGTTGCCAAAGATGAAGATCCTGTTGCTTTTGATCACGATTGTAGAGAAGGTATTTGCGGAACTTGTTCGTTGCACATCAATGGAGAACCTCATGGTCCTGACAGGGGCATTACAACTTGTCAGCTGCACATGAGAATGTTCAACGACGGAGAGACAATTTATATTGAGCCATGGAGAGCTAAAGCTTTTCCTGTGATCAAGGACCTTATTGTTGACAGAACTGCTTTTGAAAGAATACAACAAGCCGGAGCTTATATTTCGGTAAATACTTCTGGTAACACTCAGGATGCTAATTCCATTCCCATTTCAAAATTAGATGCAGATCTTTCAATGGATGCTGCAGCTTGTATTGGTTGTGGTGCCTGTGTAGCCTCTTGTAAAAACTCATCAGCTATGTTGTTTGTTGGAGCCAAAGTATCTCAATTTGCTTTACTTCCTCAAGGAAAAATAGAAGCAAAGGATCGTGTGCTGAATATGGTCAAACAAATGGACGAGGAAGGTTTTGGAAACTGTACCAATACCGGTGCCTGTGAGGTGGAATGCCCGAAAAGTATTTCTTTGGAAAATATTGCTAGAATGAATCGCGAATATTTGAAAGCAAGTCTTTAGACTAGTACTAAGGCAATGATTTGTTGTCATTTCTTAGAATAACAAAACCCTTCATAATTGGAGGGTTTTCTTATTTTAGTGAGCCCCTGACTTAAGTCAGGGGCTCACTTATGTCAATTGATCATAAAAGTAAACACATTGACAAAATTATTTTGCTAAAAAAAGGCATGTATAATTAAATGAATTGCTAAGTGATTATTACAAAAAGCATTAATTTAGTGTCAACGTAAAATTCGCTTTGACAATGCCAAAATATAATGCTACTGTTTCTTCAAAATTACCTGATGCCTCAACGAGTATTTTTACTGTAATGAGCAAGTTGGCCCATGAAGAAAAGGCCATCAATTTATCACAGGGTTATCCGGATTTTCCTTCTTCACCCAAATTGATAGAATTGGTAAACAAAGCTATGAAAGAAGGCTTTAATCAATATGCACCGATGCCTGGTATCTATTCTTTGAGGGAGGCAATTGCAAATAAGATAGAGACTCTTTACGGAACCAGTTACGATCCGGAAACTGAGATTACAGTTACTGCTGGAGCTACTCAGGCCATATATACTATTATCACAGCCCTAGTGCAAAAGGATGATGAGGTCATTATATTTGCTCCGGCCTATGATTGTTATGATCCTACAATTCGTTTGAATGGAGGAAAAACAATTGAGTTGGCATTAAAGGCACCTGATTTTAGGGTAGACTGGAAGGAAGTAAAAGCAAGTATTTCTGAAAAGACCAGAATGATCATTATCAATACACCTCACAATCCAACAGGAACGATTTTAAGGCGTGAGGATATGCTAAAACTTCAAGACTTGGTCAGCGGCACCGAGATTATGATCTTAAGTGATGAAGTATACGAGCATCTTATTTATGATGGACTTGAACACCAAAGTATTGCAAGATTTCCCGGATTGGCAGAACGTAGTTTTTTGGTAGCATCATTTGGCAAAACCTTTCACAGTACGGGTTGGAAAATGGGTTATTGCGCAGGGCCTTCGTCCTTAATGAAGGAATTTAGAAAAGTACACCAATTCAATGTGTTTAGTGTAAATCATCCAGTTCAAAAGGCACTGGCCACTTATCTTGAAAACAGCGAGCATTATCTTTCGTTACCAACATTTTTTCAGGCAAAAAGAGATCTGTTTCTAGATGCGATCAAAGGGTCAAAATTTTCTTTTAAACCTTCATCCGGCACATACTTTCAATTGCTGGATTTTAGTGATATATCAGAAGAAAGTGATATAGAATTGGCAAAAAAATGGACCAGAGAGCGCAAACTGGCCTCCATACCGGTTTCACCGTTTTATTTACAGCATACGGATCACAAGGTGCTAAGATTTTGCTTTGCAAAGAGTGATGACACCCTGATGAGAGGCGCGGAAATATTAAATTCAATCAAGTGACACCCTAAAAGAAGGTATTAAAAATTAAAATAAACAAAGTGACACAATCATTAACAATTAGTTTAGTTCAAACAGATACTATTTGGGAAAACATAGGAGCGAACCTTAAGAATTTGTCTTCCAAGATAGAACAGATAAAAGAAGAAACTGACATGATCGTCCTTCCTGAACTATTTACAACAGGATTCACCATGGAAGCAGAGGGTCAAGCTGAGACCATGGATGGAGAAGGTGTTCAATGGATGCTTGAAATAGCGAAGAAAAGAAAATGCCTTGTGATTGGAAGTTTGTTGATCAGTCAATCAGGCCATTATTTCAACAGGTTGATTGTAGCTTTTCCGGATGGAGGGATTAAACAGTATGATAAGCGTCATTTGTTTTCCTTTGCAGGAGAAGACAAGGTTTTTAAAGCAGGTTTAGAGCGGATGACTTTTGATTATAAAGGCTTTAAAATTTGCCCGTTGATTTGCTATGATCTGCGATTTCCTGTATGGTCCAGAAATACAGAGGAAATCGATCTCATTGTTTTTGTTGCCAACTGGCCAAATGCAAGAATGCTGGCTTGGGATACCCTCTTAAAGGCTAGAGCGATTGAAAATTTATGTTATGTGATTGGTTTAAACCGGGTAGGAATAGACAATAATAGATTGGTTTATACCGGTCATTCTGCAGTCTATGACGCCATGGGAAGCAATTTGTTGAGTTTTAAGCCAGGCGAAGAGGTAATGGGGTCTGTTTCCATTAATCTTGACCATATAAAGCAAACAAGGGGTCAATTTAGATTTTTGGAAGACCGCGATGCTTTTGTGATCAACTGATTGATCATTGGGTTGGATTTAATTTCAATAGCGCCTCTTTAATCGTATTTTCAGTTTTTTCGAATAATTCTGGAAAAGGCATAGAATCTGACTTTATGGGTTCATGGACTTCCATTGTGACCTTTATACCAACCCCCAAAGGGAAGGAACCTTTTCTAACCAGACGCCATGAATTATTTATTGACAGAGGAACAATAAAGGAGGAAGGCGCTTTTTTCACCATCATTTTTAAACCGCTTTCACGGAATGGCTTTGGAACAGCTGTTTTACTTCTCGTTCCTTCAGGGAATATAACGGCCGTAAGTTTTTCTTCTTCTATTTTTTGACCGAATCCCATCAAAGCATTGATTGATTGCCTGCGGTCTTTGCGATCAATGAGCACATTATCCCCATGCCTTAAATTATAGGAGACACTAGGAATACCTTTTCCCAGTTCAATTTTCGAAACAAAATTCGGAAAGAATTTTCCCAAATAAGCATACATAGGAGGGATGTCATAAGTACTTTGGTGGTTTGATACAATAATGATGGGTACATTTTCGGGAAGCTTATATTTATTGATAAATTTAACTCTCGAAAACAAAAAAAATAAACTAAACGTTAACCCTTTATTTAACAATATCACCATTTGTCTATGGCCTTTTTTCCCCGATAGGTTAAACGCAAGCCATTGCAAAGGATGGAATAGCAACAATAACAGTCCAAAGAAAAGATAGTGAATGATCGATAGAGGGTAGGAAATAATTTTTAAAAATTGTGCCATAATCTTACATTCAAAAAAAACTATAAAGGTCTGATTCCAGCCCTAAAATGAAAACCATTGACTCCAAGGAATTCTGCTGAGAACAAAGATCAGCGCAATACCATAGTATAAAGCAATAGTTTTAAATTTACCGTTATCAGTAGTTTGCTTTTTGTGCTTGGAAAAGCCTACCGTAATCACTATAATTGCGAGAATCATCATCAATGGGTGTTCAACAATAAATAGTCTGATGTCTGGTTCTTTCATGGCAGCACCCATACCGTTATCTAAAACATAGGCAAATTGAGCAGATAGGAAATATGCAATAAAACCAATGATCAATTGCAAGTGGGCAACGATTAAGGTGAATAGAGAAACTCTTAAATCTTTCTCTTTAAATTCTTTTTTTGAAGTCAGTCCTATAAGCGCATTCACTACCGCAAAGATAAGAATGATCAATGTAATATAGGCCCAGCCAGAATGTAGCATTTTAATCATGATATTTTTTTTAAATCGAAGGTAAAAGTAAACATTAAAAAATAAAAACCCCACCTAAATACATAAGTGGGATTTTAAAAGTATTCAAATAATACTAGAAGTTATATCTAATACTTACGTTCCATGTGATTCCTAATCCAACAAATCCACGGTTGGCAGAATCGACACCATAGTAATTGCTTCCATTAGCATTAGAATCACCAGATTCGATATTTGTGCTAAGTTCAGAAATATAGTTAGTATCAAAAAGGTTGTTGATATTTCCTCTGAAATACAAATTATTAGTTTTTTGACCAATAGGAAGTCTGTAGGATGCTCCAAAATCCATAACCCCGAAAGAAGGGAGTTTAAGATTTTCTTTTACAGCACCTACGTTAGAATAAAGATCAGCATAATACCTGTAATCTGCATCAATTGAGAAACGCTCTGTAATTCTCCAGTCTGCACCTAAACCAAAAGTAGTTTGAGCAGCATCTCCAACTTCACCACCATCAACATCAGTAATTGTTTCTTCAATTATATTTTGGTCTTCATCTGCAATTCTTGTTACAGCATTACCTACATATCTCCAGTTTCCGAAAGATGCGAAACCTCTTATTCTTAAAGGATCAATTACTCTATAGGTTGCATCTATTTCCAGACCCATATGCAATTGTTCAACACCAAAATTAGTGGTATAAATTACAATATCTTGTCCATTGTCATCAGGCTCGATATCCGAAGAACTAACTACCCTGTCTTTCCATGAAGTACTGTATAAGTTTACGCTACCTGAAAATTTGTTTGCAGTATACTTATAACCTAATTCCATACCAAAAATCTTTTCATTTTCAGTCAATGGGTTTACCTGGTTGGTAAAGTTTAAGTAGATATTGTCATGATAAGGTTGACGAGAGTAGTATCCCATATTTCCATAAACACTACTTTGCGAATTGATAAAATAAGCTCCACCCCCTTTAATGTTAAAGCCAAAATTACTTACCTTTTCAGAATCAACACCTGGTACGATGTCATCTGGCAAAGGAACAGGCTCTCCTGTACTCTCATCAATAACATTTTGAGTAGAAGTTCCATCAATTAAAGCTTGATCAGCGTATTGGTAATAATCGAATCTCTGATGGTTCTGATTTGAAATTGATCCTTGAACAAATACAGAAAATCTGTCATCAGCATATTCTAACTGAGAAAATAAACCTCCGTAAGTAATTCTTTCATCATTACTATAAGCAATTTTTTGATCTTCATCAGCTTTTGCCGTAACTGCTGCCCAAGGGTCAGCATTAAAAGATTCAGTAGCGATTACGTTTTTATACGTTCCAAAAGAACCATACGTTTCATGATTGTCGTTCTGATCTCTTAATCTAATATTTTCTTGCCAAGAATTTAAACCATGGAAGTCTTCAACGACTCTATGGTGGAATCCATAATAATACCTATAGTCTATACCAACATTGAAGGTTAAGTTTTCAGTAAATTTATTTTCATAATTTGATACAAGACCATACCAGCTATGAGAATTAACAGAAGATCTTGTTACGTAACCACCACCAGCAGCAAAATAACCTCCTTCTCCATTTGGAACACTTTCATTAAACTCATAAATAGCATCATAATCGATATATCCATCTGATGTGCGGATACGGTTACCACGGTTACCCGTTCCACCACCTCTACCCCAAGAAGCATATACAACTGTTGA
>CAZPHF010000124.1:0-6785 GCA_964586115.1 uncultured Flavobacteriaceae bacterium | reverse complement strand
CACCAAATCATCATCTTCATCATAGTATTCAGATTTGATTTGAATGAATTCATCTGTAGTAATCCATTTATAAACCTTCGCCCAAATAACAGCTGCTTCCTCCTTTGGAATCATTTTAATTTTATAACAATTAAAGCCTTCTACAACTTCTTCTTTATCAATACTGTGATCATAGTCTCTTACTATGGAACTTTCTTTAAGAATATCATCATTTGTGTAATCTGACCCCATCCAACCTTGTGACATCATAGAGGCTGGAATTTTAATCATTCTTCCTATACTAGGCATCCAATTCCACATTTCAGTTTCTCTTTTCATAAAAACCTGCCCTTTATCTTTGGCCGGCCCCGTTATATAGGTCATGGAATAATCCAAACCATTTGACCAACTCTTCATAGAAATCGTCCTACTCCAGGTAGGCCTTATGATCTGCATCTCCAACACAGAATGGTTGGTTTTCCCTCTTACTTTCTCATCGGCTTTCTTAATGATTTCAACTGCTGTAAGCTGTTGGGCCTGCATTGCAGTATGACTAAGAATAGTGAAAAAAAAGATAGTGAGAATAAAAGAAAGATGTTTCATATGTAATGTTTTAGCTTTCGACAAATATATATTGACATTTTGGTTGAAAAGTTCGCTTTTGTAAATCCGAACAACTCAGTAATAAAACTCTTACGAATGAATCAGTCATTTTCGATCCCTTAATGTCTTTAAACTTCAATATTGATGAAAGGCCTGTGAAACGAATTCGAGCACCTCAGGTAACGATTCTCTCCAATAAGTCCAGTTATGACCCCCGTCGCGCACCCTGTATTCATGGGCAATTTCCTTCTTTTTCATTTCAATATGAACCAAACTATTCCCTTCAAACAGATGATCATCATCTCCACAATCGATATACCATTTAACAGATGAAACTTTATCTGCCGGTAAGCTCTTTACCAGCTCTACAGCATTGTGACGTTTAAAATAATCTTCGAGCTCCTGGTCTGTATATTCCGTATCTCCGTTTCTGCTCAAATTCTTCTTTAAATCTTCAATGGTCAACGGCCCTGTAGTAGCACTTAAAGGGGCTGATGAAGAAAAGAGTTCAGGATGACGCATGGCATACATAAAAGAGCCACCACCTCCCATGGAAAGACCTGATATGGCACGATAACGCTTTTCCTTTTTAATCCTGTATATTTTCTCTACATAAGGCATTAATTCCTCAAAAAAGAAATCCTCATAATTCCATTTCCCGTTGATATCATTATAATAACCTCTTTGCCCGGTATTCGCATCGGGCATTACGATGATCATAGGTGTTGCCTTACCCTTCTTTATCGCTTGATCAGTGATATGCAACACCTCACCAAACTGTACCCATCCTGTTTGGTCATCTCCTGAACCATGCAAAAGATAGAGCACAGGATAACTCCTTGACGAGCTTTCATAATCTGGAGGAAGATAGATAGCGAAATGTCTTTCTGAGTTCAGGATGGAACTCTTCATACTGAGTTTGTCAAAAACTTTACCGTTTTGAGCGCATAATTGGCTACTAAGTAGAACGAATGTCAAAAAGACAAGAAACGTTTTTCTTTTTATCATAATTGCAGAAGATATGGATAGTCACTATTCATCAATGCTTAATTCGAATTACTAACAAAGGTCACCTTTTTACTATCTGGTGACCAGCTGGGTACATTAATTGTACCCTGCCCTCCGTATACATAGCTGAGAATCTGGGGTTCACCACCCTCAACAGGCATCATCCTAAGGTAAACATGCTTGTAAAAGGGGTGATCTCCTGATTCAACATCTGTTCCAAAAGACAAAAACACTATTTTTTTTCCATCTGGAGAAATATGTGGGAACCAATCGTTCAATTCGTCAAAGGTGAGTTGTTTTACCTCACTACCATTGGGTTTCATTCGATACAGCTGCATCGTGCCACTGCGATTGGAATTAAAATAAATAAATTTTCCCTGCGGATCATACTCCGGGCCATCATCCAATCCGGGGGTATTGGTCAACTGGATCTCATCTCCTGTTTCAATATTCACACTGTAAATATCAAATTGATCATTTCGATTTCCGGTAAATAGCAATTCTTTACTATCTGATGACCAACCATGCAAATAAGACGCTCCTAATCCTTTTTTAGTCACCCGGAAAGGCTCAGAACTTCCTTCTACGGGTAAGGTATAAATTGCTGAATCTCCGTTATCTTGATCATCAGGATGACTAATCGCCATTTGCGTTCCATCAAATGACAAAACATGGTCATTATTGTTTTTTACGGCAAAACCAGTATTGACCGTTGTTGTCAATTTACTTTCCAGATCATATCTATACAAGTAGCCATTTGAGTTGTAGATCAATGCTTTTC
This sequence comes from uncultured Flavobacteriaceae bacterium, assembly GCA_964586115.1. Taxonomy (GTDB): domain Bacteria; phylum Bacteroidota; class Bacteroidia; order Flavobacteriales; family Flavobacteriaceae; genus Lutimonas. The sequence goes on along the minus strand of CAZPHF010000124.1, from coordinate 4,414 downwards.
CATCAACTGTCCAATTGGGCGCCTGCAAGGAATGATTGGAAGAAAACAATACTTTTCTTTCCAGGCTCTCTACATCGAGAACCTCCATATGACTTCCTAAATAATCCTGATATCGCTCCCCTGACTCCTCGAACGGTTTAATGATTCTGACATCGCTAAAGATGGCTTTCTCTATTACATCCGGATTATGCGAGCATACAAAAAGGCCTATGAATACTTCTTTGTGCAAACCAGAAATTTCCTTAGTTACCTTCACCAAAGGCTCTCCCATTTTTGCGGTTCCCATGATAAAGGTGTTCCCCTTCCTTTCCAGTTGAATGATGTCAGGTGCTTTATCAGTTGATGTTAACTCCTCTGTGTCCTCTCCTTTCATTTTTCTGTATTGAAGTGAAACAAGCCCGTCTCCATGAACAGCCGCACTTACATGTTCGGCATCAGGCTGAAAACTATTCCTTGCCATCCAACCCAATTTTCGATGAGGATCAACCCCTTCTCCAACAAATTTCACTTTTGCCCTAAGGATAAAATCTCCTTGAATGCTATTCCAAAGAAAATGAAACTGATCGTCTGCAAACCACATATTGGCGCCGGAACCTTCAATTAAATACTCCTGATCAATGCTGTGATAAGAAACTTTTCCAGAGTGCTTTACAGCACCAATATCACTTTGATTATAAAATATACCTGTCGAGTTCGATTGGGCTAATACTTTGGAATTAAAAAATATCATAAATATGAAGGTTGATGCCAGTAAAAAGGTATTATTCATGAGTAAAAAGTGTTTAAGAACAAGGCGCGAATGCCCATTCATCTAATACTATTTAAAAGTAGAAAAAAAACATCAAATCCGAGTCGATTTCTACCATTACTTTAATACTGCATCCTCAACAATGACCGGGTATACATAGCCCGCACCAAATTCCCTGTCAATTGACAAAATACCCTCAAAAGTAACAGTATCACCTACTTGAACTACATCTTTTGTGGTAAAAGTAAGATCGGATCTATTCTCTCCTTTTGTCCCATCCATAAGATGCACCCAGTTACGATCCATAATATCCATATTCACCTTTACTACCTGGCCTCGTACTTTAACCGTTTGCTTGTTATAATTTTTAGCATTTTCATATAGTTCACCAATACTAAAACCATCAACAGCCGGACTGATCTTTATACTGTCAAGTAATTGCTGCATCCCTTCCTGCTTTTTAGCAATCATCTCTGCTTTTTTTGTTTCCGCCTCAATGGGTTGTTTGCTGATTTGGTCTACAAAAAAGATACGATCAAAAACCCGATTTAATTCTTTGCTTTCAAAGTTGCTCATTTCCATTGCCCCGGTAAAATATAATCGTTCACCAACTTTCACATCTGTTTTCGACACTGCCAACCAAAATTCCTGGCTTGATTCCTGAACTAAAATATAGGTGTAATCGCTAGTTTGTTGTACCTCATTCACTACAACTTCATTTTGAGCTAATTCTTTGGATAAAGGGGCATAATCCTTTTTTTTACTTTCACATGACATGAGCAATGTGATACAACATATTAATAAACTGATTCTCATTTTTTTTATATTTAATTGTTTATTTCTTTTTAAAACGGCAAAATACATAATTTTGGGTGTTCGATGATGGGGTTACATGAACTGATTCAAAAGTTTCTATCGATTCGAATCCTTCAGAAAAGAGTTCAGTCAATTCAATACGATCATATTGATGAATGGGCAGACCACTGCATTTTTCCGGTCCTGTTTTAGAAAAGGCACCCAGAATCAGGTTTCCTCTGGAGGATAAGCAATCTCTTACCCTTTCCTGATATAATTTAAAATCATCATTTTGGGTTAAGAAGTGCAGACAGGCTCGATCGTGCCATAAATCAAAAGTGGTATTGGTTTGAAACTCGGTTATATCAGAACAAATCCAGTTGACATAATTTGCCAAAGGACCAAGTCTTTTTTTTGCCTTTTCAATGGCTTTCTCTGATATATCAAGTACCGTGATATTCTTATATCCTCTGTCTAATAAATGATCGACAAGTAAACTATCTCCACCGCCAATGTCAATGATACTGGCATTTTTAGAAATATTTGAGGCTGCTATCAATTGAAGAGAACTTTCAGGAACTGGCTGATACCAGCCGGATTCAATCAAAGATTGACGCTGATAAACCTTTTCCCAATAGTCTTTTTTATTCAATGGATCACTTATTATGTTAGAATCGATTATGGCTTTAACTCTATTTATTGTATCTGTGGCAGTGCCACTACATGGGCATGGACTTCAACACCATGCATAGTCACTTCCACTCTTTTATCGTACATTTTTATCCCTTTTACGTCTTTGAGTTTTCCATTTTCAGAAATGGCTTTAACTCCATAAAAAGAACCGTCCTTACCTATAGCCTTGATATGAACTATATAACCTGATTTGCGGACTCCTCGCACTTCCAATAAGGCTCCATTTTTTGCAATTGCCATAATTTTATACACCTGACCTTCCTCCGTTATAGCAACGATGGGTTTGTCTTGTTTTTCGCTCACCAAAACTTTTACAGGTAATATTTTCTCACCAACAAAAGCCTTGACATCCATAATATAGCTTTGGTTTGAGTCTTCCAATGCCTTCACATCGTAAGAGTTTCCCTCAGTATCAAAAGCTTTTACATCTAAGGTATAGCCCTCAGGATGTATAGCTTTCACATGCCATATCACCTGCTGGGAATTTCCTTCTGGAGCTTGGTGAAAATCTTTATTTTGACCTATGAGAATAAGGAAGGGCAAGAACAAAAAACACAAAACCGAAATTTTTATTTCCATTTGTACGCTTATTAAATTTCATTTTCAACACAAATGTAGCTATTGGAAGTCAGGCCGACTATGATTTTGGTTAGGTTTTGGATAAGTTTGAAAAAGTATAGGCAAGCATTTAAAACAAAAAAACTCCAAATAAATTTGAAGTTTTAGCACAATAAGGAAGTATCCGTTTTAATTCAGTTAACGACTAATTACAACATAATCAGTACCGTATTCCTGATCTTCTTTATGATATCTTTTTCGAAGGGTTTTTATATCAGTGTTTCTTTCGCCTGTTTCTATATAATATTTATAGGCTAAAAGACTATCCATACTGAACCTCTTTAATTTCTTTTTTAAAAATTTAGTATTTATCGCGTTATTTAATTTGTAAAATGTTTTACTAAACAAAATAGTTCTACCTTTCTCATCTAACCTAACGCCATATGTAACCTGCATCTTTCTTGTAGGAAAATTCTCAGATTCATAAACTTCATACGTATAATAAACACCATCAATATAGGTAACTATACGTTCTTTATTAATAATATTATTGATCCCGTCCGGGATCTGTACTTCTCTTTCTGCTCCGAGCTGTGCTTGCTCTAATGTTCCATTTAGTGCCATGGAATCATCAATACTAGAGTGAAATTTACTTACATTTCCATAAGCGGAAAGTACCTTCCAAACAGCTTCATGGGAATTTTGAACAATCACATAGTTCTCCAAAACTTCCATTTTTTCACCATCTATGAATTGCTGAGCTGACAACTGAGTTACCAACAGTACTGCCATCCAAAGATGTAAATAGCGCTTATGTATTAATGTTGTTTTCAAGGTTTCATTTTTAGGGGTATCATGAAACAAATTTTTTGTTTTATTTACTTGACACTTTTAATATGTAGGCCAATTGCTTGACCATTTGGTTCAATCTGCCCAAATAATTAAAGCATTTCAGCAAAACAGCTTACCAAGCTTTAAAACTCAAAAAATAGATAGGTGAGCATACCTGAGCATATACAAGTATGACGAGTGGATTCTTAAAACATTACACTTTTTGTTGAATTATTTTCAAAAAATAAAGCTTTAGTCACCATACATGTCAATGTATTTTTGATCCAATTCAGGGGAATCCTTATACTTCACCCTAAGATCATCCAATTTTATATGAAGTTCTTTAACAATATCAGCATATGCAGGATCAGCATAGACATTATTCATTTCCTGCGGGTCTTTGAGCCTGTCGTATAATTCCCACTCATCCACATCGTAATAAAAGTGTACCAATTTAAATTCTTTAGTCACGATCGCATAGTGACGCTTAACCATATGAACAGAGGGATATTCATAATAATGATAGTAGACGGCCTCCCTTGACCAGGAAGCGGTATCCCCTTTCAACAGGGGTATCAGGCTTTCTCCCTGCATATCATCAGGAGCTTTTATTCCGGCAGCCTCCAAAAAGGTTTGAGCAAAATCCAGGTTTTGAACCATTTCATCATTTGTAGTGCCAGGTTTGATCTGATGAGGCCATCTGATCAACAGGGGTGTTTTAAAAGATTCATCATAAACAAATCGCTTATCAAACCAACCGTGTTCTCCCAAATAAAATCCTTGATCTGA
>CAZPHF010000123.1:0-6837 GCA_964586115.1 uncultured Flavobacteriaceae bacterium | reverse complement strand
CATTTCAATTACCAAAATTACCATATGCATATGACGCTTTAGAGCCTCATATTGATGCAAGAACGATGGAGATTCACCATTCTAAACACCATAATGGCTATACAACGAATCTGAATAACGCGATAGAAGGAACGGACCTTGAAGGGAAATCTATAGAAAATATATTGAATAATATGGATATGTCTAACGGAGCAGTTAGAAATAATGGTGGTGGATTTTATAACCATGATCTTTTCTGGCAGGTTATGTCTCCAAATGGAGGTGGAGCAGCAACAGGAGCTGTGGCTGAAGCCATCAATGCAGCTTTTGGATCATTTGAGGATTTTAAAGCGGCTTTTTCTAAAGCAGCAGCAACGAGATTTGGATCAGGATGGGCCTGGCTTTGTGTACATGAAGGTGGAAAGGTGGAAGTTTGTTCTACAGCGAATCAAGACAATCCTTTAATGCCGGAGATGGGCTGTAATGGAACTCCAATTTTAGCTTTGGATGTTTGGGAACATGCTTATTATCTGAATTATCAAAACAGAAGACCAGATTATATCAATGCCTTCTTCAACGTAATCAACTGGGAGGAAGTAAACAAAAGATATGCTGAAGGGAAATAATTAAGTTTATTTTTAAAAAAGTAAATTAACCACGGACTAATTTTCCGTGGTTATCTTTTTTAGAAGTAGCCTTAGTTTGAATAGCATAGGGAATCATGTATTTAAACAAATGAAATCCAGAAATATAGCTTTTTTACTTGCCTTTCTAGCGGCTTTGATCTACGGGATAAGTTTTACTGTTGCCAAAGAAGTAATGCCCTTCTATATTCGTCCGTTTGGGTTTATTTTGATACGTGTGTTAGGGGCTACAATATTGTTTTGGGTTGTAGGAATTTTTCTAAAGAAGGAAAAGATTGAAACTCAGGATTACCCAAGATTATTACTTGGAGCGCTATTTGGTATAGCACTCAATCAACTTTCTTTTTTCAAGGGCCTTAGTATGACCACACCGATCAATGCCTCGGTGATCATGGTGATCTCGCCTATATTGGTATTGATATTTTCCTCTTTTTTACTGAAAGAAAAAGCGAGTAAGAAAAAGTTATTGGGAATTTTTATCGGGTTGTTTGGAGCAGTTATGCTTATTGTTTTTGGTAAGGATACAGGCATGGCAAGCAATGCGACTTTAGGAAACCTACTAGTTTTTGTCAATGCCTCCTCCTACGGTCTTTACCTGATACTAATTAAAAATCTCACTAAAAAATACCATGCCATTACCTTGGCCAAATGGCTGTATCTACTTGGTTTGATCATGGTAATTCCTTTTGGAATTTCTGAATTTAGTTTGGTAGATTGGAATACAATGCCATTACCTATCCTTTATAGAGTAGGGTTTATTATTGTATTTACATCTTTTATGACTTATATGTTCAATCTTTTTGCCATTAAGGAATTAAAACCTACCACCTTGAGTATCTTTATTTATTTGCAACCGGTAATCGCTAGTATGTATGCTCTTTTTGTTGGAAGTGATTCATTAAATGTGATCAAAGTCGCAGCCACTTTCCTTATTTTTGTAGGAGTTTACTTGGTTACACGCAAGCCTAAAGAAACATTTGATTGAGATGATTATAATGTTTCCCAGCATGGGGAAAGATATTTTTATTGCTAACTTTGCCTAAACTTAAAGGAATAAGATGATACAATCCATGACCGGATACGGTAAATCAATCATTCAACTTGAAACAAAGAAAATCAGTCTAGAGGTAAAATCACTGAACAGCAAAAATCTTGACATAAACACAAGGTTTCCAGGGATTTATAAAGAAAAGGAAATTAATGTCAGGAGATTGATTGCCAACAATTTAGTTAGAGGGAAGGTCGATATGTCGTTTTATATTGAATCTACTTCAGTAGAAACAACAACCAAAATTAATAAGGAAATTGTAGCCAATTATATTAAACAATTGGAAGAAATACATAAGGAAACAGATGTTCTCTCTATTGCCATGAGATTGCCCGATGTATTAAAAACGGAAAGAGAGGAATTGGATCCGGAGGAATGGGGAAAGATTGAAACCGGTATCTTGGAAGCCATTGAAAATTTGCAAGAATACCGCTTGTCTGAAGGAAAAGAACTGCGCAATGATTTCGAGGGTCGGATAAAGATTTTACAAAGGAAGTTGGAAGAAATAATTGATCTTGACGGTGAAAGGCTGGAGCAGGTAAGAATAAGATTGAAAAAATCAATCAAAGAGTTGGAGCAGAATGTAGATGAGAACCGCTTTGAACAGGAGTTAATCTATTACCTTGAAAAACTCGACATCACAGAAGAAAAGGTAAGACTCACCAATCACCTGAGTTATTTTTTACAGGAGCTAGATGTAAAAGTATCTAATGGTAAGAAGCTGGGTTTTATCTCTCAGGAAATAGGAAGAGAAATAAACACGATAGGTTCCAAGGCAAATTTTGCCCCTATGCAAAAGATGGTGGTTGAAATGAAAGATGAACTTGAGAAAATCAAAGAACAATTGCTAAATGTTTTATAGGCATGCATAAAGGAAAAGGAAAGCTGATTGTGTTTTCAGCCCCATCAGGTTCAGGGAAAACAACTATTGTGCATCATTTGCTCAACGAGGACAAGCTCAATCTTGATTTTTCAATATCAGCAACCTCAAGAGAGAAAAGAGGACAGGAGGTTGATGGAAAGGATTACTATTTTCTAAGTCTTGAGGAATTTAAGAAACATATTGACAAGGATGATTTTTTAGAATGGGAAGAGGTTTATAGTAATAAATTTTACGGCACATTGAAGTCTGAGGCAGAAAGGATATGGTCAGAAGGGAAACATGCCATTTTTGACATTGATGTAGTAGGAGGGCTTAGAATTAAAGAGAAATTTCCAGAGAAAACTTTGGCCGTCTTTGTCAAACCCCCTTCGTTAGAGATCATGGAAAAACGTCTAAGGTCTAGAGAAACAGAAACAGAAGAGAAAATACAGGAAAGATTAGCTAAAGCTGAAAAAGAGTTGTCTTATGCTGAGCAGTTTGATATCATTCTTGTAAATGATGATTTGGATACCGCCAAAGAAGAGGCAGAGAATTTGGTTCGAAAATTTACTTCTTAAAAGCTTTAAATAAGTCAACATGAAAATTGGCCTTTTCTTTGGAAGTTATAATCCCATTCATGTCGGGCATTTGATCATTGCCAATCATATGGTTGAATATTCAGACTTAGATGAGGTTTGGTTGGTTGTAACACCCCATAATCCATTTAAAAATAAAAACTCCTTACTTGAAGATCATCATCGTTTTCAGCTGGTTATGAGGGCTGTAGAAGATTATCCGAAATTAAAACCAAGTAATATAGAATTTGACCTTCCTCAACCCAATTATACAATTAACACCCTGTTGCATCTAGAAGAGAAATATCCTCAACATCATTTTAACCTGATCATGGGTCTTGACAATTTATATTCTTTTCATAAATGGAAGAATTCGGACAAGATTCTGGATAGCCATGAACTATATGTTTACCCTAGAATCTCTAAAGATATCTCACTTCCCGATCTTCTTTCCCATAATAATGTACATCTCATTGAAGCTCCCATTGTAGAGATTTCATCAACTTTTATTAGGAAAGCGATAAAGGAGAAGAAAAACATTAGAGCACTTATGCCGCACAAAGCATGGATTTATTTGGATGAAATGAATTTTTACAAATAGAAAAGGAAGATTTTGTTTAGGTTTCAACCCTAAATCTGAGCATAACGGAGAACTTAAAAACATTGTATATTTGTGCTGAAAGTCTGATTATGGAGAAAAGAAAAAGAGATATAATTAAAGAAAAATTAACTTTTAAGTATCGTTTTGTTGTGTTAAACGAGGATACTTTTGAGGAGCGCTTTTCATTCAAGCTGAATCGTTTGAATGCATTTGTTTTTGGGGCAATTTTTTCCATTATTCTGATCAGTCTTACGATTCTGTTTATAACAATTACCCCCTTGAAAGAATACATTCAGGGATATTCATCCACTGAATTGCAAAAGGAAACTACAAATTTATCTTATAAAGTCGATTCCCTGAACAAAGCCCTATCAGTAAATGACCTGTATATAGAGAATATTCAGCAAGTGCTCAAAGGAGAAATCAAAAGAGTAACCTTTAATAAAGACTCTATATTAAGACAGTTTCAAATAGATGAGATCGATTTTGCTCCTTCTCCAGTTGACTCCATGTTTCGTGAGGAAGTTGAAGAGATGGACAGATTTAGTGTATTTCAACAAGCAGAAAAAAACACGGATATTGTTTTTTCATCTCCTATTAAGGGACAAATTACCCAACAATATGATGATCAGGAAAAGCATTTTGCAGTAGACATTGCTGTTGATGAGGATACTCCTGTAAAAGCTATTGCAGATGGGACCGTTATATTTGAAGGATTTACAGCTGATACCGGATATGTAATATTGATTGAACACGGGCAAGGTTTTACGTCAATATATAAGCACAATGCATCAATCTATAAAGAACAAGGAGAACTAGTGAAAACCGGTGAAGTTATTGCCAGTGCAGGTTCAACCGGAGCTTTCTCAACAGGTGCTCATTTGCATTTTGAGCTTTGGAATGATGGGTATCCGGTAAATCCTACTAATTATATTAATTTCGATTAAACCAGTGTTCTGGGTGACCATTAAATAGATTTTTAATTCGTGTTAAAATCCTTCCTAGCAAAAATTTATGCCGGTTTTGTTGCAAGACAAGTCCATGCATGGGCTAATAACCCTTTTGGTTCACAAGACAAGGTCTTTCGAGAGCTAATTGACCAGGCAAAAAATACGAAATTTGGACAAGATCATAAATTTCAGGAGATCCAATCATACCTGGATTTTAAAAATAATGTTCCAGTTCGAGATTATGAAGGTCTAAAAGATTATGTTCAGCTCATTCGCAATGGTGAAAAAGATGTTCTATGGAAAGGGAGTCCTCTTTATTTTGCCAAAACCTCCGGTACTACCTCTGGGGCAAAATACATTCCTATAACAAAAGAATCAATGCCCTATCAGATTTCTGCAGCCAAGGAAGCCTTACTTTTATATATTGCTGAGACTGGAAAAGCCGATTTTGTAGATGGTAAAATGATATTTTTGCAAGGATCTCCTGAGATTGATGGGTCTGGTAAAGTCAAAACAGGAAGGTTATCAGGAATTGTAGCCCATTTTGTCCCGAAATACCTGCAAAAAAACAGACTACCATCATGGAAAACAAATTGCATAGACGACTGGGAAACCAAAGTTGATGCAATAGTAAAGGAAACAGCAGCAGAGGATATGCGTCTGATCAGTGGAATTCCTTCTTGGGTGCAAATGTATTTTGAAAAACTCATTGCAGATCAAGGTAAAAAAGTGGGAGAGATTTTTCCAAATTTTAACCTTTTTGTTTACGGAGGTGTCAACTATGAGCCTTACAGACAAAATATGGAAAATCTTATTGGAAGGAAAGTTGACTCCATTGAATTATTTCCTGCTTCAGAAGGATTTTTTGCCTATCAAGACAAGCAAAAGAAAGAAAACCCTTCTGATAAGGGAATGCTACTTTTGCTAAATAGTGGAATTTTTTACGAGTTTATTGATGCAGAGGATTTCTATAATGAATTGCCAGAAAGAATTAGCATAAAGGATGTAAAGCTTGGAGTAAATTATGTGTTGATCATATCGACAAATGCAGGTCTGTGGAGTTATAATATTGGCGACACGATTGAGTTTACCTCCCTGTCTCCCTATAGAGTAATTGTTACTGGCAGGATCAAACATTTTATTTCAGCTTTCGGGGAACATGTGATTGGAAAGGAAGTGGAGCAAGCGCTTCAAATTGCCATGACGAATTCAGGTGCTCAGATCAAGGAATTTACAGTGGCACCCCAAGTTAATCCTGATCCAGGGGAGTTACCTTATCATGAATGGTTTGTTGAATTTGAACAAGAACCCGAAGACCTTTCGGTGCTTGCAACAAAGATTGACCAGGAAATGCAGCGTCAAAATAGCTATTATTTAGATTTGCTTCAGGGAAATATTTTACGTCAATTGGTAATTAGAAAAGTTGAAAAGAACGGATTTGATGATTATATGAGATCTGTAGGAAAATTAGGAGGACAAAATAAAATTCCAAGACTTTCAAATGACAGAAAGATTGCAGACCAACTCAAAACCATTTCTTGATTTATGAAAATAGTATCCTTGAATACGGGTAAAAGAACGGAAGTTCAATGGAGAGGGAAAACCTATGCTACCGGAATTTTTAAGTCCAAAATTGAAGGGCCCTTATTTCTCGACGTGGAAGATGTGCAAAATGATGCAGTTATTGACAGAAAACATCATGGCGGCATTGACAAGGCAGTTTATGCTTATGGTTATAATCATTATGCCTATTGGAGATCACTTTATCCTTCTCTGAATCTTCAATACGGTTTTATGGGAGAGAATCTTACTGTTTCAAACTTGGAGGAAAACGACATACATCTTGGAGAAATAGCTATAGGCGATGAATTCCAGTTGATTGAAAAATCTATGAATTCACCGTCTATAGCTGAAGTATTTACCGCTAAAAAGGGCTAACTTATTTTTTGGCCAAAAGATCTCTGATTTCAGCAAGAAGGTCTTCCTGACTAGGACCTGCGGGTGCAGCCGGAGCTTCTTCTTCTTGTTTTTTGGTTTTATTTACAGCTTTTACAATAAGGAACATAACAAAAGCGACAATAGTAAAGTCAATCACACTCGTTATAAATGCACCATATAATACAGCTACAGTTCCTTCAATAACGCCTTCGGTATTGGCGATTCCTTCTTTAACAATCC